>CAJKOW010000086.1 GCA_905201685.1 uncultured Bacteroides sp. | reverse complement strand
TATAAACTCTTGGTCTTTCTTTTTTCGGGACTATTCTTTTTTCACAGCCCCTTTTTAGGATTGACTTTTTCCCCTTCTTTATGTCTAAAATAATCCAATCAAAAAAATGGAGGTAAAAATGAAGGAAAAAAGTCATAAAACAAGTATAGTGTTGCTATTACTTTGTACTATTTTATTTACACTATTTGAACCATTCGGCATGACAAATATTTATGCGAGTGTTAATCGAAGTATTTCTAGTGATAGCGACAAGACTGCGAAAATCGATGGCGATGGGAATTTAAAATTTTCCGTGAAAGCCGTAGGCGCATCATCTGGTACCAGATGGAAAACTGTGGGATTGTATGTCACCAGTGATCCAACTGGAAGAAATGGAAAGGAAAGTACCAAAGCAAAAGATTGTGTATTTTTCGATAAGCTTCCAAAGGGGTGTTCAAAAAAAGATGAAACAGATCGAACGGGGACTGTCAAAACTACATTTGTTATTTCCAAAGACGTCTTTAACCGCATGTGTGACAAAGCCGGTGTAAATTTGAAAACACTGCAGAAGAATGGTGGCAAGGTATATATCCAGGGTGTGCTGCAGGGATACTCGATCCGCAAAGGCGGATCAAAGCGCAACGTTACCGAACGCTGCTATACTTACAAGCAGATGGCGAACACACGTAACACCAGGAAAGTAAACGGATCTACATGGTATGGCATCGGCTGGCCGGCCAGCTGTAACGAAGGCTGGCGGGCACGGTATGATATTGCGGTTGAGTACAAGAAGGTCGAAGCACCGGTTACCATCAATTATTACCAAAGTTATGAGGGCAAATGGAAACTGGTTTTATCTGTCACAAACTCAGATGATGGAAAAATTGAAAAGAATCCTGCCACAAGAAACCTGAATAAAGCGAATACCGGTTACCAGTGGAGCAGCACCAGTGGTTCCGGCTCTATCGCCAGTGGTGACCGTGGACTTGGACTGGAAGAATAGGCATATCCCCGTCAGACGGATGGACGGTCGGGCAGTATATTGTCATGAATGATTACCTTGAATTTGATGGGAAGATCATCATGAATGCTGATCCGGTGGAAAAGAAAACCCCGACTCCGGGCAGAATCTACGAATTTATTACATGTATTAGACAATATAAAAACAAAGGACTAAAAATATGTTAAAATTAAAAGGAAAATTGGATTTTACATTATTCGTAAAGGTAGAAGGTGTAGATCCGGTCAATGGAAAACGTCCGAACAGGAACATAAATAAGAAATTTCTGATACTGGGAATTGCAATTATTATTGGCATGAAAGGGAGATCTGAAATAAATTTATTGCAAGGGAGATCTGAAATTAATAAAGCTGAATATATCATCCAAAATGAAACAAATGTATATGTGTGCGGGGAATCTAAAAGAATTTGGAATTTTTCACAGGAGGTGAGTACAGTGAAGTTGACGCAAGAAACTGAAGAATGAAGAATTAAGCTGGTAAATGCATATTGTAAAATGCACGGCGTATGCTATAATATAAATATATTACTTTGAAAGGAGGGACTTGCATGAGCAAGATTCCCAATATTGCTATTATACTAGCAAACGTCCTGACCCTGATTGTCAGCATCCTGGCAATG
>CAJKOW010000085.1 GCA_905201685.1 uncultured Bacteroides sp. | reverse complement strand
GCAACGTGATCTATGAAAACGGTGTGCAGAAGCTGCTGCTGACGGAAGCCGGTTACCTCACTTTGGCCGACAGCAAGTACCACTACTACCTGCAGGACCATCAGGGAAACAACCGCGTGGTTATCGACCAGAACGGAACTGTAGAGGAGGTGAACCATTATTATCCCTTCGGAGGTGTCTTCGCTAACTCTACGAGTGTACAGCCTTACAAGTATAACGGCAAGGAGCTGGACACGAAGAAAGGCCTGAACTGGTACGACTATGGGGCACGGCACTATGATGCGGCGCTAGGAAGGTTTGCGACGGTGGATCCGATGGCGGAAAAACTGTATGGATGGGTACCGTACGCCTACTGCTATGATAACCCGATAAAACATGTCGATAAAGACGGCGAATTTCCACTGCTTTCTAATATAATTGGAGGAGGATTGGGAGCATTAGTTGAATATGGCTCACAAGTTGCAAGCAACTTGTTTTATGATTTTTCTTTTTCCGCATTTACAGAAGTGGATATTGCAGATATAGGTATTGCAGCAGCTGAAGGTTTCCTTACAAGTGGTGGTTCAGTTGTAAAAAGTGCAGTAACCAAAGCCGCTATTGGGATTGGAGCAGTTGTAGCTCAAAGTGCAGTAGATATTAACATATCATCTGGCGGAATAAAAGCTTCTGTCGCCCCTGCTTCGGAAGTTGTCGGTAAGGCAGCAGTAGGCTTGATTGGCGGTCAAATAAAAACCAATAAAAACATTAATCTTTTAAAAGCACAAAGCAACAACAAGGCTGTCAATCAGGCAAGACAGACTTTACACAATCAAGGTAAATCATTGTCCGCTTCTGAGGCAAAGCAGATTCAGTCCCAAAACCGAGCTCTAAATGAAACCATTAAAGAGGTGAATAAAACAGTATCGGAAAAGACAAATGGAATATTGGGTAATACAGTCTCTGCCATTACCCAAAAATCAATGGATGAATTAAAAAAAGAAAAATAAAAGAAACTTTTTCAATGGATAGAAGCAATCAACAGTTATAAGCACAATGTGAATATTTATCATGAAGAAAAATAAAAAAGTAAACAGAAATAGATGGCTTTCAGTAAAAAAACTGAGTTTTAAGCATTTGTTACTAACTTTAGTATTAGGATATGGAGCGTGTCGTATTGTGTTCAACGCCTATAATTCATATAGACTAAAAAGAGAAGGGGAATATACTGTTGGAGTTGTCCACGCAATGGGGAAGAATCTTTCTTGTTTTTATAATTTCAAAGTTGGACAAAGATATTACTATGGTGTTTCTCTTTCTAGAGGTCTTGTAGATGTAGGTGATTCAATCGTTATCGTCTATTTGCCTTACAATCCTAACATAAACCATTATGAGGGTCCTTTACATGCAAATCATTAAAACAGAGATCCATCTATTTCAACTATTTTTTATACTGAATGAAGATATTCGTTGTTCTGATAATTAGATAATTTATTTGAATAAACCCAAAAGGATACCCCGTCCATTATAAATTTTTGGGCGGGGTATTCTATTCCCCTCCACACACAGAATATCGTTGCCTACAGCTACCAATATGACGGGCGCAACCGCTGCATCGAAAAGAAGCTGCCGGGCTGCGAGACCGTACGCCTGATATACGACCGTGCCGACCGCCTTGTGCTGGAACAGAACGGCACGCAGCGGGCCGGCAACCGATGGACGGTGCATAAATACGACGCCATCGGAAGGCTGCTATACAGCTTCGAGCACACGGAATTCTAAGACCTGCACAAGTTTTTGCACAAGTAAATTCTGTTAAATAAGT
>CAJKOW010000084.1 GCA_905201685.1 uncultured Bacteroides sp. | reverse complement strand
GGCTCGTGAGCGACACTTGCACGGCTCGTGAGCAACACTTGCACGGCTCGCGAGCAACACTTGTGTGGCTCCGGCGCGTTGCTTATTGCCCGTACTCAGAGGAGAAAGGAAATTAAAAAACGCCTTTCGGTTGCCCGAAAAGCGTTTTTTATGGAGAGCCGTTTACCCCTTGCCTCTGGCAGGAGAGGAGCATCGGACGGCGGTAACAAGTTGTTGGCCGGGGTTAGAAGAACTTCGTTTCCTGTCCCAGTATGTCGCTCAGCAGCAGGTTGGCCAGGCGGCTTGTGCCGAGGCGGAACAGGTTGTTGTTCAGCCATTCTTCACCCAATATCTCCTTGACGATGGTGTAGTAAACCAATGCGTCGTTCACGGTGTTGATGCCACCGGCAGGTTTGAAACCTACCTTAATGCCGGTCTCCTTGTAATATTCTTTGATGGCCTGACACATCACGTAAGCGGCTTCGGGTGTGGCAGCAGGTTGCTGTTTTCCGGTCGAAGTCTTGATGAAATCGGCTCCGGCGTACATGGAGAGGATGGAGGCTTTCTTGATGTTCGAAGCCGTCTTCAGGGCACCTGTTTCCAAGATGACTTTCATGTGGTGGTCCTTGCAGGTCTCTTTCAGTTCCTGTATTTCGTCGCACATTTCTTCGTAGTTGCCACTCAGGAATTTTCCCACCGAGATGACGATGTCTATTTCGTCGGCACCTTCCATGATGGCCATGGCTGTTTCGGCTACTTTCACTTCGAGGAACGTCTGCGAGGAGGGGAATCCGGCCGAAACACAGGCTATCCGTACGTCTTCCACTTCGAGGGTATCCTTCACGATTTCGGCGAAGTTGGGGTAAACGCAGATGGCTGCCACGTTCTTCAGGTCGGGATATTGCTCGTCGAACTGGTTTACTTTTTGGGTAAATTTCATGACGCTTTCATCGCTGTCTTCGCACTTCAGGGTGGTCAGGTCGATGCAGTTGAACAGGAATTTCTTCACTGCTTCCGTATTGTTTCCCGGAACCTTCTCTGCAATGATTTTGGCTACTTGTGCGGCTACTTCCGCATCGTCGAGGCTGGTGTTGTACTTGGCCAGAGCGCTATCGTACTTGCTCTGCGTAGGTTCGTTTTTTTCCATAAATTCTTCTTTTTTATAGATGATGTTTTTCCTATTTTTTCAATTTCTCGTTGTTCAGGTGGCGCTGATTGTCCCTCTTGGTTTTCTTTTCCAGCGTTTGCATGAAGGCTTCGGTGACATCGACGCCCGTCTGATTGGCAATGCAGAGCAGCACCCAGAGAATGTCAGCTATTTCTTCGTCAAGGTTGTCCTTTTCGCCCGGTTTGAACGACTGGTCGCCATATTTCCGGGCCATGACGCGAGCCAGTTCTCCGACTTCTTCGGTCAGCACGGCCATGTTGGTCAGTTCGCTGAAGTAGCGCACGCCATACTGTTTTATCCAGTTATCTACTTGTTGCTGGGCATCGCTTAGCGTGATGCCGGCGTTGTTTTCTTCCGTATTCATCGTATGTTTTTCTCTTTTTATTCTTTGTTTTTGGTATCCATGCAGATGGTAACGGGGCCGTCGTTCAGCAACTCTACTTTCATGTCTGCCCCGAATTCTCCGGTACCGATTTCTTTACCCAATGCCTGGCTCAGGCTGTGGCAGAACTCTTCGTACAAGGGGATGGCAATGTCCGGCTTCGAGGCCCGGATGTAGGAGGGACGGTTCCCTTTTTTGGTCGAGGCGTGCAGCGTGAACTGACTGATGACCAGAATTTCGCCGCCGATATCGAGGACCGATTTGTTCATTACGCCGTTTTCATCGTCGAAGATGCGCAGGTTGACAATCTTTTTGCACAGCCAGTCGATGTCTTCCCGGTTGTCGGCGTCTTCGATGCCGACCAGAATCATCAGTCCTTTCCCGATGGCCGATTTACAATGTCCGTTGATGGTGACGGAAGCATGTCCGGTGCGTTGTATCACTACTCTCATTTTACTTTTGTTTTACAGTTGGGTCACAAATATACAGATTATCCCAATCAAAAGAAATAGGCAGGACCAAAATCCTGCGTCGTGAGCCGACTTTTTTCAGGGCATATGTCTCCGGATGATTCCCTCTTCGAGGGAGATTCCCTTACGGTTTGTCTGCTTCAAAGTAATCCCGGAGGATCTTTGCTTTTGCTTCGCCTACGACGGCGGTCAGAGCCTCTGTCGAAGCCTCCTTGATGCGCTTCACGCTTTTAAATTCTTTCAGCAGGGCTGTTTTAGTCTTTTCACCGATGCCTTTGATGTCGTCCAGTGCCGATGCAATCTGACGTTTGCTGCGTTTGTCGCGGTGGAAAGTGATGGCA
>CAJKOW010000083.1 GCA_905201685.1 uncultured Bacteroides sp. | reverse complement strand
TACGCAATATGCTTGATATATTAAGGGATTACCAACCTGAAATATCCGCTGACCCCATATTCGGAAACGCTATACAGAAGCATGAGTACAGACCTTTTGTAAAGAGACATAAAAAAAGGGCTCCGCTGAGCCCTAAAACTTGTTAATTTTAAATCTAATACTATGAAAAACACAGTGCAAAGATAGTCTCTTTTATGAATTCTGCAAATTATTCACGTAAAAAAAGGAATTCTATAACATCAATTAAGAAAAAGGGCGGAAAAGCAAACGCTTTCCGCCCTTTCTGCAAATATCCAAATAGACTCTTTATTCTTCGTCCATCAAGATTTCGAGGATCTGACAAGCAGCTTTGGCAACCGATGTACCGGGGCCGAAGATAGCTGCTACACCAGCCTTGTACAGGAAGTCGTAGTCTTGCGTAGGGATAACACCACCGGCAATCACAACGATGTCCTCACGACCTAACTTCTTCAACTCGGCAATGATCTGCGGAATCAAAGTCTTATGTCCGGCAGCCAGTGAAGAAACGCCCACTACGTGAACGTCGTTTTCTACAGCTTCGCGGGCAGCTTCGGCCGGAGTCTGGAACAACGGTCCCATATCTACGTCGAAACCACAATCGGCATAACCGGTTGCAACCACTTTGGCACCACGGTCGTGTCCGTCCTGACCCATCTTGGCAATCATGATACGCGGCTGACGACCTTCCTTCTTGGCAAACTTCTCGCACAGCTCACAAGCACGGTGGAAGTCTGCATCGTTTTTACTTTCTGATGAATACACGCCTGAAATAGTTCTGATTACAGCTTTATAACGTCCTACAATCTTTTCGCAAGCATAAGAGATTTCGCCCAAAGTGGCACGAACACGAGCGGCCTCAACAGCCAGTTCCAACAAGTTGCCCTTGCCGGTCTTTACGCATTCGGTGATAGCATCCAGCGCTTTGTCCACATCAGCCTGGTTGCGTTCTGCCTTCAAGCGTTTCAGGTTCTCCAACTGTTCCTGACGAACAGCTGTATTATCAATTTCGAGAATATCAATCGGAGCTTCCTTCTCCAGACGATACTTGTTCACACCGACGATAGTCTGTGCGCCACTATCGATACGGGCCTGAGTACGTGCGGCAGCTTCCTCGATACGCATCTTGGGAATACCGGTCTCGATAGCCTTGGCCATACCGCCCAGTTTCTCGATTTCTTGAATGTGCTCCCAAGCCTTGTGAGCTATTTCATTGGTCAGCGACTCTACATAGTAAGAACCACCCCACGGGTCAACGTTCTTGCAGATGTTGGTCTCTTCCTGAATATAAATCTGAGTATTACGTGCAATACGTGCAGAGAAGTCAGTCGGCAAAGCGATGGCCTCGTCAAGAGCGTTGGTATGCAGAGACTGTGTATGTCCCAATGCGGCAGCCATAGCCTCGATACAAGTACGGCCTACGTTATTGAACGGATCCTGCTCGGTCAGCGACCAGCCAGATGTCTGCGAGTGAGTACGCAGTGCCAACGATTTCGGGTTCTTCGGATTGAACTGTTTCACAATCTTAGCCCACAGCATACGTGCAGCACGCATCTTGGCAATTTCCATGAAGTGGTTGGTACCGATTGCCCAGAAGAACGACAGACGCGGTGCGAAGGCATCGATGTCCAGTCCGGCACCTACACCGGCACGCAGGTATTCCAAACCGTCGGCCAGCGTATAAGCCAACTCAATGTCTGCCGTAGCACCGGCTTCCTGCATGTGGTAACCGGAGATGGAGATAGAGTTGAACTTAGGCATCTTCTGTGAGGTATATTCGAAGATGTCGGAGATGATCTTCATTGAGAATGCAGGTGGATAGATATAAGTGTTACGCACCATAAACTCTTTCAGGATATCGTTCTGAATGGTACCGGCCATTTCTTCGAGTTTGGCACCCTGTTCCAATCCGGCATTGATATAGAACGCCATGATAGGAAGAACGGCACCGTTCATTGTCATGGACACAGACATCTTATTCAAGGGAATGCCATCGAACAAAACCTTCATGTTCTCCAGCGAACAGATAGATACACCGGCTTTACCCACGTCACCTACTACACGTTCGTTGTCGGGGTCGTAACCACGGTGTGTAGCCAAGTCGAAAGCCACAGACAGACCTTTCTGACCGGAAGCCAGGTTACGGCGATAGAATGCATTAGACTCTTCGGCTGTAGAGAAACCGGCATACTGACGAATGGTCCACGGGCGGAAAGTGTACATCATAGAATACGGGCCACGCAAGTAAGGAGGAATACCGGCAGCAAAGTCGAGGTGTTCCATCCCTTCCAGGTCCTCTTTCGTATAAACAGGCTTCACATTAATGTGTTCCGGAGTTTTCCAGTCAGCCTGGATTCCGTTAGCCTTCTGCCATTCTGCACCATTAACGGGCTTGAAATTGGCATATATATCTAAGTTTTTAAAATCTTTTCTCATCTTACTTCAAAAGTTTAGCATTGTATTCTTTCAGGGTTTCCAGCACGTTGACACGGACATGGATGAAATTCTCGATACCGGCAGCCTTCAGTTCGTCCATGCAGGCAGGAGCACCGGCCACGATAAACATGGCGCGTCCGTTCAGAGCCTTGAAGGCAGGAATTGCATACTCGGCATATTCATCATCGCTCGAGCAAAGAACCACAATATCGGCCTTGGCAGCCATGGCTGCATCAATGCCTTCTTCGACAGTAGCAAAGCCCAGGTTGTCCACTACTTCGTAACCGGCGCATGCCAGGAAGTTGCAGGAGAACTGAGCACGTGCCTGACGCATAGCCAGATTACCGATAGTCAGCATAAATG
>CAJKOW010000082.1 GCA_905201685.1 uncultured Bacteroides sp. | reverse complement strand
GAACAGTTTGCCGCAATGATGGCCGAGGCGGAAAAATATCTTGGCTATCCGTATGGTGCAACTTGTTCCCAACTGAAAAGGTTGGGCACTTGTCCAATGATTGGAGGTGAAAAGAAAGACAGGTGAACTGGTAATTCGATTGGTGGAATGATGGGGTAACGCCCTGAAACGCCAGCCTAATACTCCGACTGGCTTAAAGCGGAAACGCTATGGGTCAGAAGCTCGGTGAAGTCGGCTGAGAGTGACCGTAAGAATTGCTGGATAACAACCAGCCACACGAAAGCCGCCCAGAGATGGGCGGTGTCACCTATAGGCCGGGGCTCTATAAAATACCTATGGTTAGAATGTGCGGAAGCACTGACGAAAACCGCGAATGTACAGGTCTAAAGGTAGGCCATATAGAAATGTATGGTGGCGTTAATTCGCCGTCAGTGTGGTTTAGTAAAAATCGTATGTATGAACGACCATGATGTGTTAAAGGCGCATCCAAGCTGACAGGACTAAAGCGGAGACCTAAGGGTATATGCACAGATAGAATTATCGGAACAAGGAAAGGTATCGGGCTTTACCATAGTGGTAAAGCAGGCAGACGAAGAAAATAAGCTGCCGAACCGGTGCTGAAAAGCAGAGGTCGGACTTACGATGAATCCCGCGAAAAAGAAGGATTCGGAGGGATGGCCTCAAGTCATTAGTCATATATGAAACAATCATTCAATCGCAGTAAGGATTCGAGTAGGACAAAAAAGTCACTCAATTCAAAAGAAGGGAGTGATGCCTTATGCCAAAAGAGAAAGCCGAAAAATCATTATGTATGAGCGGACTGCGCCATGCTGAGTATTACGGAATGCAGGAAGTGTTTGACGGTCTGTATGCGAAAAGCAGTAAAAATGAGACTTTCACAAATTTGATGAACATCATCTTAAAACGTGAAAATATCCTGCTGGCATATAGAAATATCAAGTCAAATGACGGAAGCAAAACTCCGGGAACAGATGGCGTGACATTCGATGACATCGGAAAGCTGATGCCGGATGAGGTTATTGATACAGTCCGTTTCATTACAATCGGCAGTACACATGGGTATCGTCCGAAACCTGTCCGAAGAAAAGAAATACCAAAACCTTACGACCCAACAAAAACCAGGCCGCTGGGAATCCCCTGCGTCTGGGACCGGCTGGTACAACAATGTATCAAGCAGGTCATGGAGCCGATTTGTGAAGCGAAATTCAGCGAAAACAGTTATGGATTCCGTCCAAACAGGTCTGCTGAAAACGCCATCGCAAGAGCGGAGTTCTTAATACAGAATACAAGACTGCACTATGTCGTTGAGTTTGATGTCAAAGGATTCTTTGACAATGTAGACCACAGCAAGCTGATAAAGCAGATATGGTCGCTCGGAATCAGGGACAAAAATCTCCTGTTCGTGCTGAAACGGATTCTTAAAGCACCAATACGGTTAGAAAATGGGGCAATGGAATACCCGACCAAAGGGACACCCCAAGGCGGTATTATCTCCCCACTTCTGGCGAATATCGTGCTGAATGAATTAGACCAATGGGTTGACAGCCAATGGCAGGATAATCCGGTCACGGCAAAATACAAGACCTCCATAAACGCAAATGGCAGTATCAATAAATCCAATGCCTACAAGTTTATGCGAAGGACAAATCTAAAGGAGATGTATATTGTCCGTTACGCTGATGATTTCAGAATATTTTGCAGGACGAAAGATGAAGCGGAACGGACGATGAAGGCAGTCACACAATGGTTAATGGAACGTCTGCATTTAGAGGTTTCGCCAACAAAAACAAAGATAGTGAATGTAAAACATCGCTATTCAGAGTTCTTAGGGTTCAAGATGAAGGTGTTTCGCAGAGCAGATAAATATGTCATCAAATCTCATGTAGGTGACAAACAGCTTGAACATGCGCGTCAAAAACTGGTCACACAGGCGAAAAATATAATCCACCCAAGAAAGGAAAAACATGAGCGTGGTGAGATTTCGCTGTATAACTCAATCGTCGTGGGGCTGCAAGACTATTACAGAATAGCAACTTGTATCAGTGAAGATTGCAGTTCCCTGGGACGTTCTGTCATGACAGTGCTGACCAATGGATTAAAGGAACGCCAGGGAAGCAGACTTGTGAGAAACGGCCGAAAATTAACAGTCTTTGAATCGCAGAAATATGGAAAGTCTAAATCGCTACGCTATGCGAAAGGGACGGACGAACCAGTATATCCTATCAGCTATATCCGGCATAGCATCCCTCTAAGCCGAAAAAGGGCTATCAACTGCTACACCCCAGCGGGGCGGAAGGGATTGCACGATAATCTGAAAATCAACGTGAATCTGATGCTGGCACTTATGCGACAGCCTATAGGAAACAGGAGCGTTGAATTAGCTGATAACCGGATTTCCCTATTCTCGGCACAATACGGAAAATGTGCTGTTACGGGAATGCCATTTCTGACAACAGATGAAATACACTGCCACCACATCAAGCCGAAAAAATACGGTGGGAATGACAGCTACGAAAATCTGGTGCTGATAAATAAACTGATACACCGGCTCGTCCATGCAGAAACGGTTGAAACGATTACTTATTACCTTGAAGTCTGCAATCTCAATAAGAAGCAAATGGAAAAGCTGAACGCTCTGCGCCTGAAAGCAGGTTTAGGAGAAATTCGGGGAACACAACCCCTAAAAACGAACAAGGTAGATTGTAATAGATTGTGAGTATGACTAACGATGGAACGCCGTGTGCGGTGAAAGTCGCATGCACGGTGTGAAGTGGGGGAAAATCCGGAGATAACATCAAAGGATTACCTATCACTATTATGGGGAGGCGCAAGCCCTTCCACTTCCTTTGACTGTTCCGGCTATGTGTCCTG
>CAJKOW010000081.1 GCA_905201685.1 uncultured Bacteroides sp. | reverse complement strand
AGAAAGAAGAATAATCATCCGCGAAATTCCGTGTAATCCGTGCCTAAAGGAAAGCTGTTTCCTAATTTGACACACCCTCTTTTTTACTGCAAAGCTCCCCGGACGCCCCTGCCGGAAAAGCGTTCGGAACCCCGCCCCAAAGGACATACACCACCTTCCAACCCGACTGCTGATAAAAAAACTGCTGAATGAATGACTTTTGCAAAGAATTTCGTAATTTTGCGTCCTGTTTGAAAACCGTAATAGGAAAAACTTATAATAAACGAAATAAAAATGGCAGTAGAACTGAAAGACCTTACCAAACGTAGCGAGAATTATTCTCAGTGGTACAACGAATTGGTAGTGAAAGCCGACCTGGCAGAACAGTCGGCTGTGCGTGGATGTATGGTTATCAAGCCGTACGGTTACGCTATCTGGGAGAAGATGCAACGTCAGCTGGACACAATGTTCAAGGAGACCGGACACGTCAATGCATATTTCCCCTTGCTTATCCCCAAATCATTCCTTAGCCGCGAGGCCGAACACGTGGAAGGCTTTGCCAAAGAATGTGCAGTAGTAACACACTACCGTCTGAAAAACGATCCGAACGGGGGTGGAGTAGTGGTGGATCCTGCTGCCAAGCTGGAAGAAGAACTTATCATCCGTCCCACATCGGAGACCATCATCTGGAATACGTACAAGAACTGGATCAACTCTTATCGCGACCTGCCCATCCTGTGCAACCAATGGGCCAACGTATTCCGCTGGGAGATGCGTACACGCCTGTTCCTGCGTACAGCCGAATTCCTGTGGCAAGAGGGTCATACAGCCCACGCCACCCGCGAAGAAGCCGAAGCTGAAGCCGTAAAGATGCTGAATGTTTACAGCGACTTCGCCGAAAAATACATGGCTGTTCCGGTTATCAAGGGTGTAAAGTCGGCCAACGAACGCTTCGCCGGTGCCCTCAACACTTACACCATCGAGGCCATGATGCAGGACGGTAAGGCGCTGCAAAGCGGTACATCACACTTCTTGGGACAGAACTTTGCCAAAGCATTCGACGTGCAGTTCGTCAACAAGGAAAACAAGCTGGAATACGTATGGGCTACTTCCTGGGGTGTGTCCACCCGTCTGATGGGAGCCCTGATCATGACCCACTCCGACGACAACGGACTGGTACTTCCACCTCACCTGGCTCCGATACAGGTAGTGATTGTGCCCATCTACAAGAATGCCGAGATGCTGGCCAAGATCGACGAGAAAGTGGCAGGCATCGTAGCCAAACTGAAAGCAATGGGCATCTCCGTGAAGTACGACAATGCCGATAACAAGCGCCCCGGATTCAAGTTTGCCGATTACGAATTGAAGGGTGTTCCCGTACGATTAGTAATGGGTGGCCGCGACTTGGAGAACAACACGATGGAAATCATGCGCCGCGATACGCTGGAGAAAGAGACCCGCTCGTGCGAGGGAATCGAAGAATACGTAAAAGACCTCCTCGAAGACATCCAGGCCAACATCTACAAGAAAGCGCTCGATTACCGCAATAAGCGCATCATTACCGTGGACAGCTATGACGAATTCAAGGAGAAGATCGAAGAAGGCGGATTCATCCTGGCTCACTGGGACGGCACGACCGAAACCGAAGAAAAGATCAAGGAAGAAACCAAAGCGACCATCCGCTGCATCCCGTTCGATTCGTATGTACCCGGCGACAAAGAGCCTGGCAAGTGTATGGTAACAGGCAAGCCTTCGGCATGCCGTGTGATCTTTGCCCGCTCGTATTGATATCCGTCGTGACGAACGATATACACACAACCTAAAAAACAACAGTACGTAGTGAACCGACCGCAAGACCTTCGCTACGTACTGTTTGTTTTATATTCTCATATCTGTTCGAATGGTTCTTTTCAACGAGGAGCATTGTCATACACAGTCTGCAAGGTATAAGAAGAATCATCTGTCAAGAAGCCTTTTTTCATAGCTTCCACAGCATCAAAAGCACCCGGCTGCCAATCGCCTGTAGAATGATTGAACAGACACAATTCTTGCCCACCATTGTCCCAATAGAACGAGGCCAACCCATTAACTCGAGCCGCCTTATAAAAAAATTCCAGATAGTATTTCCTAAATGCTTCCTCTTTGTCTGTAGAACGCCGTACACATCCCATCTCTCCGATATATACAGGAATCCCCTTCTCTACAAAATGTTCTTTCAATGCTTTGAACTGTCTGACTATCTGTTCTTCATTGTCACCCGAGTTCTTTTTTAACGGATCGGCCGTATGTCCCCATTCAGTATATTTATTATCTAACGTATAACCCATCGGATCATAACAATGAACCGACACCAACAAACGATCTGAAACAACATCTTTAGGTAATACAAAATTTTGAAGAGTAAGCTCAATATTTGTCACATATCCCGGCACGCACAAATATCGATCGGCATTTTTGCCTCCAGTAGCACGAACGACATTAACAAACAGCTGATTCCATTCATTTAAAATCGCATACTGCCGACCTCCATCTTTTCGATTATCTCCCCATCCCCAACCACCGTCATGTACTTCATTCATTGATTCAAACAATAGGAAATGTCCTTTATCTCTGAAACGTAAAGCAATTTGCGTCCAAACAGCTTTGAATTGAGACATAATCTTTTCATTTTCTTCTTCACTTTGTGCCGCAGCTTTTATACTGAGCCAATAGGAATCATCATGATGGGTATTCATTATCGCATTCAATCCCGCCTTTTCGGCATAGCCTACCACCTCTTCCACACGACTCAACCACGCTTCATCCAATTGGTACTCAGGTGCAGATCCGATATGCCCCATCCACGTGACAGGGATACGGACAGAAGTAAAGCCGGCTGCCGCCAAACGATCAAAAGTATGTCTTGTACTGATATAGGTAGACACATTTTAATAACAAAAATGTGAATCAACA
>CAJKOW010000080.1 GCA_905201685.1 uncultured Bacteroides sp. | reverse complement strand
TGTCTGCATTTGATAACGCAACCCTTATGATCACTGGTGGTACTGGTTCTTTTGGTTCTACTGTTTTGAAGCATTTCCTGGATTCCGACCTGAAGGAAATCCGCATTTTCTCTCGAGATGAGAAGAAGCAGGATGACATGCGTCATGAGCTTCAGGCCAAGCATCCGGAGAATGCCAAAAAGGTGAAGTTCTATATCGGCGATGTCCGTAACCCGCAGTCCATCCGTGATGCAATGCCCGGTGTTGATTACATCTTCCATGCTGCTGCTCTGAAGCAAGTTCCTTCCTGCGAGTTCTTTCCCATGCAGGCTGTTCAGACCAACATTATCGGTACCGATAACGTCCTGCACGCCGCTATTGATGCTGGTGTCAAGCGCGTCGTCTGCCTGTCCACCGATAAAGCAGCCTACCCCATCAACGCTATGGGCATCTCCAAGGCCATGATGGAGCACGTCATCTACGCTAACGCCCGTGTGGCAGCTGAGCGTGGCGGTACCACTATCTGCTGCACCCGTTACGGCAATGTTATGTGCAGCCGCGGCAGTGTCATTCCTCTGTTCATCGATCAGATTAAATCGGGTAATCCCATTACCATCACCGACCCCAACATGACCCGTTTCCTCATGAACCTGGATGAGGCTGTGGATCTGGTCATGTTTGCTTTCCAGCACGCCAATCCCGGCGACCTGTTCATCCAGAAGGCGGATGCTTCTACAATCGGCGATCTGGCCAAGGCTGTTCAGCAGCTGTTCGGCGATACTGGTACGAACATCATCGGCACCCGTCACGGCGAGAAGCTGTTCGAGACCCTGATGACCCGTGAGGAGCGTCTGCGTAGTCAGGATATGGGTCACTACTTCCGTGTTGCCGCTGACAACCGTGACCTGAACTACGACAAGTTCGTGGTCAACGGCGAGGTACATACCATGGCGGATGAGTCCTACACCAGCCACAACACCACCCGTCTGGACGTGGAAGGCACCGTCAAGAAGATCCTGACCACCGAGTATGTTCAGAATGAGCTGAAGGGCATTCCTAACGTATAAGGTGGAATATATAAAATCGCAAAGAGAAGGCTATCTTGACGGAATGAAAGGCTTGGCGTGCCTTTTCATTCTTTTGGGTCACTTCACAGGAATATACAAGTATGCGGAAAACGCTTCACAAATTGATTCTTGGTTTGTCAGAATATTGACTGAAGGACCAGTTTCATTTTTTACAGCAGAGAGTTTCTGGCTTTACTTGTTTTTTACGATAAGTGGATATTTGTTGATAATGTCTACCCCCCCCCGAAAAATAAGGGACTTTTTGGTGAAGTGTACTAAGCGAGTCCTTCGCCTTGCGATACCTATTTGGGGAACAGCGATATTTATCTTTGTAATCCAGAACACTATAGGTTTCTACAACTATAGTGTGCAGGCAATCGTACAAAACACATGGCTGACGCACCTATATGGAAGTCGTTTGACAATTTTGGATATATTGAAAGAACCCTTTTTTGTCTTGATACTGGGAACGAGCAAGTTTAACTCACCGTTTTGGTGTTTAAGAGATATGTTAATTTCTTCATTTTTGATTTACGGGGTAAGTTGGATTTGCAAGTCAAAAAAGGCAGAGACAATTGCTATTTGTGTACTTACCGTATTGGCAGCCATTACAGGTAGAAGCATTATCATGGCGTGCCTTTGTGGATCTTGCGCAAGACTACTTAGAGAGAAGACGGAGATACAAAGTAAAAAACACATTCTAGTTTTAGTCGGTCTATTACTGCCTCTTGTAGCTTTTTTTGCTGGAAATCTTGTGTTTACAAGTGTATCTTTTGCGTGCTTTTTGATTGCTGTTCCCCAAGAAGAACGAGTGAAATCCATCTTCGAGTGTAAACTGGCCAAGAGGTTGGGCGCAGTTTCTTTTGGAATCTATGCACTTCATTGGCCGACTATAAATTCTATAGGATGTTGGTTTATAGTGAAATTTACAAATACGCTGAAATCGGATATGGTGATGCTTATGGCATTGTTAAGTTGCGTTTTACTCACACTTGTTTTGGCAGCTCTATTTAGAATGACAGTAGAAAAACTGACAGCAAGGGTTTGCAAAATAATTCACTGATTGTGAAGGTTTTATTTATGACAGAAAAGTTGTTGGTAATAGGTGCCGGTGGCTTTGGTCGCGTGGTGTCCGAATTGGCTATACAGAAATACGACTGCGCTTTCGTTGATGATGGCGTGGAAGTCGGAACGGAAATATGTGGTGTGAAGGTCGTCGGGCGGGTTTCCGACCTGCCGAAGCTTTTTGGGACATACAAGTTGCTGGTCGTCACGATCGGCAATAATGCTGTACGTGAACGCATTTATGATACGGCAGAGAAGATAGGATATGCTTTCCCGAATTTGATCCATTCGAGTGCGTATGTCAGTCCGTATGCAAAAATTGGCTGGGGCTGTGTCCTTTTGAATAACGCTGTTGTTCAAAACGGATCCACGGTCGGAATGGCGTTCTGTTGAACCCGGGTGTCGAGGTTCATCACGATTGCTCGGTCGATGACTTTGCTTTGATCTATACAAACTCCGTCGTGCGCACATATGCGAAGGTCGGCAAACGTGTGCGCATTGGCAGTAACTGTACTATTTGCAATAACGCAACTGTGCCGGATGGCGTAGATATTCCGGACTGCACTGCAGTACATTAAAGAGGTGATAGGATGAACATTCTAGTCACAGGTGCCAAGGGTATGGTGGGAACCGCCCTGTGCAACAACCTGAAAAACATCCGGGATGGGAAAAACAAGACCCGCCCGGCATTGGATATTAAAGAAATCTATGAGTATGACCTGAACTCTACCCCGGAGGAGTTGGACGAGTACTGCCAGAAAGCAGACTTCGTGTTCAATCTGGCTGGCGTGAATCGTCCGGAAAACCCGGAAGACTTCATGAAGGGAAACTTCGGCTTTGCATCCGACTTGCTGAACTGCCTAAAAAAGCACAACAATAAGGCAACCATCATGCTGTCCTCCTCCATTCAAGCCACGCTGGCAGGTCGCTTCGGCAACAGCGAGTA
>CAJKOW010000079.1 GCA_905201685.1 uncultured Bacteroides sp. | reverse complement strand
TAAAAAGGGTCAGCACGGTGGGAGCTTGCGACTGCCGGAATATGCCTATGTGGTACGAATAAGCGAAGCGAATTTGTGCGACATAGGAACTTCTTGCAATACTGCATACAACAGCTTCGGACACACCTCCTTTTGGGTACGCCTATATCTGATTGTTAGCCGAAACATCTCTGCCGGAATCTTCCGTTGCCGCAGTCTGTGAGAAAACTAAAACAGAAGGGAAAGAAGAAGAGGGAGAAGGTTGTTTGCCTTCATCTGATATAGCAGGCATATCTTCCTTATCGTTTTGCCGGTCTTTCAGTCGGACATAAAAAGGATTGTCTATGCGGTTTCCGTCCTGCATCCATGCTGATATACATTTCAGTGTGTGGATACTTGTCCGGTTACTTTGCGTAGATACGACAATTCCCAACTGGTTCATCTTATCAAGCACACGGGATATGGTCTTTTTGTCATAGCCCAACTTGTTAGCTAAATCCACTTCTGAAAGAACGGCTTGCCCAACTTGCAAGGTTGTGGAGAAACCTTTTATGGCATAATCGGTTTCTTTCAACACTGCCTCCTCAATAAGCCGGTGCAGAATCTTCATACGGTCAATGCCGTATTTGTTTCCTGCCAGATACGCAAGCTGCTCTGATGAAAGCACTATACAATAATTCAAATTTGTTTTCATCATCTGTCTGTTTGAAGATATTTTATAAATGGTACAGCCAAAAGAGAAAGTCAGCGGTGCATTCCATGTCTTCTCTCCGGCATATAATACTCCCTATCGTACGCAATATGGTCAAGTACGTCTTGCAGTCTGTCAAGCTGACGACTATCCAATACACGGATAGCGGCGATAGTGATGTTCTGCGAAGCGATACGGCGATGTTCGCGGTTCCGCTTTGACATGCTGCCGTCCCCATCTGCATAGACGCTCCGCAGATAGTCATTCACAGCTTCGGACTGTGCCTTGCTTGGATATGCCGCAGGGTAACGGTCTTGAATATACTCCACCATGTGGCTGACCGCGTTTGCCAGTAGCGGTTCATGTTCTTGTAACTGTTTGATAAGTTCTTCCTTTCTCATACTGTCAATTCATTTTGTCCCATGTCCCAAGCATTTCTTATAACTTTCTCTTTTATTTGCCTTTTGTTTTCATTCTTTTTAGGGGGAAAGAGGGACAAAGGGACAGATATTCTTCTTTTCCCTTAGTTTGAGATTTAAAATGGCAGCTCCTGCTCACTTGGTAATGAAGTACAAGCTTCTTCGTTTGGTGCGTCCACTCTCACCCACGGATGCTTTGCCCGTCCGGTCTTGTCACAATAGGCAGGATGCAACCCTTTGACCTTTTCCTGATCACTCCGTTTCCAATTAGGAATCATGGACATCAGGCGATTGATATATTGTGATGTGTATTTGGCAGGATTGCGTCTGACCAAATCATTGGGCATTTCCTCTATAATCTGCCGGGCACAAACCATGTTGAGCGAAGTCATTGTTGAGTTTGGTTCTGAGTATGCTCCCTTTTGATAAGCCTGTCGGATCGGAATGGTCCAACTTGCATATTGGACGGGAATCTCACGCTCCAAATACATTTCCAGATCTTCTATGATGGGGTCAACAAGGATGTTGGAATGTTGTACCTGCACTTCATTGGCTTGAATTTCCATATCGGGTGTCAAATAAAGTTTCATCCCTTGCTGGTAATAGGCGTATGCTTCTGCCCAAAGTTGAGGGACAGCACGTTGCAGAGTATCCAACCATTCCGATACATGGCCGTTGCCTTTAACCGGGATTATCCACCAGCGGCGGTTCCCGTTGTCTCCTTGCAGGAAGTTTGTCTCATTGGTAGTAGCCGCAAAGACATTATGCCGCATAAACTCCACAACCTTATGTCCGTATGCAGGGCGCATATAGTCGCTGCAACGGCTCAGGAAAGCTTTGGCAGCCTCTGCGTCATTCGCCCGCTTCAAACCATTCAATTCGCTGATTTCAATAATCCAGCCATTGGTTATGGTTTCTACCTTCTCCTTGTCACCACTGGCAAAAGAGAACGAATCGTTGAACCACTTTCCACTGATGGTCTTGAAAAAGGTGCTTTTCCCGATACCTTGCGGACCAGGCAGAGTCAGTACGTTGTCAAACTTGCAACCGGGGGTGAAAACCCGGGCAACAGCCGCCACGAACCATAGTTTTGTCTGTTCCCTGACAAGCGGCGTGTCCTCTGCTCCCAAATAATCAATAAGGGTTGTAGCTATGCGGGGCTGTCCGTCCCATGTCTCTTGGATGATAAAATCCTGTACAGGGTTAAAACTCCGTTCCGAAGAGGTCGTTTTTAGCATTTCAAAAACTTTATTCTGCGTCAGATGTAATCTGTATGTCCTTTCCAAATAGTCTTGTATCTTTCCTGCCGATTCTTCATCAATCTTGTTGCCATTGACATTGCGAAACAAAGGGCTGAAACATACATCGTCCTGACAAAAAGTATCATATCTTATCCGACTAAGATTCTCATCCAAAGTGAAAATAAGTCGGAGGTTACTGATGGAACGGACTGGATTTCCATAGCTGTCTGTTACCAAATCTTTTTTCCAATTATCTTCCATATTACTGCTCCTTAATATGGATTCCACCTGACTCTTTTGCCAAAGACAGTGCAAGGTCTGCATCCACCACAATTTTTCGCCCTATCTGTGTGATAGCCTTGTCTATGATGCCGCTCTTCTTAATGCGGTTAGCCGTGGGTACGCTGCATCCGAACACACGGGCAATACCCTCTATGCCATAATAGTTGCCTTTGGAAGCCATTGGGGATGTAGACTTTTCGGTGGACGCTACACTCTTTGTAATGAGAAAGCAAAGCTCCTCGCCAGTCATCATGGCGATAGGCTTTTGAAGTAATTGGTTAAAATTGAATCTTTCTTCCATACCTTTACTTGTTTCGTTATTAGATACTTTAAGTTTCGGCTCAACTCTGTGAAACCGATTTCACGAGCAAAGGTAGTTTATGAAACTCTGCATATCGGTCGGTTTATTTGTAGCTTAATATAACCAACCGATTTACAACAGATGTTTGCAGAAAAAGTT
>CAJKOW010000078.1 GCA_905201685.1 uncultured Bacteroides sp. | reverse complement strand
TAAACCTATAGTAGTAATCTGGCAAAATGGAGTCAACCTATTTCAGGACAACACAGGTATTTCTATCCTATATACATTAATGTCAGATGGAACGATTGTTTCTGCAGTATTTTTGTTTCCAGAGCAAGCTGATAATAGTCCTAATAAAAGTAACTGGATAAATTTGTTTTTCATGTTGTAATGATTATAATCACTAATGGGTTAGCAAAGTAATATATTAAACAATCTTGTTTAAAATCCAATTATAAAAAAGGTGTGTCAGAAAAGTATCTGATACTTTCCTCTTTTCAAAAAGGAGGAATTAGATAGTATTGCTTATTTTGGCACACCCTTTCCTGATAATTTGTCGGTCGAATAGTTTGATTCCAATAAATACTTGCACCAAGCATTGGTAGAAGCGTATATAAAATTGCATTTTTTTTCATGTGAAGAATATTGAAAGGATTAACGTAAGATCAAAGTTAGAAAACTTTGTAGAAATAACCAATATTTTGCATTGATTTATTTTACAGTCATTATATTAAAAAAGTCAGCAGTTTGTGGCTGTTGTATATCATGAAATTTTTTTCATACTTTTCTTGCCATCCTTGTTTAGTCACAAATTGCAATGTCAAGGTGCTTGAGGGGTACTGGGAGAATTACATATCTTGCTGCATATCTTTAATCAGCACTGTTGTTTTTTAATCTTTTAATTTTGTCCTCCAACTAAATTTCGTTACCTTTGCGTCTTGAATAGCACCAAGAGCCGTGGGGCTTTGTCCTCCTTCTTATTTTATTCTCCCGTTGATATTTATAAAACCTAAGAACTGAAATATGAAAGGAATTATTCTTGCCGGTGGCAGTGCCACTCGTCTTTATCCGTTGTCAAAGGCCATTTCCAAGCAGATTATGCCTGTTTATGACAAACCTATGATCTACTATCCTCTCTCTACATTGATGTTAGCCGGTATTCGTGAGGTACTGATTATTTCTACTCCGCGCGATTTGCCGATGTTCCGCGACTTGCTGGGTACAGGCGAGGAACTGGGAATGTCCTTCTCTTATAAGATACAGGAGCAGCCCAACGGACTGGCACAGGCTTTTGTGCTGGGAGCCGATTTTCTGAACGGCGAACCGGGTTGTCTGATTCTGGGCGATAACATGTTCTATGGTCAGGGCTTTTCGGCCATGCTGAAGCGTGCTGCTTCCATTGAGAAGGGTGCCTGCATCTTTGGTTATTATGTGAAAGATCCGCGTGCGTATGGGGTTGTCGAGTTCGATGCCGACGGCAAGGCGATTTCTCTCGAAGAAAAGCCGGCAGTGCCCAAAAGCAACTATGCCGTTCCCGGTCTTTACTTTTACGACGCTACCGTTACCGAAAAAGCGGCGAGCCTGAAGCCTTCGGCCCGTGGCGAATACGAGATTACCGATTTGAACCGCCTCTACCTTGAAGAAGGTACGTTGCGTGTGGAACTCTTCGGACGCGGTTTTGCCTGGCTCGATACCGGCAATTGCGACAGCCTGCTCGAAGCAAGCAACTTCGTAGCTACCATTCAGAACCGTCAGGGCTTCCGCGTAAGCTGCATCGAGGAGATTGCATGGCGTAAGGGTTGGATCAATGTAGATCAGCTCTATCATCTGGGAGAGCAGCTGGGCAAAACGGAGTACGGCAAATACCTGATGGAACTGGCAGAGTCGCATAAATAATGCCTCACCCCCGGCCCCTCTCCCAGGGAGAGGGGGGAGTTGGCAAGTGCGTAGGTTTATGAAGTAATGTGGAACAGTAACTGATGAACTTACAGACTCGAAAACGAAGGAACTAAATACTTATTCATTATTAATTTTTCATTCATAAAATGAAGACATATCTTGTAACCGGTGCTGCCGGGTTTATCGGAGCAAATTACATTAAATATATTCTGGCTAAGCACAACGACATCAAAGTGGTCATTCTGGATGCGTTGACTTATGCTGGAAACTTAGGTACCATTGCAGCTGACATCGACAACGAACGCTGCTTCTTTGTGAAAGGCGACATTTGCGACCGCCAGTTGGCCGACCGTCTGTTTGCCGAATACAAATTCGACTATGTAGTGAACTTCGCTGCCGAGAGCCACGTGGACCGTAGTATCGAAAATCCGCAGTTGTTCCTGCAAACCAACATTCTGGGTACGCAGAACCTGTTGGATGCTGCCCGCCGTGCTTGGGTGACTGGCAAGGACGAGTTTGGCTATCCTACTTGGCGCAAAGGCGTGCGCTATCATCAGGTATCGACTGACGAGGTATATGGTTCGTTGGGTGCCGAAGGTTATTTCACCGAGACTACCCCGCTCTGTCCGCACAGCCCGTACAGTGCCAGCAAGACCAGTGCCGATATGGTGGTAATGGCTTATCACGATACTTATAAGATGCCGGTGACTATCACTCGCTGCTCCAATAACTACGGTCCGTATCACTTCCCCGAGAAACTGATTCCGCTGATTATCAAGAATATCCTTGAAGGCAAGAAGCTGCCTGTTTATGGCGACGGAAGCAACGTACGCGACTGGCTCTACGTGGAAGACCATTGCAAGGCCATCGACCTTGTGGTGCGCGAAGGTGCAGAAGGCGAAGTTTACAACGTAGGCGGTCATAACGAGAAGACCAATCTGGAGATTGTGAAGCTGACCATCGCCACCATTCATCGCCTGATGACCGAGAAGCCCGAATACCGCCAGGTATTGAAGAAACAGGTGAAAGGCGCCGACGGTCAGATTGATATCAGCTGGATCAACGAAGACTTGATTACTTTTGTCAAGGACCGTCTGGGGCACGACCAGCGTTACGCCATCGACCCCACCAAGATTACCAACGCTTTGGGCTGGTATCCTGAAACGAAGTTCGAAGTCGGTATTGTGAAGACCATCGAATGGTATCTGAACAATCAGGCTTGGGTTGAAGAAGTAACCAGCGGCGACTATCAGAATTACTACGAATGGATGTACGGCAAGCGCTGAATCCTGTCTCTCTTTGCGGGTGGGTCAAAATGAAAGCGGTACTTTTATTTTGACCCACCCGCATTGTATATATCCAGTTTTAAGTTTCGCAAGTGGTTTTCAATTTCACGTTTCAACGCAAACCGTTGATGGATAGTTGCTTACGTTGAAAGGTGAAAGAAGAACATCCCAGCAGACACAGAGTTTCACGGAGTTTTTTATGGGGAGAA
>CAJKOW010000077.1 GCA_905201685.1 uncultured Bacteroides sp. | reverse complement strand
GAACATGTTTTTGATAGGCTATACGAACGGGAAGAATACGGGCATACATTATATATTCACATGCGCGCGCGGAAAGGAAACAAGGAAAAAAGAGGGGAAAAGAGGAGGAGGAAGGGGGAAGGCTGGGAAAGGAAGGAGAAAAGAGGGGGAAAGAAGGACTCTTGGAGGACAAATGAAGATGGCTTGACGGGAAAAAGAGGATTGGGAAGGGAGAGATTCTCCTCCAATCCTCAAACACAAACCTTACTTGTACTTACAAAAGTAAAAATCAAACCCCTTCTTTAGCCTCTTCCTGAGGAATGCGCACAGAAGTATAAAGCTCAAGAATAGCCGCGATAGTCATACACACAATCCATTCATTTCCGTGCGTGAAAAACATGAATGCTCCGGTCAAAACCAACAGTATTGCACCAAAGATCTGCTGACGGCGCAAACGCTTGACATTGGGACTTTTACTTTTGGACGGGGAATTAATTTGGGCAAGAGCTACCATCGCTGCTCCTATGGTATAGAGATAAGGAGCAAGTTCCCAACCGGTAATATATACGGCAGCACCTGTCAGAGCCATAACAGCTCCTACGACAAAAAGGGCAGGAATCAGTTGTTTCATTATTCTATATCTTCTTCGAAAACATAAATATCTTCATTCGGCTTCTTCATCAAATACTTCTCGCGAGCAATACGTTCGATAGCTCCCGAATCGACAGCCAGTTCATTAAGCCGTTTGGTATTCTCCTCGTATTCATTCCGATATTTTTCAATTTCATCACGCAACCGACTTTCTTCACGGGCATACCCCAGACGGCGCATCAGATTGTTCTCATCGAGAAACCCCAGCACTACAGCAAAGATAACCAACGTCACCAGATATTTGTTGAAAAATCTATTCTTACGGATATAAGCCCAAAGCGAAGCAAGTTTATCCATCTTATACTTAAGCATTAATAAAGATTACAACCGGCAGTTGCAGTTTCCCGCAACCAGTTTTCAGCTACAAAGATAAAAGTAATCAGCGAGAAACGGCAGTAACCCGACAATAAAAAATTGCAAATTCCATAGCCACGCATAAAAGCCATGCCCCATCGATACACAAAATTTGTCTGATAGAATACAGGGATTTTCAGTTTGGAAGTGTTATCTTTGCAAAGTATGACCAAATTAGCCAGGTTTCACATACAGAAAATCCGGCTCGTGACAAGAAAATCCCAAATATGGAAAATTATATCGTATCGGCCCGTAAATACCGCCCATCGACTTTCGAATCGGTAGTAGGACAACGAGCTTTGACCACAACCCTAAAAAACGCCATTGCTACCGGCAAACTGGCACATGCCTACCTCTTCTGCGGACCACGAGGCGTAGGTAAAACAACTTGCGCCCGTATCTTTGCCAAGACCATCAACTGCATGCACCCCACCCCTGATGGCGAGGCTTGCAACGAGTGCGAATCGTGTACAGCCTTCAACGAACAACGTTCGTATAACATCCACGAACTGGATGCCGCCTCGAACAACTCCGTTGACGACATTCGACAACTGGTAGAGCAAGTGCGCATCCCGCCCCAGATAGGTAAATACAAAGTTTACATCATCGATGAGGTGCATATGCTCTCGGCATCGGCCTTCAATGCGTTTCTGAAAACACTGGAAGAGCCGCCCCGCCATGCCATTTTCATTCTTGCCACGACCGAAAAGCATAAAATCCTGCCTACCATCCTTTCGCGCTGCCAGATATACGATTTCAACCGCATCAGTGTAGAAGATACTGTAGCCCACTTGGCATACGTAGCATCGAAAGAAGGAATCACCGCCGAACCCGAGGCCCTGAACGTAATCGCTCTGAAAGCCGACGGCGGCATGCGAGATGCCCTATCCATCTTCGACCAGGTAGTCAGCTTCACGGGAGGGCACATCACTTACCAAAGTGCCATCGAGAATCTGAACGTACTGGATTATGAATACTACTTCAAGTTGACTGACCAACTTCTTGAAAACAGAATAAGCGACGCCTTGCTGTTGCTGAACGAAGTACTGAACAAGGGATTCGACGGCAGTCATTTTATCACCGGCCTGGCTTCTCACTTCAGAGACTTATTAGTGAGCAAAGATCCCGCTACTACCTCGCTGCTCGAAGTGGGTGCCAGCATCCGCGACCGCTATCAGGCCCAGGCACAGAAATGTCCCATCCCCTTTCTGTACAAAGCCATGAAACTCTGCAATGATTGCGACCTGAATTACCGGATGAGTAAAAACAAACGACTATTGGTTGAACTGACACTGATTCAAGTAGGACAACTTACCGCCGGGGAGGACGATGCCAGTGGTGGGCGTAGCCCTAAACAGACCATAAAACCCGTATTCAATCAGCCTGCCACTGCCCAGCAGCCACAGGCCACCCCTGCCATGTCCCAACAACAGCAAACTCCCACTGCATCTCAACAAACGTCGGCTAAGCCAGCACCACAAGCGACGGCTAATCCCAATCGTACGCAATCGGAAGCGGCGGTACATGCCACTCCGACCGCCGTATTGCTTGCACAAGGCAAGGAAGAAAAAAAGATTCCGGTAGCACAAATGTCGAAATTAGGAATTTCGATCCGACATCCACGCCAGGAAGAAAAAAAAGATCCGACACCCACTGCCACTCCTCAAGCGACTTCCACACCTGTAAGTCAGCCTGAAGAAGACTACATCTTCAACGAACGAGACATCAATTACTATTGGCAAGAATATGCCGGACGAATGCCCAAAGAACAAGTTGCCATCGCCAAACGGATGCAAAACATGCACCTTACCCTGCTGAACGATACAACCTTCGAAGTCGTTGTCGATAATGATATCGTTGCAAAAGAATTTACCGCCATGATTTCCGACATCCAGGAATATCTGCGCAACCGACTAAAAAACAGAAAGGTAACTATGACCGTACGTACCAGTGCTGCCACCGAGAAAGTACGTGCTTACGGACGCGTAGAGAGATTCCAGATGATGGCTCAGAAAAATCAGGCCCTGCTCCAACTGAAAGACGAGTTCGGCCTGGAATTATATTCATAAAAAGGATACCATTTTTTCCCAACTGAGAAAAAACATTTTCCCAACTGGAGAAATACTTTCCCCTAACTAAGGAGAAAATAGGACTATTCCTCGAGAAATAATCAACTGATAATCAATATCGGTTTCTTATGTCATCACTTCTTGAATTCAGGGAAAGCTATTTAGACAGCATACAAATTATAGTTTTTTAAACGAGGTTGATAGCAAGTAATAAAGAAAACCATTATTTTTGTCGCCGTAATTAGTACTAATAATAATTTAAAATCTAACGAAAATGGCTTACGTAATTAGTGACGATTGTATTGCTTGCGGAACTTGCATCGACGAGTGTCCGGTAGGCGCTATCTCTGAAGGTGATAAGTATTCTATCGACCCTGAAGCTTGTACAGAATGTGGTACTTGCGCAGATGTTTGTCCTTCTGAAGCAATTCACCCGGGAGCATAATACAATCTAATTCAGAAAAAATAAGAGGGTGTGTCGTAATACGCGATTCACCCTCTTTTCTTTATCATCGATAAGAGCGTAGTTAACTTTTTCAGGCAGCGATATTCTGAATATAATCTCGATTATTTTGTTCCCAATAGCTTAAATGAGCGGTAA
>CAJKOW010000076.1 GCA_905201685.1 uncultured Bacteroides sp. | reverse complement strand
GCTTTCAGAGCAATCCCGTCAACGACTGTTCTGGTTTGTCTCCGATGTGCAGGTTCGGGGATGCTATCCGTCTTATGCAAAGAGGATGCTGAATGAAAAAGGAATTGAAACCATTCATGACACCGGCGTGTACGATATTATTGACGGGAAGCTGGACCGGAGCAATGCCTATGGGAAGGCAGAGGAGGCGGTCAGTACAATTCTGGAGGAAAACCCGTCGATTGAAGTGGTCATTGATCTGCACAGGGATGCCGTGGATGCGGGAACCTTTCACACCCACACAGGCGCCGACCGGGTCGATGCGCTCGTCGTAAGATTCGACGGCAATCTTGGCGCGTTCACCGGGGATGCGTGCGATACGTTTGATGGTGATGAGTCCGTCGTTGATTTCGGGGACTTCCATCTCGAACAGGCGTTGCAGGAAGACGGGCGACGTGCGGCTCAAGATGATTTTCGGGTTGTTGTTGGTGTTGTCCACCCGTGCCACGACGGCGCGTACGGTCTCGCCCTTGCGATAGAAGTCGCTGGGGATCTGTTCGGTCTTGGGCAGCAGGAGTTCGTTGCCCTCATCGTCGAGCAGCAGCATCTCTTTCTTCCATATCTGATAGACCTCGGCGCTGACGACCTGGCCCACCTTTTCAATATACTTGTTATACAGGCTATCCTTCTCCAGTTCCAGGATCTTCGATGCAAGTGTCTGGCGCAGGTTCAGGATGGCACGCCGTCCGAACTTGGCAAAGATGACCTCGTCGGTCACTTCCTCGCCAATCTCATAGGAAGCGTCGATCTTGCGTGCCTCAGTGAGGGAGATTTGCATATTCGGGTTCGTCAGGTCCTCGTCTGCCACGACCTCGCGGTTGCGCCAGATTTCGAAGTCCCCCTTGTCGGGGTTCACGATCACGTCGTAGTTCTCATCCGTCCCGAACATCTTGGCAATCACGCTGCGGAAGCTTTCCTCCAGGACGCTGACCATCGTGGTTCGGTCGATGTTCTTCAACTCTTTAAATTCCGAAAATGTATCAATCAAGCTGACTGTTTCCTCTTTCTTAGCCATAATATAGCGTTATTTAAAACTTATTAGGTATTTGGTATATTTTACTTCCGGGTAGGTGAACGTCATGTCTTCCTCCACCGTTTTGGCGCGTTTCTGTCCTTCCAGCTTCACACGTTTCGGGACACAGACCACGAAATGTTCCTCGTCGGCTTCCTTGAGCACACCGCAGTGTTTCTCTCCGGCGAGTGTGAGCACCTCGACATCCATTCCGATGTGGTTGATGTATTGCTGCAGCACCTTGAAGGGTTGCCCGATACCGGCGGAACCCACTTCGAGTTCAAAGTCTTCTTCTTCACGATTGAGCCTTGACTCGATGAAACGGCTCAGCTGCACGCAGTCTTCGATCCACACACCCTCGGCATGGTCAATTTCAACAACGATTTTGTCATCCGGGCTGACGTTCACATCGACCAGGAAATAGTCTTTTCCGTCGAGCCACTCTTCCACGATGTTACGGACAAGGTTTTTGTCTATCATTCAGTTCACTGTTTGTTTTTAATTCAGCTATCGCCAACCCGGGGCATCCCCGGCAGGGCCCTGCGACGAGTTGTTCCGGCAGCCCCGTTCTTCCACGGAGCAATCGTCTCCACTCACCGCCTTCCTGTCAACCGACGCGTCGGGCATCTGCGAAACTTCAGTTTTTAAAATAAAAAAGGAGCTTTTATCAAGCCCCTCACGTTTCATCTTAATTCGGATGCAAAGATAGAGAAATTGTGCAGCGTTTCCAAAGGTTTACGGAATATTATTTGTAATTTATCCACTTTTTCACAAAGTGCATGACGGAAAGGTGACAGAAACGGGCATTCCCGGCATCCGGACACACACCATCCGGATGTCGGGAACGTCTCTATACTACCGGGAGATTATCTTCCTTACAGACGTACTTGCCCTTTCCCCTCCCAAACAACAAGTAGAGCAGCACACCGAGGAGATTCATCCCTACAATAACGACAGCCCATATCCATTTTGCTATCGAGCTCCATGTCTTATCTTGCAGGAGCTGAACGATGGCGTAGAGAACAAAAGCTGCATCTATAACCAGCAATAGCCAATTAAGCCAACCCCAAAAATAGAGCTGGACATCAGGTGTCATTAAATCCATATTGCTTTATTTTAAAGTAGTAAACATTCGACTTGTTTGCTCACACAACTGCTGTATGCATTCATTTTCGCGGATAAATATAAGCAGTTCTACCTGTTATAGAAGTTTCAGGACCATGCTATACTACATAAGGGTAAAGCCATTCTCCATGCGTGGGATATGGAAAGTCAGATGTCTTTCTTCCATAAGCGCACCACGCCCCATGTAGCAAAAGCAACAAGAGGTAAGGTCGTGAGGATAAAACTTCTTTGTCCCCACGTAGTAGCACCCAATAAGCAAACGGATGAAACATAGACTATCATTAAACCTATCTTTCTCATACTCATAAAACTCCAAAGTAGCATCAGAAGAACATTTATCCGACAGCATGAGCAAATATAACCACAAACCAAGCATCATACAAGTTTCAGGACTATGTTATACAACATATATAATACAAATTATCAATGCAATACACACACTTAAACGCCTTATATGACATCATTTTTCCTGACTTGCAGTTAGCCACATGCCAGACACTGCACCGCCTTAGCAGCAAGCAGAACAAGACACACGAATATAAGACTACCGTCATTTCAGGTAGTAAGGCTTATGACGGGGACAATATACAGAGTTTTCTGTCGCCCGTTCATTGCAATCAGGATATATGCATTTATAATCTCCTGTTATCAGCTCAAGTATCGTCGAGCATGACGAAAGCAAGCATAAGCTTAGAAGCAAAAAAATAATATATTTCTTTTTCATACGGACTCTTCTGAATAACCGTTACGCATTTTTGGACGAAAATAAGACAAACCGCACAGCGCGACAAGACTAACCTAGTAGAACGACGTGCTTTTCACGCTCATTAACATCCATCATCTTCCAGCGACACATTGCTTCCGCCCTGACACTTTCATGCTATTTTAGGTTAAATCCTTGACAAAATCAGCCAATATCCACTTTCTTCCTAACTCACATTTTTAAAAAATCGGGTATTCCAGCGAGAAACACTAAATCTGCTTAACATTTACATTCTACAATCCGTATTCATTTTTATTAAATTGAATGTACAAATGATATTTTAACTCTCAAACAATATTGTTTGACTCGTCAAACACTTGTGTTTGGAACGCGAAACAATATTGTTTGATGACCCAAACAATATTGTTTCGTCCACCAAAGACTTGTGTTTTACACTTCGAATACATTATTTTATGGAATTAAACAGTATTTCATTCTCTTTCACTCCTAGTCTGTGGGCGCGGCAGCTATTTTCCCAAGTGTGATTTAGAAAGGGAATATGTCTGTCATCATTCCTTCTGATCAGATTTAGAACCATAAGAATACTTTTTGCCATGCAAATGTGCCGTGATGCATCGTTGTGCATTTCGCGAATGGGCTGAAAATCCAAAAAAATCCACCAATCCGCATTGAGATGCAAAGGAAGACCCTTCTCAAGCGATTCATTTGACATTTTGACAGAATGCCCTACTTTCTTCTACAAGAACCTACACAGGAATGACAGCAAGGAACCGGCTGTACATGACCCGACGCATAATGCAATTTCCCAATCGTCCCTTGCGCACTAGACAGTCCAAGGAACCATTCAGGTTAAGCCTATGGAAAGGAGGACAGAGAAACGGCATTCCCCGACATACTTGCATACCGTCCGGGCATCGAAAACATCTCTATCCATATCGGTGAAAAGCGACAATAACCAAGGAGGAAAAAAAAATGAAAACAGGTGCCCTATTTCGTACGGACGAACGACTACGACCGTGCGGATGGGTCGGTACGGTGGGTGGTGCGGACGCGTCCGCTGAAAACAAGGAATCGAGAAACGGGTGGCAAAAAGAAAAAGCCCCATCCGGACTTTCCCCGAAGGGAAGGGACTGCGGATGGGGCGGATTTCTTCCGTCAACGGACGGCAACCGACGGAACTGCCTGGAGAACGGGACGAACCGGGA
>CAJKOW010000075.1 GCA_905201685.1 uncultured Bacteroides sp. | reverse complement strand
TTCAGGCTTGCCACGCAATATGCTTGATACATTATGGGATTACCAACCTGGAATATCCGCTGACCCGATATCAGGCATATTGTGTGGCAATCCCTGGGGCTGTATAGTGGATAACTTGTGGCTTGTTAACTGGCTAACTTACGGTTTGGTAAGTGGCTAACTAATGGTTTGGCAAGTGAATAACTTACGGCTTAAAAATGCCCAAGTTGGGGAATAATTTTTTCCTAACTGGGGAAAAAGATTTTGCTAACTGGCCAAATAGTACCAGGTTGTAGGCCGTATTTTGCTAAAGAGAAAATGAGTGAAAATAAAAGGAGCAGAAAGAATAAGCAAGGTTTTTCTTTCTGCTCCTTTTTTAATCTGTTTATGATTAGCATTTTATATTTAACTCATTCAGGATGTTGCGTATAGCCTCGAATGTTGTTATTCGAGTCGGGACTAACGGAAGTCGGAGTTTGTTTTCGATCATTCCCATAGCGTTTAGCATTGCTTTTACTCCGGCCGGATTACCATCCACAAATAACAGCTTGAAGAGTTCGGCAAATTTGTGGTGGATGGTCAGTGCATTGGCATAATCGCCTTGTAAGGCCAAACGTACCATTCGGCTGAATTCGCGTGGAAACGCGTTTCCGATAACCGATATGATGCCGACGGCACCTAAGGTTATTAATGGGAAGGTCATACCGTCATCGCCTGAAATAACGTCGAAATTGGCGGGTTTGTTTTTGATGATATCATCCATCTGGGTGATATCGCCGGAAGCCTCTTTGACGGCAATCACATTCTTGAAATCGCGTGCAATGCGCAGTGTGGTTTCAGCCTTCATATTGACTCCTGTACGTCCCGGAACATTATACAGCACAATGGGAAGTTCGGTAGCTTCGGCAATGGCTTTGTAGTGCTGGTATATGCCTTCCTGCGACGGTTTGTTGTAATATGGCACTACAGACAATATGGCATCTACACCGGTGAAATCATCGTTTTTCAGTGTATCAACCACGGCACGTGTATTGTTTCCGCCTACTCCCAGCAAGATTGGGATTCGGCCGTTTACTCGTTCGATAACTTTCTTTTTGATTGTTCTCTTTTCGTCTTCGGTCAGCGTAGGCGTTTCTGCTGTTGTGCCAAGTACACACAGAAAATCGGCGTTGTTTTGCAGCAAATAATCTACCATGCGCATCAGTGCATCGTAGTCCACGCTCTCATCCTCTTTAAATGGAGTAATCAAGGCTACCCCCATTCCTTTCAATCTTGTCTGTATCATGAGTATTATAAGTATGTCTCTTAATGATTCGCAAAAGTACGATTTTTTTCGATTTAGACTACAAATATAAGCTATAAAAAAGCTTTCTGTAGAAATTTGTTAGGAGATAAGAGCCAAGAACTCATCTTCGTTCATAATCCTTATGCCCAATTTCCTGGCTTTTTCAAGTTTGGCCGGCCCCATGTTGTCGCCCGCCAGAATGAAAGATGTCTTGGAAGAGATACTTCCCGAGTTTTTTCCTCCGTTCTTCTCGATTAAAGCTTTGTATTCATCGCGTGAATGGTGGGTAAACACACCGCTGATTACGATGGTTTGTCCGTTTAGCTTGTCGGTATATTCGTTCATATCTTCTTCGCTTCTCGCAAACTGAAGCCCGGCTTCTTTCAGGCGTTCAACCAACATTCGATTAGCGGGGGCAGCAAAGTAACTGACGATGCTTTGGGCTATCTTTTCGCCGATTTCATCGATATTTGTAAGGGTTGCCATATCGGCTTGTTCCAACTCTTCGATGTTCTTGAATGATTTGGCAATCTTCTTGGCGACAGTCTCACCAACGAAACGGATACCCAGTGCAAAAAGGACTCTTTCGAACGGAACGTTTTTGCTGTTTTCAATGCCTTTAATAATATTCTCAGCCGATTTCTCCCCCATTCGTTCCAAGTCTTTGATATCGTCAGCCTTCAGGGCGTAAAGGTCGGCGGCATTTTTTATCAGCCCTTTACGATAGAACATGTCCACTGTTTCAGGGCCCAATCCGTCAATATTCATGGCTCTTCGGCTGATAAAATGTTCTATTTTGCCTTTGATTTGTGGCGGACAGGCTGTTTCGTTCGGACAGTAATGTGCAGCTTCACCTTCGTAGCGTATCAGTTTGCTGCCACATTCCGGGCAGTGGGTGATGAATTTCACTTTTTCGCCGAGCATCATGCTACGTGCTTCCTTATCTACTCCGGTTATTTTGGGTATGATTTCTCCTCCTTTTTCTACATAAACCATGTCTCCTATATGTAAATCCAGGCCTTCGATGATGTCTGCGTTGTGGAGCGATGCTCTTTTGACGATGGTTCCGGATAACTGTACCGGATCCAGATTGGCAACAGGGGTGATGGCACCGGTTCTTCCTACCTGATAAGTTACTTTATTCAGGCGAGTCAGGGCACGTTCAGCCTGAAATTTATAAGCAATGGCCCAGCGGGGGGATTTGGCTGTATAGCCTAAATTTTTCTGTTGCCTAAGGCTGTTGACCTTTAGGACAATACCGTCTGTGGCCACCGGAAGATTCTTACGTTCGGTATCCCAATAGCTGATATAATCGAAAATCTCTTGTAGAGAATGTGCTTTTTTCATATGTTCCGAGATTTTAAAGCCCCATCGCGCAGCAGCTTGCAGATTTTCATAATGTCCGTCGGAAGGCAGATTTTCACCAAGCAGGTAATATAAATACGAATCGAGTTTGCGCGAAGCTACGATAGCCGAGTTCTGTAGTTTCAGAGTGCCCGAAGCTGCATTTCGTGGATTGGCAAAGAGAGGTTCCTCGCGTGCTTCTTTTTCCCGGTTCAGTTCTTCAAAAACGACCCAAGGCATCAATATCTCCCCTCTGATTTCGAAAGAAGAGGGATAATCACCGTGTAATACAAGTGGAATACAACGGATGGTTTTCACGTTATCGGTCACATCATCGCCTTTTTCTCCATCGCCACGTGTGACGGCACGTATCAGCTTCCCATTCTCGTAAGTCAGCGATATGGAAGTTCCGTCGTATTTAAGTTCACAGCAAATTTCGAAGTCTTCGTTCAATGCTTTTTTGACCCGTTCGTAGAATTCAGCCACTTCGCTTTCCGAGTAGGTGTTCCCTAAGGAAAGCATGGGGTATTTGTGAGTAACTTGGGTAAAGTTCTTGTTAATATCGCTTCCTACGCGCATGGTTGGCGAGTTAGCATCTTGATATTCAGGATGCTCTTTCTCGAGATCCTGCAATTCGCGCATCATGTCGTCAAATTGTTTATCTGATATTTCGGGAGCGTTCAGCACGTAGTAATTGTAATTGTGCCTATGCAGTTCGGCACGGAGTTCCTCTATTCTTGCTTTGATGTCCATAATAGATTCGATTCGATTGTTTGCATGCAAAAATACGGGTTTCTCCCCGAATATTCTTACTTTTGTTGCATGAAAATAGAACTTGCTGTATTTTTGCAGAAAAATTAAAAATATGCGTATAGACATCATCACTGTTTTGCCGGAAATGATTGAAGGGTTCTTCAATTGCTCTATTATGAAACGTGCTCAGAATAAGGGACTTGCTGAAATTTGTATTCATAACTTACGCGATTATACCGAAGACAAATACCGTCGTGTGGATGATTATCCTTTCGGGGGATTTGCCGGCATGGTTATGAAAATCGAGCCCATTGAGCGTTGCATCAATAGCTTGAAAGCAGAGCGGAATTATGATGAAGTAATATTTACCACTCCTGACGGGGAAAAGTTTTGTCAGCCGATGGCCAATACGTTATCGCTGGCGCAGAATCTGATTATTCTTTGCGGCCATTTTAAAGGTATTGATTATCGAATTCGGGAGCATCTTATTACTAAGGAAGTCAGTATAGGCGATTATGTACTTACGGGGGGGGATTGGGCGGCTGCCGTTATGGCTGATGCGATAGTGCGTATTATACCCGGAGTGATTTCCGATGAGCAGTCGGCATTGTCCGATTCGTTTCAAGACAATCTTCTGGCGGCTCCAGTCTATACAAGACCTGCTGACTATAAAGGTTGGAAGGTTCCTGATATTTTACTTTCAGGACATGAGGCTAAAATAAAGGAATGGGAGTTGCAGCAGTCTTTAGAGCGCACTAAAAGACTTCGTCCTGATCTGTTGGATGAATAAACAACTTGGAGTGAGAGGACTATAAAAATATATGGAAAAAGAAAAGGAGGATGTTCTATTGAATGTCCTCCTTTTTATCTTTTAGCTGCGAATGGCATATTGTTGTAATCTGTTACACCTCAAGTGTACCGATAATATCCCGTACCGAGCTGAATTTATGTCTATTCAAATAATCATTGATTCCTTCTGCAACCTTTATGGTTACAGTTGGATCGATGAAATTGGCAGTACCGATTTGTACGGCAGAGG
>CAJKOW010000074.1 GCA_905201685.1 uncultured Bacteroides sp. | reverse complement strand
CAATCTAAAGCCTCGTAGCTAATGTTAAACCGTCCAACTTTTTGGGGTCGCATCAATCTTGCCGGGCGTTTTAATGTGCGAGTTAGGTTCAGCGAGAGTTTGAGGAGCTGCTTGCAGTCCGCATAGTCTCGCCCGTGGGTGGCAATGGAAGTTTGCCGACTGACCGTAAGGGAAGTGGGCAAGTGCCGATTTATACATAACGAAGCCCAGCACTAAATGCCAGGCTTCTATTTCGAAGATAAAATCAATTTTACTTCATTGGGTCCTTCTTGGCCTTCGGCTTGGCAAGTGCTGGAAGAGTTGCCTTAACCAAGCCAACAAGATAATCCCGGTCATCAACGTCCGTGATGTAAAAATAGTCCTTTGCCCCGTCGTAAGGTGAACGAAGAATCACTTCCTTCAGTAAAGCTTTTCCTGGCTCTGTTACCTTGAGGTAGAAGTTGTTGTCACAGATTAAACCGAACAGGATGCCATCGCAATAAACGCAATAGTCTCCCATCATCTTTTTTACAACGATTTCCCCGGCACCAGCGCACTGGTCCGCGATATATTGAACGAAGTCTGAGTTACAAGCCATAAATCTGATTTATCTGTGCGAAGATATGAAATTTGAATCTGATTGCAAAGATGCGGACGAGGTGGCGTAGCCACCGAGGACGGAAATGGCTGGGCGGGTGGGGACAACGGCGGCTAAGCCGCTCATAAGACAGCATCCGTGAGGCAGGCTTTGACAGGATCGAAGACCTGGCAAAGACTGGCTCACGGATACCGCTCTGCCCGAAGAGGAAAGGCTGTGGACGTTGCCGATCTTTCGGCAATGGCAGCAGTCTTTCCGGGCGTTTGCTCGGAGCGCAGACAAAAGTCTCCGCGACTTCCTGAAGGGAAGGCACGGAGTCTTTCTGCGCGTAGTCTATAAAGTGGAAGTCCCGCAGCCGCGACAGTGGCGGAGGGGCTGGAACCAAACTGGTCTGACGGAGCGTCAGCGTAAGAAGACGAGCTTGACCGCTCTTAAGAGTATTACTTCGATTTAGAAATCAAGGTCCTCGTCCTCGATTAACTTCTTCTCAAGAAATTTGAATACCTTATTATGTAGTTCACATCCGTCACTGATGATAGAATCAATGTCTGCATCCACTCCTAATGTGCCGCCTCTGATAAGTTCCATAATTCTGATAAATTCATTTGTAAAGAACTTATCAAAATGTATGAGTTCTCTTCCTCCATTTGAGAAATCATACATTTCCATCTTTATCAAAGCATCTCTTTTGTTAAAGAATGATAACCCCATCATAAAGTTCATCATGAGAGAATTATTGCTTTCTGCATCTAATACTTCACCAACGGTATAACCAAAAGCTTCTTTGTTGCACACTATGTTTTGTAGGCGGTCTTTATAAAGGTTAATATCGTATGGATTATCACCCAGAGCCTTTGAGATTAAGTAATAGGAGATGCTTGATATTTGTTGTAAAATATCGATGTCATCAATTGCACCGAAACTGAGGAAAATGTTTAATGCCCTTGCAACATCCTTTGGGTTCTCCACTGTTTTAATAAGTGCTGGCTGGCATTTCAGTACCATATATAGCTCTCTGCACTTGACATATGTAGGATCACCATCTTCCCCTCCTCGTAGCATGGCGATTGCTTTTTGAGCCAATGTATCTAGTTGGTTCATAGTATCTTAGTTTAAAATATCTTGTAAGTATTATAATTGTCTCATATATTCCAAACGGACATTGCGGTCGTACATGTACAACACGCATTTTGTTACATTTCCATTTTCGTAGAAGACCTCAAAGCCGTAGTCATCTCCATCGAAGTCGATCCATCCGAATGGGCTCATAGCTTCTGTTTTGTAGCCTCTTAGCAGAACACTGTTGTTGCTTGTTTTGACTATTCTCATTGGTTTAGGTGCGAATTGTGGCTTTCCTGTATCGTCGTTTGTTGCGCGTACAATATAACCATCTCCCGGGGTTAGATTATAGCCACTGCATCCATTTGTGTTTTTCTCAACTTTGATGCTGCGTCCACATACCTGAAGGCTTCCTTCCGGAACATCATTGTTGTAACGTTGATGGCAGTCTGAATGAAAAGAGAAAGGTTGGAATACTGTTTTGTTTTCTGATGGAGCACCTGTTGTTGCAGAAGTCCTTTGCTCTTGTTGCGGCTTTGGCGTAGAGCTTTTGCTAAAGATTTTTGTGAAAATGCCCATGATTATACTTATTTATTTGTAATGCATTTAAATATACCGAGTTACTGTTTGTGTGTCCGTTGGCGGTTAAAACATAATTTTGCAGTCATATTCATATAGTACGAGTCTATCTATATATCCTCCATGCCAGAATATAGGCATCACCGTAGTTGATGTTTGCAGGAGATATACCTGCCAAGCTGCATCTCCGCTCCCGCGGTCTTGTCGCTTCCGGCCACTGCTTTCATTAACTTATTTTTCTTACTATTTCTGACAGCATATGTTGAAATGATACACAATGCCCAATCAATAGTGATTATTATTATCCATTTCATCTCGTGAGGGATTTCAATGTGTGATGTGACTATAATACGACAAATTTACAAATTTCTTTGGGATTCAATTCTTGTAGAAATCCCATTTCCTCATCAGGCTGTTGTATTTATAGTATCCGATTAGATTGTTTCTTGAGTCATAGACATCATACCGTTCCATTAGAGAATTCCACTTTCTGTATCCAATGATGTTGCCGAAGGAATCTTTTATGTCCTCCCTATCCATAAGTGAGTTGTAATTGCGGGTGGACTGAGTGTTACCGTAAGTGTCTTTGGTTTCGTTCCTGTCCAATAGGTCGTTTCGCTGTTCATACTTGGTCATATTGCCATAACGATCGAAATATTCCATTCTCTTCATTAGGCTATTGTACTTTGCCCAGCCTTGGAGATTACCATAGGAGTCAAAGAATTCCGTTCTGTCCATCAGGCTGTTGTACTTTTGTGAGTAATTCTGTGCATTGGCGGCAAAACAGATTAGAACAGCCACCAGTAATGTAATGATATGTTTCATATTTTGTTGTTTTTTATGGATTTATGTGATATTCTTTTGGACTTAGTTGAGTCTGTTTACGATAGTATTTTGGGCTCAGTTTGAGATTGAGATAGATCAGGCCTACCCATCTGTTGTTGTTCTTTGTATTCAGATATTTTTGACATTTCTTCCCTGAATATTTCTACAGACTCAGAAAGAATCTGGAGTGATGACTGAAAGAAATCACGATATGCCTCAATATTTTTGCAATATGACTCAACAGAGAAAATAAGGATTCCTTCATATTCTTTGATAAGGGTTTTGATTGCAACAAATGATTGGTTTACGATGTTGGCTGCGTACAGCCCTGTCTGAATAGATTCTTTATCAATGCTGTAATAGATTTTCGTAGAACAGAAATAATTTGCAATTTTACTGGCAGTGAATGTTGTTCCTTGTATTTTGAATTCGATGTTGCCATCTGGATCTCTTGTCGGAAAGTATCCTTCTTCCTGAATCACCTTGAGCATAGCATTGCTATCTAACGGTGAATTGGATGATGCTTTTATTCTTAGATAGTTACAAGTTTCATCCAGTTCATCTAATTCTCTCTTTTTTAAGAAGATAACTATTCCGAATACGAAAACTATCACTAATTCAATCAGATATAGAATGATAAGTCCGGCGTCCATTACCTTTTGTGTTTTATTATCAGTTTGTTGCTGTCGTTGTCTATGGTGACGCTACCGAATCTTTCGAGGACACTCTGGCCCAGGAGCAGGGGTGCTTTCTGGTTTTTCACCACAGATGCCTCGATGTTCTTCAGGTTAACGTCTCCGACCTGAACTTCACGTATGCAGATAACCGACCCTTCTGCAATGCTCCCGTCTGCTGTGAGATACTTTCTACTGCCTCTGAAATCTTTGGTAGAGAGATAATCGTTCTTCAGCATGAAGTTGGCCTCAACACTGGAGATGGTCACGTCGCTGGCTCCGGTGTCGAAGATAAATTTAAGCGGCAGGCCATTGATTGAGCAGGGGACTTCGTAGGTCCCTCCTGGAGTCTTCTTTATCTGGACCTCCGAAATCAGCATTTGAGCGGCCTCGGTTGTTACAACAATTTCTTCTGAAATATCTTCAACCGGCTTGCCTTTGTATCGATTGATTAGTTCCTTGTATCTAGGGAGTTCACGTAGTGAGTCCATGTCCTTGTCGTGTTCAAGATGGGCAAACTTCCGAAGTCCCTTTTCAAACGCAGTCTCCAATATGTCAATGGCATCGTTGGCCCGTCCCATTCTGGCGTACAGGCAGGCTTTGTTGTACAAATTCCCAGCATCTTCCGGGTCATCTTCAAGAATTCTGTCCATCCACTCAATTGCTTCTGAATCACGCCCCAGTCCGTGAAGAGCGTAGTGACGGCAACTGCCATCCGTTGCGACAGTGTCTATCGCCAGAACCATTTCATAATCTGCCCTTGCCAATTCATTTTTACCTTGTTTGGCATACTGTTCTGCCCGATTCAAAAACAGATATGGATAGGTCTTGTCCACATCAATTCCGGCATTATAATCGTCCATTGCCTTGGAATCATCTCCTGAGAGTTCATAACACCATCCACGTGCGTAGTAATAATAGCCTGTTGACGGATCTTTCTCAATACAAGCAGAGCAATCGGCAATCGCCTCCTTGTACATTCCGGCATAGCGGTATATTTCTCCTCGTGTTGCCAGATAGAATTCTTCATCCGGATTCATCTCTATTGATTTAGAAATGTCGATTAAGGCTTTGTCGTATTCTCCCAAATCCCTGTAGCATCGTGCTCTATAGAGACATAGGGTCTCGTTGGCTCCGTATTCGCTTTCAACCTTGTCGTAGAGCTCGATGGCTTTGGTGAAGTCGTGATGATTTTCGTACAGTTTGGTAAGAAGTAGAATCCATGAACTTGCTGCATTCTGCCTGTTCATTTCTGCCTTGATTTTGGCGACTGCGTATGTATAATGTTTTCCAGCATATTGAGCGATTGCTACAATCGGCGGGTCGTCATCTGTTTCAAGATATTTCAGGGCTGCGTCAACTGATTCGTCAGTTCTGCCCATCTTGTCAAGAACCTGCATCTTGAACCGATAAATCTGTGAATATGATTCATCATACGATTCGGCTTCTTCAATGTAACGCATTGCTTCGTCGTATCTTTGCGCGTCCATATAGTTCCGTGCGAGTCCTATCATCGCTGCGCAATCTCCCTGGTCATCTTTCAGCATTTGTAAATATACTTTCTCCGCACCAGCAAGGTCTTCGGCATTATAAAGTGCTTGTGCATAATCAAAAGTGTAGCTTTGTACACGCTCCGGATTGTCTTTTCTTGCAAGTTTCGCTGCCATCTGATATTCCTTGGCAGCATCGGCATAACGATCCATATCGCTGAATATTGCGCCACGCAGTCCATAAAGAGTAGACTTGTACACGCCAGGTTTGCCTTTGTAGTTCTTTATGGCATAGCTTACATCACGGAGAGCATCAGCGTACTTGTCAGTGTTCCAGTAGATTTTGGATCTAAGGAATCTTGCATCAAAATTGTCCGGGGTGTCATCCAGCACTTCGTTGACCAGGTCAAGAGCCTTATTCAGGTCTTCGTCATCGTAGTATGCCTCAATCGCTGGTAGTGTTTCATCGAGTGTGTCTGAGCTGAGATAAAAAGAAAGTCTACGGATTTCTTTAGATTTGTAAA
>CAJKOW010000073.1 GCA_905201685.1 uncultured Bacteroides sp. | reverse complement strand
ATATGCTCCATATCAGCACGCGCACCCTGCAACGGTTAAGGAGCGACGGACTGGTGGAATATTCGGTGTTCCGCCGCAAGTGCCTGTACAAACTCTCGGAAATAGAGAAAAAGGTACGGGAAAAGGTTATCACGTGCGAACCGCACCTGATAGACGTTTACAAGAAGAACCGGTTGTTGGACGTGACAAAGGATACAGGCAATGAATAAGGAGGATATTTTACAGGCAACGGACAGGGGGCTTTCGGTGTTCAGACATTACCTGCCGGTGCAGTTCCGCATCGGGAAGAAGTTCCTGAATCCTTTGTATAAGGATACGAAGGCATCGTGCAACGTATATTATGACCGGCGACATTCGGTGTATAAGATGAAGGATTTCGGCAACGAGGAATATTCCGGGGACTGCTTCGAGTTGGTAGGGACAATGACGGGGCTGAGTTGCAGGAACGCGAAGGACTTCGTTGAAATCATGCGAATCATCGACCATGACCTGCATTTGGGGCTGGATGACGGGCATGAAGCCGGCATCGGTGTCGCTGCCATTCCCACCGTGCGTCCCGCCACCGCCGGGCAGAAGGAAAAGAACATACGCCCGTACAGCCTTGTGGCAAGGGCGTTCAACGAAGCAGACCTTTCCTTTTGGGGAAAGTCGGGCATTACGGAAGGCATATTACATAAATATAATGTACAACCGCTACACTCGTTCACCTCCGCCACCCAAGAGGGGCGGCCTTATACCCTTGCGGCGACAGCACAAGAACCGATGTATGGTTACGCAGGCGACAAATACATCAAGATATACCGCCCGCGCTCGGAGATGCGTTTTTTCTATGCCGGAGATTTGGGCGACAATTATTGCTTCGGACTTGACCAACTGCCCTCCAAAGGCGACCTGCTATTCATTACCGGCGGTGAGAAAGATGTGATGAGCCTTGCGGCAAACGGGTTCCATGCCATCTGTTTCAATTCGGAAACGACGCTCATCCCCGCATCTGTGCTGATGCTGCTCTCCTACCGGTTCAAACATATCATTCTGCTATATGACATGGACAAAACCGGGTTAGAAGTTTCTGCCAAACGGCAGGAAGAATTGAAGCCGTTTGCATTGAAACGCCTTTTACTTCCGCTGGCAGGGACAAAAGAAGAAAAGGATATAACGGACTATTTTGCGTTGGGACATACGCATGATGATTTATTGAAACTGTTCTTAAACCATTTGGATTCATTATACAAGGAAGATATGTCAGCATTAAAATCATGCGAGTTGGATTTCAACAACCCGCCACCTGTGGCACAGATGATAGTATCGGTGAACGGCGTGCCGCTCGGAACACAAGGGAACCTGCTCTGCATCACCGGCGGGGAAGGTACGGGGAAAAGCAACTATGTGGCAGCCCTGATTGCCGGGGCTGTGAAACCGGAAAACGCGGAAGGCATCGACACGCTGGGCATTTCCATCGAAGGGAATCCGAAAGGAAAGGCGGTGCTGTTCTACGATACCGAACAGAGCGAGGTGCAGCTATACAAGAACGTAAGTACCCTGCTGCGCCGTTGCGGGCGCGACACGATGCCGGAGTGGTTCAAGGCATATTGCCTGACGGGGATGAGCCGTAAGGAGCGGCTGAAGTCCATCGTGCTCAGCATGGACCGGTTTCATTACCAGTACGGAGGTATCCATCTGGTGGTGATTGACGGCATCGCCGACCTGATACGCTGCGCCAATGACGAGGCGGAGAGCATTGCCGTCGTGGAGGAACTCTACCGGCTGGCGGGCATCTACAACACGTGCATCGTCACGGTGCTGCACTTCATCCCCAACGGGCTGAAGCTGCGGGGGCATCTGGGCAGCGAGCTGCAACGCAAGGCTGCCGCCATCCTCTCCATCGAAAAGGACAGCAATCCTGCCGTGTCGGTGGTGAAAGCCCTGAAAGTGCGTGACGGCAGCCCGCTGGATGTGCCGCTCATGCAGTTCGCATGGGACAAGGGCAAGGCGATGCACGCCTATCTGGGCGAGAAGCCTAAAGAGGAAAAGGACAGGCGCAAGGAGGAGGAACTTGTGGCGGTGGCGCGCGAACTGTTCAGCCGGAAACGCTTCATCGGCTACATGGAGCTGTCGGAAGAACTTCAGGCGGCGTTCGATGTGAAGGAACGCACGGCCAAGAGCTACATCCGTTTTATGCGGGAGAAGGAAATCATTGTGAAATCACCCGACACACCGAACAGCTACATGCTGGGCGAGGTGTAAAATCATAGGAGGAAAGGCCATGTTAGTGGACAAGACAGAATTTGAGGCATGGATGGAGCGCATCATGGGCGAATTGTACCGCATATCGCGCAAGCTGGACAAGGCGGAGAACCGGCAGAAACACCTGAACTACCTGAACGGGGAACGGCTGTACGACAATCAGGAGGTGTGCCAACTGCTGCGCATCAGCAAGCGCACGCTCCAGCGATACCGGAACAACGGGGCGTTGAAGTTCCATTCGATATACCACAAGACCTATTACAAGGAATCAGACCTGCACGAGTTCATCCGCAACAACTTCGACGAGAACGAAATCAAGCGTCAGGCACGGAAGGACAAGCTGTCGGAAACTTATCCGATGCCCGAAGAAACGGATGAAAACGGCGGGGAGAAAGAAACAGAAGAAAAAGAACTCTCAGATGATTGTGGATAATGCATCTTGGATGTTCATCGTTCAGGGATACTCTCTACCGCTGTGAAGCAGGAAGTTCCCGCTATTTAAGTTAAACAACCGGCTTCATTCTGTCGGGAGGACAGGGTGGAGCCATTTCTAATAAAATTCCAGTTTTGTGTCGTAAAAACAAGAATATTTCTTATCTTTGCACCGACAACCAAGGACATGGGATTATGATTATCACAAGAGAAGTACAGAAACGATTGGAAGATTTTCAGCCCGATTACGTGTTTACCTACCGGGACTTAAACTTGCCTGCCGAAACGAGCGAAAGCATCATTAAAATGCTGAATCGGCTGGCGGGTGAAGGCTACTTGGCTAAAATATCCAAAGGACGGTTCTACAAGCCTAAAAAGAGCGTGTTCGGAACGTTGAAACCCAGACAAGAAGAGTTGGTGAAGGATTTGTTGGAAAAGAACGGAAAGCGCATCGGATATTTGACCGGTTACTCCGTCTTTAATCGGTTGGGGCTTACTACACAAGTGCCCAACATCATCCAAATCGGCACAAACCAACGCAGGAACAAGAAACAACGGGATATATTCACCGTCTGCTTTGTCCTGCAACCTAACCCGATAACCAAAGACAATATCCCGCTCCTGCAATTATTGGATGCCATCCGCTTCATCAAGGAAATACCCGACACCACGATAGAGGCATCATACAGGCGCATAGCTTTTCTGGTAGGAGAACTTGGCAGGAGGGAGAAGGAAAAGATGGTTGCCTTGGCCGAGGCCTATCCGCCAATGGTACGCGCCTTGTTGGGAACCATCATCGAGAACGATTGCGGTATGGCGAAAGCGCAACCTTTATGGGATTCATTGAATCCAGTAACGGTCTATAAATTGGGAATAAATGAAGATACATTGCCTAATAAAAAGAAATGGAGGATTGAATGATACTGGAAAAACAACCTGAACTGTTAGCAGATGCAATACGCGCGGCTTCCGAATATTACCATATAGCACCGGTCTATATCGAAAAAGACTATTGGATAAGCAAGATATTGCAACAACTCTCCCGAAGCGTTTATATGGAGAACACGGTGTTCAAGGGCGGCACATCCTTGTCAAAAGGGTACGGATTGATTAACCGCTTCTCGGAAGATGTGGATGTGGCTGTACTCACGCAAAAGTTGAGCGGAAATCAGATAAAGACTTTGATTTCCAAGGTCTGCAAAGAAATGACCCAAGGCTTGCAGGAACAGGTTGTGCCTGAACTGACAAGTAAGGGTTCCCGTTATCGGAAAGCCTTGTACCAATATCCGGCAAGCGTCCATGACCCGTTGTTTGATTTTGTCGCCAACCGTGTAGTCGTGGAAATAAATTCGTTTTCCAATCCTTATCCATATGTCAGACGGCAAATAAAGAGCTTTATCACTTCCTACCTTGAAAATACAGGTATGGACTCTTTCATTGAAGAATATGACCTGCATCCGTTTGAACTGAACATTCTGGACAAACGGCGCACCTTGTGCGAGAAAGTCGTTTCGCTTCTCCGTTTCTCCTTTATGGATAATCCGGTGCAAGGATTAACCGGGAAAATCCGCCATTTCTATGATATCTATTTTCTGCTTGACGATAGGGAATGTATGGAATATGTGGAACAGGATTTCATTAAAGACCTGCAAGAACTGGCGGCGCATGACCGACAAATGTTTGACTCACCGGAAAAATGGAAACATACACCCATTAAAGAATCTCCCCTTCTTGGTTCATTCAATGAGCTATGGAAGCAATTGGGCGGATATTATGAACGGGAATTAAATTATCTGGCATATAGCCGGATACCTGATGCGAATCAAGTTGGAAAGAAATTGCACGATTTCATTTCGATAATTGAAAACAAGATATAATTTACAACAAAAATGTGCTTATATTTGATGACATATATACTACAGGAGCAACTGCAAATGAATGTGCAAAAGCAATAAGAGAAGCAGATCCGAGTAAAGTTGGAATATTAACAATAGCAAAAGATTAAATAATAAATAAACTAAAAATTGAAGGGAGAGAGATAATGGACGATTTAGTAGAAAGCATACTAGACTATATAAGAGCAGATTATACAGATTATGCAATTATGATAAATGGTGAATGGGGAAGCGGTAAAACTTATTTCTGGAACCATAAAATAAGAAACAAAATTGAAGCAATGCAAATAAATGGTAAGAAATACACAACAATATACATGTCTTTATATGGAATATCAAATCTAGAAGAAATAAGTAAAAAAATCTTTATCGAAACTACTCAATTAATGGATAAAAACTTAAAAAAGTATATGGGCTCAAAAGGTGAGAAAGTAATTCCAGAATATGCTAAGACTGGTTTGGATATGGCAAACTTTTTTGGAGTAACACAAAATGGTGATAAGATTAATTATGAGGAATTTTTCTCAACAGAAGATAAAGTATTATGTTTTGATGACCTTGAAAGAGCAAATGTTGATGTTATTGATATATTAGGTTATATTAATAACTTTGTTGAGCATGACCATATAAAGACAATAATAATATGTAATGAAAAAGAATTGTCTACAAAGCTAAAGAGTAGCAATTTGGAAATGAAGACATTTATTGCTACATATTTGTTGGATAAAGAAAACAAATTAAATGTAAAAACAGATGAACCAATGGTTCAGCGTATTCAAGATACAATTGAATATGTATTTGATAAAGCAAATGATTATGAAAGAATAAAAGAAAAATTAATTGGGGAAACTTTTGAATATGCACCGGAGTTCACTTATATAATAAATGGACTATTAATGAGATACGAAAGATATCCAGAATTGATTAGATTTTTAAGGCAAAATTCAAATTTGATAACATCAACATTTAACAAGAGTGGAACTCGAAATTTAAGAATTTTAAAACATGCTTTAAACGATTTTAAAAAGATATTTGACATGGTAAGTAGAGATTATTCAAATACCAATAATAGAATAATGCAAACAATGTTAATATTTACAATTGCAATTTCATTTGAAATAAAAGCTGGTAAAGTTACAAAAGACAAGTTTAAAAACATAGAAAACAACGAAGAATATAGAGCTATATTAGTTTCTTCTAGAGTATTTATGGACAATAGACAATTCTATATTAAGGAATTTGATAATACATATTATTATAAT
>CAJKOW010000072.1 GCA_905201685.1 uncultured Bacteroides sp. | reverse complement strand
TTCACTACAAAGATAATATTTCAGCCTTTATTATTTATGGTGCAAATCTAAAGGAAGAGACGGACTTACACGGATAAAAAGACGAAAAGGGAAAATAGCCTTCACGCTTTCACCGGGAATTTCCTATACTGAAAATCTGTAGAATATGGTGAAAGATAAAGTTTCACCTTATTTTAGTGAATCTTTAAAAATCCGCGTTCATCCGTCCTGTCGGCTTAGTCCGCGTATCCATCTTTCACCACAATCTGTTCACCTTCAGTAGTTTATGGTGAAACTTCATCCGGCAAATCCCTGACAATAATATTGTTTTTCTGACGGTTTTATCGTCTTCTTTCACTGTAACTGGTTTATTTTGAGTAGGTTGAGGTGAAACGTCATGTTGAGGATGTGCAGAGTAAGGTTGGAAAAATATTCAGGGTGAAGGCAGAATTTAGATAAAAGAAAAATCGCTAACAGATTGTTTGTATCTGTCAGCGATTTGTTTTGGTGGTGTCACCAGGAATCGAACCGGGGACACAAGGATTTTCAGTCCTTTGCTCTACCAACTGAGCTATGACACCATCTCTCTTGAGGTTTGCGGTTGCAAAGGTAGTGAAAGTTTTGGACTATGCAAGAGAAAAATAAAGAAAAAACACTGATAAAAAGGTATGTGCCTTATTATCAGTGTCTATTATACGTCAAATAAATGTTACTTTCGGAGGAAAACCTTTTGTTTAGATGTCGGTTTCGGACGAAGGCGTAGTGTTGCCGCCGTCTTTTAACGGATTCCAACCTTGGGCTTTCAACTCAAATTCCTGCCCGTCGCGGGTGATGAGGGCACAACCCAATTCGGGTTTGGTGATGTGGCCTATCAGTTTGACGCCTTCCATTTCGGACACCTTTTCGTGGTCGGCTATGGGGACGGTAAACAGCAGTTCGTAGTCCTCTCCACCGTTCAGTGCACAGGTGGTCAGGTTCATGTTGAACTCTTCGGCCATGACAGCTGTCTGATAGTCGATGGGGATGTGTTCCTCGTAGACCCGGCAGCCGACTTTGCTTTGGTTGCAGATGTGCATCAGTTCGGACGAAAGTCCGTCGGAGATGTCCATCATGGCTGTGGGCTGTACGCCGGCGGCGGCCAGCCGTTCGATGATGTCCCGGCGTGCTTCGGGTTTGAGCTGGCGTTCCAGCAGGTATTCCTTGCCGGCAAAGTCGGGTTGCACATCTTTGTCGGTACCTTTGAGGGCAATCTTTTCACGTTCCAGCAGCTGGAGGCCCATGTAGGCAGCACCTAAGTCACCGCTGACGCATATCAGGTCGGTTTCCTTGGCTCCGTTCCGATAGACGGTCTTGCCTTTTTTCCCTTCGCCGATACAAGTGATACTGATGGTGAGTCCTGTATAAGAAGAGCAGGTATCGCCGCCGACAATATCAACATGGTAGGCTTCGCAGGCCAGACGGATGCCGGCATAGAGTGCTTCCATGTCTTCTACACTGAAGCGTTTGGACAGACCCAGTGATACGGTGATTTGCTTGGGCGTACCGTTCATGGCATAGATGTCGGAGAAGTTGACTACGGCAGCTTTGTAGCCCAGGTGTTTCAGCGGAACATAGGTCAGGTCGAAGTGAACGCCTTCGAGCAGCAAGTCGGTAGTGACCAACACTTCTTTCTCGGCCGGGTAAGACAGCACGGCGGCATCGTCGCCGATGCCGTACCGTGTAGATTCATTTTGAGGTTCGATTCCTTCGGTGAGGTGGTTTATCAGTCCGAACTCGCCGAGGGTAGCTATTTCTGTTCTCATTATTAATACAATGTAATGGTTGTTTTTATGTCATCAGGCACGGTTGATAAGCTCGCGCATGATTTCAGTCATAAGAGGTTGTGCGGCATCGGCTGCTTTCTGCACCTCTTCGTGCGAAACTTCTACGATTTTGCCTTCTACGCCCAGGTCGGTGATGACGGATACGCCGAATACTTTGATGCCGCAATGATTGGCAACGATGACTTCGGGTACGGTAGACATGCCGACAGCATCGGCTCCCAGAATATGGAACAATTTATATTCTGACGGAGTCTCGAAAGTGGGACCTTGAGTTCCCAGATAGACACCGTGCTGCACCTTGATGCCTTTTTCGGCAGCGATGGCATCGGCTTTGCGAATCAATTCTTTATCGTAAGCTTCGCTCATGTCCGGGAAACGCGGGCCGTAGGGAATGTTTTTGCCACGCAGCGGATGTTCGGGGAAGTAGTTGATGTGGTCGGTGATAATCATCAGGTCGCCGATTTCGAATGCCGGATTGGTTCCTCCGCTGGCATTGGAGACAAACAGTGTCTTGATGCCCAGTTCGCGCATGACCCGTACGGGGAAGGTGACTTCTTTCATAGAGTATCCTTCGTAGTAGTGGAAGCGTCCTTGCATGGCCATGATGTCTTTGTTGCCTAATTTTCCGAAAATCAGTTTGCCACTATGGCCTTCTACGGTCGATACGGGGAAGTTGGGGATTTCCTCATACTTGATCTCGTATTTTTCGGTGATTTCGTCTGCAAGACTACCAAGGCCGGTGCCAAGGATGATTGCTGTCTCCGGATGGGTGTGCATTTTACCTCTCAGGTAGGCTGCTGTTTCTTGAATGCGCTCTAACATAGTCTATAATGTATTGATTAAAATTATGTTGTTGATTTTGCAAAATTTCTATTTCTATCGGTATCACATAGATGTAAGGCTTGATTTCTTCCGGCAGGTCGGGGTGATGCTTCAGACGGACAGCGTCTTTTTCGGTTGTGAATATCAGCCTCTCCCATTCTTCCAACTGATAGAACTTTTCCACAATCTCCTGCAGGTCTTTCGAACTGAAGTCGTGGTGGTCGGGAAATGCCAGCAGATGTACATGCTCGGTGTACGATATCACTTCGTTTAGCAATGGGGTGGGCGAGGCAATACCTGTCACCAGCAGTATTTGTTCGGCTCCTGTCAGTGAGGAAAGGGTTTGTCGGCTTCTGGCTACTTCCGGAAAAAGCGGAATAGGCATGCCATAGCGGAACGTGGAGAAAAACAACTGCTGGTAGGGATACAGATGTAGCTGTTTGGCAATGAGGTTGAAATCGATCGGTTTGATGTCTTCCGGACATTTGGTTACGATGACAATTTGTGCCCGGCTCTTTCCGTCGGCCGATTCGCGGAGACGTCCTGCAGGCAACAGGGTGTCATCGCAAAACAGACGATGATAGTCTGTCAGCAGGATGTTGAGGCCGGCTTTGACATGGCGATGCTGAAAGGCATCATCCAAAAGGATGGCATCGACGGGTGGTGATTGCAATTTTAGCAATTGTTCGATGCCGTGGCATCGGTCTTCATCTACGGCCACTCGTATGTCGGGAAACTTTTGTTTCATCTGACATGGCTCATCACCTATCTGCTGGGCAGTACTTTTCGGCGAGGCAAGCAGATAGCCTTTTGTGCGCCGTTTGTAGCCGCGGCTCAGCGTAGCGGGGTGAAAGCCTTCGTTTTGCAACAGCTTGATAAGGTATTCGGTATGCGGCGTTTTTCCGGTTCCTCCTACCGAAAGATTCCCAATACAGATTACAGGCAAGTCGAAACTCTTTGACTGGAGCCATCCCCAGTCAAAGAGTTTGTTGCGTATGTCTGTCCCCATTCTGTACAACCATGATAGGGGAAGCAGTTTGTAATCTATTTGGGTAGTTCTTTCTTCCATGCTTTCTTGTTGCCTCTGTTGAATTATTGAATGTTCAGCTCGAATGGAATACGTGCCTGGATACGTTCGCACTTGTCGAAGTTTTCCAATACGCTGAAAGGCTTATAGTATTCACCAATTTTCCCGCTCAGCATACGGGCTTTGACGTAATTGTCCGGACGGGTTTCCATCAGGCTTTCGAAAAATCCTTTTGGGGCGGGATAAGACATGACGGTGTAGCCGCTTTCGATGCCGGCTTTATTGATGGCTATTTCGAGGGCTTTGTCCAGTCCGCCCAGTTCGTCAACCAGTCCCAGTTCTTTGGCTGTACTACCAGTCCAAACACGGCCTTGGGCTATTTTGTCCAAGTCCTCTTTGTTAATGTCGCGTCCGTCGGAGCAACGTGTCAGGAAGAGGTCATAACCTTGGTTCACGTACATTTGCATCAGACTTTTCTCTCCGTCGTTCATGGGGCGTCCCAATGCTCCGAAGTCGGCATACTGGTTTGTTTTGACTACGTCAAATTTCAGCCCTATCTTGTCGGTCAGTCCTTTTACATTGGGGAACATGCCGAAGATACCTATCGAACCGGTCAGTGTGGTAGGCTCGGCTACGATGGTGTCGGCATTGCACGAGATGTAGTAACCGCCGGATGCGGCATAGTCGCCCATGGATACGATGACGGGCTTTTCTTTTTTCAGTTCGCTGACGGCGTACCAGATTTGTTCGGATCCGTAGGCACTTCCTCCGGGTGAGTTGACGCGCAATACAACGGCCTTTACATTATCGTCGTCTTTCAGATCCCGAAGGTCTTTGATAACTTCGCTGGCAACGATCATCGGTTCGGTTCCCGATGCCAGCGGTGAAGTGGTTTCGTAATCTATAATCTCGCCGCTTGCATAATATACTGCAACGATGTTGCCGCTCTTGTCTTTCGGCACGTTTTTCTTGACGTTGGTCATGGCCTCAAGTCCCAGGACGGGCATGTCATCGTCTGTGTCGATACCGGCCATGCGCTTCAGATAGTTGCGTACGTCGTTTTTGTATATCAGGGTGTCGGCCAGGCCACACTTGACAGACTCTTCGGCCGGTTGGAAGAGCATCATGCGGTCGGCAGCGGCGTTCAGTTCGTCCACGCTGATATGGCGCGAGGATGCTACGTCTTTGGTTATCTGTTGCCAGATAGAGTTCAGATAAACGGTAATTTGTTCACGATTGGCCGGACTCATTTCTGTAGCGATGAATGGTTCGACAGCCGATTTGTAGGTTCCTACTTTAAATATCTGCATCTCGACACCGATTTTGTCCAACAGATCTTTGTAGAAGATGGGGGAGGCGGCAAGTCCTTTCCATTCAATCATGCCTTTGGGATTAAGCAATACTTTGTCTGCTACGCTCGACAGGTAATAAAGCCCTTGTGTATAGGTATCGGCATAGGCAACGATGAATTTACCCGATTCCTTGAAGTCCTGCAGCGCATCTCTTATTTCTTCTAACGAAGAGTAGCCGCAATTCAGGTAGTTGGCTTGTATATAGATACCTTTGATGTTTTCATTTTCTTTGGCTTTTTTGATGGACGAAAGGATGTCGTCCAAGCCGTATATGATGTAGTCGTTGCTGAACAGAAGGCTGAGCGGATCTTCCGGATTTCGCTCGTATAGGGTACCTTGCAGGTCGAGCATCATAATGGAGTTCTTTTTGACAATGGTTTCCGATTCAGCGGTAGAAGCCATGCTGAACAAGACGAGAATACTGAGGAAAAACAGTATTACGCTTGAAACGATAATACCGGTGATGGTAGCTAATGTAAATTTCAGAAAATCTTTCATTGTTTTGAGTCGTTTAAAGCTGCTAACTTTTTAAGCTAACAAAGATAAATAATAGGATTGATATTTGCTATATCTGTCGTTGCTTTTTTCGTTTTGTCACAAATGCTTTCAGGTTTTCGCTGATATTTCTTGGGGGGAGTCCTTGCCTTTTTCATAGAAGCGTTTCTCTTCTCGCCTTTTTGGGCTTGTCTTTTCGCCTTCTTTCCCCCTCTTTCCTCCTCCCTTTCCCAGTCTTCCCCTTCCTCCTCCTCTTTTCCTCACTTTTTTCTCCCAGCTTCTTTTTCGCGCGCGCGTGTGTATATATAATGTATATCCTGATTCTCCCCGTCCGTATAGCCTATCAAAAACATGTTCTACAACATGATTATAAATCAGCGACTTAGC
>CAJKOW010000071.1 GCA_905201685.1 uncultured Bacteroides sp. | reverse complement strand
TGTTTTAATTGTTAAACTTTATATAACCGTCCAAATTTTTAGTGGACACTAATGTGTTTATGATTACAAATATAATTAATTATTTTTCCATCTGTTGTAGACGAAGCGGCCGGCTGCAAACAGCAGCATCGGGCTGAGTCCGGAGTAGAACGATGCGATGAATTCGTCGGGGATTCCCGGTATGAATTTGAGCGCCATTCCAAGCCCCAGCATAAAGATAATCAAAAGCCATCCGCGAACAGGGAATGTCTTGAGCGGATTGGTCTTTTCACTCTGTGAGGCGATGTGGACAGAGTATTTGTCGACGACTCCCCGGAACATAAAAAAGAATCCGATGAGGACCGCTATTGTGATGAGCAGCAGCCACCATAGTTTTTCCGTCGGCATAGTGAGATATGCCTTAACCACTTTGACGCTGATGATGACTCCCGGAATGCCCCAAAGCACCGCAGCAATGTAGTATAGGGCGTTTTTCTTCATATCGAGACGATTTGTCAACAAATTTAGTAAATTTACAGCGAATTCCTATAGGTGTTCGTTTTTTACGTATAATAATTGGAAAGAAAAAGTGCGTGGGTTTTAACCCCCTAAGGATATAAATGAACCCGTACACATAAAAATAAGATAATATAAATCAATGATTTAGGATATGAAAAAGTTAATCGTCGCAATCGTTTTTTGTCTGTGTGCGTTTTTTGGAGCGAAGGCTCAGACAATCTATAGCTGCCAGTATCGGAGCGATGCGGACGTGAAGGTCTATGTCACGAATTACAAAAGCGAGGCGGATTTGGTGGTGTATAGATGCGACTACCGCAGCGACGCCAACGGGAATGACGGTCTGTGGTATTTCGTGAAGTATAAAAGTGACGCGAAGAAAAGAATTTATTTCGTCAACTACCGCAGCGAGGCCGACGTAGTCATCTATTTCACTTCCTACCGCAGTGAAGCGGGCTGGCGGGATAAGAGCAAGCAGTATCTGTTCTATTGATTCTGTTCCGGTCGTAGCTTCAACTAATTGTCCCTGTTCGCCTTCCACAGGATGTAGCTGGTCACCCTCTTTGAATGACAGTGGCTTGTGTAGCCAAAGCGTAAAAAATGCATTATGAAGAAAAAGATAGTAATATTGTCAGGCGCAGGCATTAGTGCCGAGAGCGGTATTTCAACATTCAGAGACAGTGACGGTCTTTGGGAGAACCACGATGTGATGGATGTCGCCTCCATCTTCGGGTGGATGCAGAATCCCTCACTGGTGCTTGATTTCTACAATCAAAGACGCGCACAGCTCAAAGAAGTGAAACCGAATAAGGCACACCTTGATATCGCATCCCTTGAGAAAGAGTATGACGTAGTGGTGATTACCCAAAATGTGGACAACCTCCACGAGATGGCAGGCAGCACTAAAGTCATTCATCTCCACGGTGAACTCACAAAGGTCCGCCCGGAAGACTCATACACGGAGGAGGACGGATTTGATGAATCAAAGATTAAGGATGTGAATTTCAGACCGGTCAGCATTGGAGATACGGATGACCGTGGCGTTCAATACCGTCCGCATATCGTATTCTTCGGTGAGGCTGTCCCAAAGATGAAGGATGCAATCGCAGAACTTGCAGAAGCTGATTTTATGATTATCGTCGGAACATCGCTTGTGGTTCAGCCTGCTGCAAGCTTATGGAAATACACTCCGGTTGACTGCCCCGTTTTCGTGGTTGACCCCAAGGATACGCCCATCGACAATGAGGAGGGTATTGTCCATATCAAGGAAAAAGCCACTGTCGGTGTAGCCGAAGCGATAAGAATGATTTCTGAAATGTCCTGCGAGTAGCTGATTAAGAAAATATTTCCATTATCAACGGAAAACATCCCGTTGAATAATAAGAGTTTTATCGAGATTTATGCTAGCATACACATACATTGAAAAAGGAAAGTTCGCTTATGATTAAAGCATTGTTTTTCGATATAGACGGGACTTTGGTGAGTTTCAGAACTCACAAGATTCCCAGTTCGACAGTAGAAGCCATAACAATGGCGAAGAATATGGGCATCAAAGTTTATATATCTACCGGACGTCCACGCCAGTTGATAGACAACATCAATGAGATTAGTCATCTGGTGGACGGGTATATAACCGTAAACGGTGCTTATTGTTTCGAAGAAGAGGAAATTATATCATTTCATCCGATACCGGAAGCGAACGTGCGGAAAGTATTGTCTTTGGCTGATGAAATGAACTTCGCCTGTACGGTGGTAGGCAAGAATGATTTGGTTATGTATCACGACAACGAAAGTGCCGACCGCATTTTTCGGCAAATGCTTAATGTGCGCGGACTGAGTGGAGACGTGCCGATTGAGTCTGTCTTAGGGCAATCCGTTCTGCAACTTACTCCCGTAATATCACAAGAGGACGAGGAATTGATTATGCGGAGCCTCCCGGACTGCACGTCATGCAGGTGGCATCCCGACTTTGCGGATATCACTATGAAAAGTGCGGACAAGGGTATGGGGCTTTCAGCAATCATTGCCCGTCATAGCATCAAACCGGAGGAAACGATGGCTTTTGGAGACGGAGGCAACGATATGTCCATTATCAGGAAAGCGGGTATCGGGGTTGCTATGGGCAACGCCAACGAGCCGCTGAAGAATGCAGCTGACTATATCACGGATTCGGTCGATGAAGATGGAATCTATAAGGCGCTGGAACGTTGGATATTTCATTGATGGTCTGATAATTACTACTGTTGCAATAGGGATCTGTCTACGTGTTTTGTATGCATTGCAACTTGACGCTCGTAGCAAACTGGTATGAAACGCTCGATACTTTGGGACAATATGCTATGGGAGCATTGGAAAGACGGCGTTCAGTATTTGCGAGTCAACTTTCAGGGAAATACAAAGATTTCATTCGTATTTCATACGCCACTTTTCTCCGCTCGGCAATCTCAAATTCATTTGGATTGCACTCGCTTATCGAAAAGGTTCCGTTTCTTTCCGCAGCCAGATTGAGAAGAATCGGTCATATACGATGATTTTACCGTTGAAATCATGCACGAAGTCTCGTTTTTGCAGGGCTTTGAGCGCGATGCTCACGCTGCTGGCTGCCGGCAAGCTGTACTTGCGGATAAACTCCTGCGACAGCACTGATGAGACTCCTTTTTCCTTGGCGATGGCCGTAAGAAGGGCTACCTGATTGTCAGTGAGAGACTTGCAATAGTTGATAAAAGCATCTTCCTGTTCGTTGATGATGTTTTCGACCGCCTGGACTATTGCCCTCTTGTCGATGACCTCTCCGTTTTCGTAGAGCCGGTTCAGGATGCACTGGACATACCATGTCTGTCCATCGACCATGTCATAAAGGTACCTGAAGTCGCCGTCGCTGATTTCGATTCCTTCCTGTTTAAGCCATTTGTTCGCGAAGGTCTCATATTCACAGATCTCTATGAGTGGAAGGCTCATTATCTGGGAACTTTGGTAAAACGGACGTTTCGCTGACAGGAACATTTCCGACATGAGGTGCTGGCTGCTGCCGGCGAATATGAAATAGACATTTGGAAGAAACTGAATATAGGAGCGCAGTAGTGCCTCGGCACCCTTTTCCGGATATTCCGCAATCTGCTGGAACTCGTCAATTGCAATGTAAACCCGTTTGCCGGATTGTTTCAGGTATTCAAATATGTGTTTCAGCGATTCTTCCTGTCTGTCGGGAGCAACCGCTATGGAAAAAGTAGGGATTCCTGTCAGTTCGTCGAATGAAACAGTGGGCCTGTAATTGGCAAAGAATGTCGTGATTTTCCGTAGCGCGGCCTGCGAAAATGAATCGACTTTTCCTACCACTGTCTTTGCTAACAACTGTATGAACTGGCTCATGTTCCTTGTCGCATTGATGTCCATGTAGAAGCATCTCGCGCCCTGTTTTTTTCCCCCAATCCGCTCAAAAACATGATGGATGAGGCCCGTCTTCCCGACACGCCGCGGCGATATGAGCACGACATTCCTTTCATTTTCCAATGCCGTCACGAGCCTTTCTGTCTCTTCTTTTCTGTCGCAGAAATACTCTGCGCCCTTATATCCGTAGATTACAAATGGATTCTTCAACTTTTCCATAATTTGCGTTACATATATTATGTTACATGTTTTATGTAATAGCTGCAAAGTTAGACATAGATATCGAAAAATCAATATGTTTTAGAAAGGTATTCGTTCAATCGGCCAAATTTTCCGTGTCTACTTCTCGCGTCTGGTACAATTATCCGACTCGATTGTTAAATTTTTAAATTTTCGGAAAAAATTTACCGAAGTATTATTAGTTATTATCGGCACATATTTATTACTTTTGCAATACAAATCTTGGATTCAGAGAACTATTCCTTAAATCTAAGGTTTATCGTTAGGCTCAAAAGAAATAATCACTGTATTATGAAGAAATATATTCTTACAATATTGTCTATATTCGCACTCGTATCGTGTGACGGCAATCTTAATCCTGATAATGGAGAAGACAGCAATAATCAATCGAATCCAATTATTGGCAAGGTGTCCGGTGTTGCCCCAAAAGGACAGTTGGCCAAAGGTTCACAAGTGACCGCATTTGCTCTAGATGAGAATCTCATCGCGACAGGTGAAAGTTTCCCTGCAAACATATCAGATGATCTTGGATCATTCAGTGTTAGAGGTAAGACGACTGCACCATACTTGGAACTTCGCGCAGAAGGATATTATTTCAACGAGGTGTCAGGTTCAATCACTGATGCTCCAATTTACCTTGAAGCGGTAGTGCCGTCCTCTGAGACAGATGCTAACCTCAATCTGTTCACGACTCTCACAAAAGGTCGTATCAAGACTATTATAGCATCTGGAAAGAACTATGACGATGCCAAGAAGCAGGCTCAAGAAGAACTTGCAAAAGCACTTGGCCTCAGTATAAATGGCACTGATTTCGAAGACCTTGACATCACTAAGAACTCCGACAGTAATGCGCTCCTGCTTTATGTTGCTTGTATGATTCAGAATGATCGTGCAATCAGTGGAATTACCACCGCCATCCAAAGTGTCGCGACTGAATTTGAGAAAGCCGGAACGCTGTCTACTGCTAATGTAGAGAAACTTCTTCAGCCATCAAGCCAACTTGATGTACCGAAGATTATTTCGAACCTTCAGGCATTCTATACGGCAAACAATAATGCTACAGCACAAATACCTCCGTTCTGGAAATATGCTGGGGAGCAATGGCAATCACCATTCATTTTTATTGAAGATGGGGCTACTTCTATCGGTCCATCATATCCTGAAGGAATGGAACCTTCTGATGAGATATCCTTTTCATACAAGATACTTGCTACGGAAGATTTCAAAATTGAATCTGATCGGCCCTGGATTACATTCACAAAGGATGATACAAAAGCTCCATTATATTCAGTTTCAGGTGTAGTTTCAAAAAATGAATCTCCAGAACGAAGAATAGGTCATCTTTTATTCAAATCTGAGAATGGCGATGTCTTGGATAGCAAAGAGTTTGTTCAAGGTCCAAACTGTGTAATATTATTGATAAAGATTGCTTCAGGTGACACAAAATCAAGCTTATCTTCAACCATAAACGAGCCTGTCTTGCAGGATGGATCAATTGTCGGGGTAAATGGTAAGGAGTATTCGGTAAAGAAATATGATTCTGAGTGTTTTTATACACTTGTTGATGACTCCGATAGCTATGTGATTGAATATCCTGCTGGAAAGCTTCGTGAATCAGATTATTATGCCCGCATAGCGGTCAATTACGACGCTGAGGTTTCGGACTCGTTTACGCCACTATACTGCTGTGTAAGAGCAGATACAGAATACATTCAGTTGGGGCGAGTTGTAAATGTGAAACTAGAAAACGTTATGTCTGCAATGCGAGTCACTCTTAATGGATATGAAAATGTCGGACATATAACAATATCAGGTAATGCTGATGATGATTTTTTTGCTGGCGTATTCACATACCCTATGTATCCAAATGACTATATCCTGGATCCAAAGTTGGACCCAAATACAAAGAAAGGTAATGTAAAAGAACTCAAAGTCAATGAAACTGATGGTGATAATGTTTTTTATTTTGCAGTACCTCCTGTAATATTCCCATCGGGTATAACCCTAAAGATTTTCGACAAATCAGGCAACTTGCTCGATACAAAGGTAAGTGTAACCGGAATCGAGAAATGCAGCAAAAGTGGTAACCAGAGTGCAACATAAATA
>CAJKOW010000070.1 GCA_905201685.1 uncultured Bacteroides sp. | reverse complement strand
ACGGGTGCCTGCTGGCGCCCGTCTAAAAGGGGGTGCCCTAAAATTGGAAGTTTACTAATATTAATAGAACTCTATTTTTATTACGGAATGGAAAAGTTTTTATTCATGTTTTTACTGAATTTTAAAGCAAAAACAATAAAATATTGAGAAAAGAGTAGTAAACTATATCATGTTGTTTATATGAGAAACGGTATTTGGCTTATATTTTTATTTTTGATTTCATGCGGTACACGTAATCAATCTGATAAGGTATTTGATAATGTGGAAATCATCTCCATATCGAATGCAATAAAAGATGATTTGTCTATTTTGGACAGTATTGAAATCATCCCTTTGGATAATAGCGATATGGCTATGATGAAAGGCTTTAGTAGCTATCAATATCTCAGAAATGAAGGGATGCATTTAGTTATAGATGATCGTCAGTATATATACATATTTGATGAAAACGGACGTTTGATAAGCAGTTCGATTCATCAAAATGGAGAAGGCCCTCAACAATATCTGATGGCAATAGATGTACTTTACAATCCTTACTCGCACTTAATTGAGATATATAGCCCTGTAAAAGGGGGGATTATTCATTGTTATGATCTTTCTTTTAATTGGAAGAGGAATATACAACTTCCTAAGAATGAAGAATATTCAATATTCTCAAAAATAGAATTGTTGTCTTCGGATGTGTATGCTCTTGAGCCTGGACGTACTTCAGAAGAAAATCTGTCAATCAGCCTTTACGATTTCTCAAACTCTGTTGCCAAGACAGATAATATCAGGTTGGTAGATGAAGGGTATATATCTACGCTCACAATGATGCAAAAAGCATTTATGAAGTGTGGCGATACAATCTATTATACTCCTCATTATTTGGATTATCATTATTATAGATATGATTTTGAAGATAAAAGATTTGTTCCGATTTATGGATTGGATTTAGGAGAGATGATAACAAAAAGAGAATTAGACAGCAAAGTAGATGGTAAACGAAAAAATGAAACTGTCGAGGAGATGTTCTGGAGAAAATGCGAATATTTGTTGTCATCAAAGTATATGTTGCCAATTATACGAATAATGAATAAATCATTTGTATATGCTTGTTGCATCAGTGAAAGAAATACTTATCACGTGATTTATAATAGAAGTACCCGAAAAACTTATTTCCTGTCTCCGGACGCAAAAGTGAAGCTGCATAGATGTTATGCCTTACAAGATAATGTATTGTCTACCATTATCTTTCCATACCAATTAGACAGCTATGTGAACAAAGAAAGTAAAAAATACATGTCTGATGCTACGCGTCAGAGATTGTTGTCAATACAGGACGAAGATAACCCTGTTATTATAAAATATTATTTATCAGAATGAGTTCTTCTGATACCATTTTAATTTTCATGATTTGTGGATATGGCTATACGACGGAATGAAATGCTTCTTCTTTTCCCCGAGGAAAGAAGCATGAATCATTAGGGGATATTAAATAATAAGAATCTCAACTTTCGCAAGCTCAAGTTGCAGTTGACGAGTAACAAGTTGACAAGGAGTTTGTAACGAGCTGTCTCAAGCGGCACTTTATCAAACAGGGCATTCCGAACCTTGTAAACTTGTTAACTGAAGCCTTGTCAACTAATAAGTTGAGCACTTGCGAAACTTAAGTGAATTATCAATCGATATTTATTATGAGAAATGTATTTTTAGTTTTGTCGGCACTGTTGTTGTTCGTTTCGTGTCAAAAAGAGAAATCTGCAGGTGAGAGCTATGAAACGATTGTTGTCGATTTGGAGCAAAGAAAGACGGTACAGGAAGAAGCTGCTTTTTCTGATTTCTCACCGCTTCTGTTGGAAGTCACGGACGAGTCGATGCTGGGTTATATTGCCAAGGTTGTTTGCAGTGGCGATCGGCTCTATGTGCTGTCCATGATGGAACCAACTGTGTTTATTTTCGATAAGTCAGGGAAGTTCAGATCGAAATTAGCAAAAGGACAGGGACCTGGCGAGGTAATTTTTGTATCGGATGCTACCGTTTACAATGATACCCTGTTCGTTTTGGACAACTATCGCAGTATCAAAGCCTACGATTTGGACGGGCATTTCCTTGGAGAGAAAATGAAAATAGAGGGGCCTTACTTTTCAATACACTTTACCCCAGAAGGTTTATACCTGCTGGATCCCAATATTAATCGACGTTCGGAGCATAATCTGCATGTTCTGACCAATACGGGTAAAGAAGAATTGTATTTACCTAAGAACAAATGGTTACAGGAAGTGAGTATAGCTTCCTATTATGCGATGCGGGACCGCTATATCGTATGGCCTCTTTCGGACAAAGTGTATCGCATCGAAGAAAAGACGGGAAGGGTATATCCGGTTTATTGGATTGACTTTAAAGGGAAATGGATTGAAGCACAGGAGTTCAAGGAAAGTGTGAAAAATGATGATATGAACCATTATGTCCGTTGGTTAAAAGATGTGATGGATATGCCGGACGGCGGCCTTTTCTTTGGATTTAAATACGACAGGGACTATTACGTCAAATACCGTGATGGCGAATGCCGTTTGTATGCTCATTTGCTGAAGGACTGCCCCAATCCGGAAATGAATGCGACAGCAGTAGGGGCGTACCAAGGAAGTCTGATTTATGTTTATGCTCCGGAGGCATTACAAAAATACAAAAAAGAACATCCTCAAAGTAAGTTGGCTACTTTTGAATGGTTGAATCAGAGTGCCGAAAATCTGAATCCGGTATTGTTCTTCGTCCCAGTGGGAGAAAAATAGAATCCTGACAGGGATAAGGTATCTTCAGATACTTTTGTTTTGACACACCTTCAATGTTTTAAATTCGTGTGTATGGCTGTCAATACATAATATGAGATAAACGATTAAATAAAGGATAGAGTGAAAATATACTATGAGAATGATGCAACGCAACATTTTTACATTATTAATAGCAGTCGGGATGCTATGTTCTTGCAGTAGGCAGGAGACGACTGAGGTATATACATCTTTCGATGTGACAGATACATTGGTGGCAGACGTACACCGGATTCCTCCGGTCATGCTGTATCCGAGGAATATGTTTCTGGCAGACTCCTGCCTGGTGGTGTTCAACGACAAGATGGATACTTGTTTTCAGGTGTTCGACAAAGCCGGACTCAGGTATCTGTACAGCTTCGGGGTACGGGGCGAGGGACCGTCCGATTTCCGTATGCCGTCCAACCAGCTTGTGGGAGAGCGTTCCGGACGGACTTATGTATTGGATGTCAACGAAGTGAAGGGCATCTCACTGGCCGGTGGAAAAGCGGTCGTGACTGCCTGCAAACTTCCGGTACAACGCAGTTATTACAACGGTTTGCTGATGTTGGCAGATTCGGCTTATGTGTGTGAAACCGACTTTGAAGAGGAGAAAGAGTACCTCTTTATCCGTCCGGACGGCACTGCCGAGCAGCAGGTCGATTATCCGGAAACGCCCGACCGTTTCGGTTCTGTACTGGCTCGCAACCAGGCGTATGGACGTATTGCCGCCGCCCATCCTTCAGGCGAGCGCTTTGCCTCGTTCTATACTTCGGACCGCCGTTTCCGCATCATAGACAAGGCCGGTCGTCTGCTTCGGGATGTCACATTGGATATAGCTCCTAAAGACGAACGCATTCCGGTCGAACCGGGCAAACGAAGAATCTATCCTTTAGCCGTCTGCGCAACGGAACGGTACATTTATACGCTGAACCTTGATATGACACCCGAAGAGATCAGGGAACGTAAGGCCTGCCCGTCCGTCCAGATATTTTCGTGGGAGGGCAAGCCCCTGAAGCGGCTGTATCTGGACCGCATGATCAGTTCGTTCGCCATTGACGAGAAGGAACAGACCATTTATGGCGTGTTTGCCGAAAATGAAGACGAGATTTATACGTTTGACATGTAACAGATTACGCAAAGAAACATTGAAAAATAGAAACATGGGTATGGATATGAAATCTTATTTGTATGGGTTGTTGTCGCTGTTTTTATTGGCAGGATGCGCATCCCAATCCGTCGAAGTGCCTTTTCCGGCTTTTGAGCGGAAAGCGGCTTTGAAGGGGGACATGTTGGAATGCAAGGAGATCATTGCTCCGGATTTTATTGCATTGAAAGGGAAATCGATGTTCGTGGCAAGCAGCAGAAGCGACACGATGCTGTGGCGGTACGAATTGCCCGATTTGATGCCGCAAAGCAGCTGGGGCACCAAAGGACAGGGCAAAGATGAAATAGGACTCTTCCCGATGTTTTGCCGAAGTTTTTCGGATACATTGTATGTATGGGGCTACACGCCTGTCACGATAAAAGCAATGGTCGCCGACGGACAGGCGATGAAGGCAGCCCGCGCACTTCTTCTGCCGCAATACGACAATTTCAACCAGATGCACATTCTGCGCGACTCTTTGCTGGTTTACAGCACCGTTTCTACCGATTATACGATCAAAAAGATAAATCTGGTAACCGGAAAGCCAAGCGGACAGATAACGATGGAACGCGATGAGCATGGCGAAACTTTCTTTGACAGCCATCGCGGAATCATGTCTGCCAACGATGACTTTATAGTCTATGCATATAGCTATAAGAAACAGATAGACCTATACCGGGTTTCGGACATGACGTTATATAAGCGTCTGGTGGACAAGGACGTGAAGCCTGATATCCGCATGGGCGACATGCAGCATACCGTACAGCGCTATCTGAACGTCATGGCAGGCCGGAAGTACATTTATGCCTTGTACGACCGGCAGGAGAATGGTTGCTGCCTGGAAGTATTGGATTATGAGGGCAGGGGAGTAGCCCAATACAGTTTCGATGTGGTTCCCTTCCTGTTCGATGTGGACGAGGTAAACAATATGCTCTATGGATTCAATGGAAACTATGAGAACTATTTTATCCGATATAAGTTGCTTTTTGATTAAAACTCAAGTTTTGCAAGTGCAAAACTTGCAGGAGTTAAAGAAGTTAGAAGAAGTTATCGCCCACCAAGGTGGGCTTAGAAGTTAAAAGCCGATAGACCTGTTACTGCCATTTTTCCCTTTTGCCGAACTATCGGCTTTAACTTCTAACAGAGCAAAGCGGAGTGATAACTTCTATAACTTCTTAACTTCCAGAGTAGTATTACATACGAAACTTAAATAAAATAAAAAAGAATGAATACACGAATCGTGCTTTTAGGTTTTGTCCTTATCGGAATGGTGGCCTGCAAGCCATCGGCTTCTTCCCCGGATGCGGAGGGGAAGGTCATCACTGTAGCGGACAGTCATATCCTGGAGAAAATGGATCTTCATGAGTTAGTGGACAGCGTCAGCTATGTTCCGCTGGAAACTTCCGACCGGATATTGCTGGGCGATGTCCTCTATGCGAAGCGGGCGGGCAACTACTATTTTGTACAGGACACCAAAGGTCTGTTTGCCTTTGATGCCCACGGACGGTTTGTCAGCGAAATAGGGCACCGTGGACAAGGTCCCGAAGAGTATTACAATCTGGATTGTTTCTATCTGGACAGTGGGCGGCAGCTGGCCTGCATCGTCAGTAACGTCCAAAAGAAGATATTCCGTTATACGTTTGACGGGAAGTTCCATTCAACGTTGTCGCTGGAGGATGACGATGCCAATATCGTCTTTGCAATGACATGCGACGAAGGCGAACACCTGTTGGCCCATTATCCGCTTCCCAACGATGCAAAGGCTACGGATCGGGAATATGCCATGCTCTCCTGTCAGGGTGACAAGCTGACGGCTGCCAAGTTGCTGGATGCCCCGAAGGTGCATAGCGGCGTCACCATTCATCAGCTGCTGTATGAGCCGATAGCTTCGTTCCGTAACCGACCGCTTTTTATTTCGGCTTTCTCCAACCGGGTTTACACCCTGAAGGAAGGGCGTGCCGCTGTGGAATATGTGATAGACCTGCCCGGAATCGTGGCGGATGATGATTTTTGGGAGAAACACGCGAACATGGAGCTGCTCCAACTGCGCGAGGCGATGCGGCAGCAGCACGTCGGCATGGGGATTACGGCGATCGAGGCGAACGACGATTACCTGTTCCTTGTCATCAACTACGGGAAGACCCTGGTATGGGACGGAACGACAGGCTGGCTGATAAAGAACATCTATGATTCCAATTCCGGCCTTCTTTCCATCTTGTTCGACGGAGTGTCGGACAGTCGCCTGGGGGTCCTTTCGGCCGAATTCCTGTATCAGAACAAAGAACACATCAAGGCCGGCAACCACCCGCAGTTGGCGTCTGTTGCCGAACGGATAGGCGAGGAGGACAATCCGGTGTTGTACCGTTATTATTTCAAGAAATCGCTGGACAAACTATCCGGTAGTACTCAGGTTGGTTATTGATTTGAACCGTGCAAATGGGAGTGAGCGGTACTTGCACGGCTCGCGAGAGACACAAGCACGGCTCGCGAGCCGTGCAAGCAATACTCACGGGAGTTGCAGGCGATACTCGCGGGCTTTGCTTACCAAACCCGTGGGCTTTGCAGGCAAAACCTGACGGGATTGCTTGTAAAACTCGGTGACATTGCTTGTCATATCCGGCGGGATTGCTTGTTACGTCGGCTAACTACCGATGTTACGCCGCTAAAGTAGGTGGTTACGGGCACCAAGTAGCACTTGAGTGGGTGAAGGATGGATACGCGGACGACACGGAGGGAGACGGACGAACACGGATAAACATGGATGAAAAGGAGAAAAGGGAAAATCGGGTTCACGCTTTCAACAGGGAAAATCAATGCTGATAATCAGACGAATAGGGTGAAAGATAAGTTTCACGTGGGTTCAATGAAAAATTAAAAATGAATAATTAGAATGTGTTGTCCTGAAATAGGTTGACTCCATTAGCCGCAAATCATGTAATGAAAAT
>CAJKOW010000069.1 GCA_905201685.1 uncultured Bacteroides sp. | reverse complement strand
AGTTTTTCCGGCAACACCTGCGTCTAACGGACAAAAACAAATCAGAATTCGATATAGGAATATTTTTATTAATGATATTCAACTATATATAAATAAAAAGATACCCAAGGATTGTAAAATCATTTGGCACAGTAATGACCAATAAAGCATCACAATAAAAAATAGAGCTAATGGTATGCTAAGGTTAAAAATTCATTTCTTAATATTCTGTTCATCATGAAAATTACATATCTTTGTATTTAAGTTTAATGGATTGAAGTCTATGTCAAATTTAAATAGATTAAAAATAGAACTTGTAGAGCAAGGTAAAAATAGTCAAGAGGTTAGCCGAGTAACTTGGAAAATCCACATGTACCGTAAGTAAATGATATAGTAATAATAGCAACCCGACTTAAAAAAACAACCAATATACTTGGTGTAGACATGAAAGACTTATTTGTAAGTAATAATAAATTATCATAAAATGGATTGGAATTCTTTTCGCTTTATAGATTTATTTGCAGGAATTGGAGGTATAAGGTTAGGTTTTGAGTCTGCGGGAGGACATTGTGTCTTTTCTTCGGAGTTTGATGAAAAAGCATGTAAAACTTATGAGGCTAATTTTGGAGAATATCCTTCCGGTGATATAACCAAAATAGAAGCAAAGGACATTCCTGATTTTGATATTTTACTTGGAGGTTTTCCTTGTCAGGCCTTTTCCATTATAGGGAAAAAAGAAGGCTTTGAAAATGAAACTTGCGGAACTCTATTCTTTGAAATAGAAAGAATATTAAGGGAAAAACGACCTAAGGCTTTTATGTTGGAAAATGTCAGAAATTTAACAGCCCACGATAAAGGAAAAACATTTCAAATCATACGAAAGCATTTAGAGGCATTAGGATATAATGTTTATGCTAAAGTACTAAATGCATTGGACTACGGAGTTCCTCAAAAGCGTGAACGGATTATTATTGTTGGCTTCAAAGACGATGTTATGTTTACTTTCCCTGAACCTATACCTGTTTCTAAGCGTAAAAAACTCATAGATATACTGGAAACAAATGTAGATGAAAAATATTATGTAAAGGATAATATCAGGCAATCACGATTGATGAGACTTAAAGACCCCAATTATCCGAAACCATATATTTCACATGAAAACATGGCAGGGAGTATAACTCCACATCCTTATTCATCATGTCTAAGAGCTGGTGCTTCGGCTAACTATATACTTATAAATGATGAAAGAAGACCTACTGAACGTGAAATGTTAAGATTACAGGGATTTCCTGATGATTTTAAGATAGTTGTATCTTATGGGCATATAAAACACCAAACGGGCAACTCCGTTGCCGTACCTGTTATTTCGGCAGTAGCAAAACAAATGATTTTTTCTTTAAAACAATATGAATTAAATAAATAGTTGTGGTTACAATAGAAGAAGCTAAACATGCATTAGACACTGTTATCGAAAAAGGTCGAGTGCATTTGTATAAACCGATTCAAGTTGCGGAAATTTTATACAGAGACAGAATATATAAAGATATAGACCTCTCAAATTTAGAGGATTATAGAATGCAGAGTAAAAAATGGCGAGATGCTATAACTATACCTCTTGTTGGGAGAAAATGTACTAGTAGTGCCCGATTCCAAGATGATTTGTTCAATGATAATGCAACTCCACCATCAGTTCTTGTTGTATTAGGTAATGAAAATAGAAGAACCAATGGAGCTGTAGAGGCCTACATATACAATCAGTTTACTAACAGACATATCCAATTAAGTAACGCTTTGAACTATTGCCTTAATGCTTCGGCAGAAAGCTTTTATGTAAAGAATTTTATTGATTCTTTCTGGAATGAGGCTGGACTAAAACGAAGTCTTGACAAAATATATGAAATTATTGTATACGCCTTATTCTCTACGTTGGTAGAAGCTCTTCAGTTGGAAGTAGAGATAACAGTGAAAGAAGAAGCATATCCTCTTCTTAAAGAATTTGAAGATTTTTCTCAAAAAGTTATGTGTTTGAATAGTTCAACTCCTCAATATATTCAGGATGCTAAGGTTTATAGGGTTGGAGTGACAAATGCGGCTGACCGTGGATTAGATATGTATTCTAATTGGGGACCGGCTATTCAAATTAAACATTTGAGCTTGGATGTAACATTGGCAGAAAACATTGTAAATAGTGTTTCAAGTGATAAAATAGTGATAGTTTGCAAAGATGCAGAGAAAGATATTATAATTTCACTTTTATCACAAATAGGATGGCGAGCTCATATCCAAAGCATCGTTACCGAAAATGATTTAATAAATTGGTATGAAAAGGCACTAAGAGGGAAATATTCTACAATTTTAGGTGATAAGTTATTGTTTTGTTTAGCTCAAGAAATAGCAGAAGAATTTCCATCAGTCGATAATACTCCTGATATAATAAAGTCAAGGCATTACGAAAAAATAAAAGATGAATTTTGGAGTAAATGAGTAATTATGGTTGAATTAGTTAAAGTATAGATCTTTGATTTAAAATTTTATCTATTTTCAAATCATACTTACCCTCTGTAACATCGGCAACCTCTTTGTAGGTATGCCGATGTTTTATTTCACCAAAGGTCTATCGACTATCCGCATAGTTACAAAGCCATATTCAGATTGCCTGTTGCTGTTCTTTGGTATTGTCATAGCTCTGCATCACATTCTTAATGGTTCCTCGTTGAAAGCTATCCCAAAGACAGCGAAGAGTTCATCTACATCGGAGGAGGCATCGGGTTTGTGGTCGGAGTCATCACGGGCCTGATACACCTCAACAAAGTGTGCCGCAAAGCCAAAGATGCCATCCGCAAGATCGAAGCCTATACGCGGACAGAAGAGCAAGTGGAACAGAAAGGACACAAAACCGGGCAAAAAAATCCGCCTCATCCACGCGTATCCATCCTTCACCCGCAAAGTAGCACTTTCCATTCCCAATTATCCACTTTAGCCGCGTAACATCAATAGTTAGCAATCGCAACAAGTGTTGCTCGCAAACCGTGCAAGTATGAATAAAAAAAACACTATATTCGTGTAGTTTTTCCGGCAACACCTGCGTCTAACGGACAAAAACAAATCAGAATTCGATATGGAAACATTGGACACCACATTTGCGCAAATGATCAAGGAACACAAAAGCACCATCTACACGGTGTGCTTTATGTTCTCGAACGATTCCGATGAAGTCAGCGACCTGTTTCAGGAAGTACTCATCAACCTCTGGAAAGGGTATCCCTCCTTCCGGAACCAAAGCAGCATCGACACCTGGATATGGAGAGTGAGCTTCAACACCTGCATCTCCTACGAACGGAAAAAGCAGAAGCGGGCTACCCTCCCACTGACGATGGACATCAACCTGTTTAAGGACAACGACGAAGACTCCCGGCAAATCCGCCAGCTCTACGACCGCATCCACAAGCTAAAGCCCTTCGACCGCGCCATCGTCCTGCTGTGGCTGGAGAACATGAGCTACGAAGAGATAGGAGCCATTGTAGGTATCTCGACCAAAAACGTGTCCGTGCGCCTGTATCGCATCAAAGAGGAGTTGAAAAAAATGTCGAACCGCTAAAAACGCATCAGTATGGAAAAGCATCAAGATAACTTCGAACTGGAAGAAATGAAACAGCAAATCAGACTGTTGAAAGAGAAACTGGCGAAAGAAACCATCGTCAACGAAAAGATGATCATGCAATCGATCCGGGAAAAACTTGGTTACATCAAACGGAAAATCCGCTCCATGTACATACTAGTCCCCTTTGCACTGATTTATTGCAACCTGTTCTTCATCTCGACGGGCTATTCGTGGCTGTTCTGCGTCGTGACCTCCCTCTTTCTGATCGTAGCCTGCATTTATCAGGTATACAGCCACAAAGGAATAAACCCCAAAGAAATATCGACCGGCAACCTGATAAACATCAGCCAGGCCCTGATACGCATGAACCGCCTGGGGCTGAAATGGCTGTACTTCGGCCTGCCCTTCGCCGCGCTGTGGATAGTCTGGTTCCTCATTGAAAGCTATCCCAAGGAAGGAGGAGCAACCATCTGCATCGGAGGAGGCGTCGGATTCGTGGTCGGAGCCATCATGGGCCTGATACACCTCAACAAAGTGCGCCGCAAGGCCAAAGATGCCATCCGCGAGATTGAAGCCTATACGCGGACGGAGGAGTAAAAAGAAGAACAGTGGCAACAGACAGGACACAAAACCGGGCGAAAGATGTAAAAGAACCTGTAACGATATTAAAGCATGTTATAAAAAACGGCTTTTTGCTTACAGAATTTGCAGATTTCGCCAAAGTCCGTACCTTTGCAACGTGTTTTTCATAGTATTAGATTTAAGGTTAACAAAGGTTGGAGTACAGCGGTACTCCTTTTTTTTTGCCTATACCCTGACACACACACATAAACAGAACCCAATAATATGAAACAACTGCTGTACACACTCATCCTGCTGTGCATCGGCACGTACACCGCCGTCGCACAGGTCATCAGTCCCGACTGCCCGCCGGACGAGATAGAACCCGGCTCGTGGTACTGCTTCCGCAACACCGTCAACCTGAAGCGGCAACCCCGCAACGTCAGCCTGCACATAGCTGCCGACAGCAAATACTGGCTGTGGGTGAACGGCGAACTGCAAGTGCGCGAAGGCGGCCTGAAACGCGGCCCCAACCCCAACGACACCTATTGCGACACCATCGGCTCGCTGCCCGCCCTGAAGAAAGGCCAGAACACCATCGCCCTGCTGGTGTGGTACTTCGGAAAAGACGGCTTCAGCCACCGCAACTCGCCCACTCCCGGCATGACCTTCGCCCTGAACGTCGACGGAAAAGACATCCGCCTCCGCAAGCCGTGGAAGAGCATCGCCCATCCCGCCTTCTACCAGCCCGAAGGCGAACAGCCCAACTACCGCCTGCCCGAGTCGAACATCGGCTTCGACGCCGGAAAGGACATCGACTTCACCCGTCCCGACTTCGACGACAGCCAGTGGCCCGACGCACGCCTCACCGACCTGGCAGCAGCCGGATGGAACAAGCTGCAACCACGCCCCATCCCCCAATGGAAAGACTACGGTCTGAAGCCTTACGAACGTACGGAAAGGATAAACGACACCATCCTCCACGCCTACCTGCCCTACAACGCGCAAATCACCCCCTACATCCGGCTGCGCGCCGACAAAGGTCGGAAAGTACGCATCCGCACCGACAACTACACCGGCGGATCGGCCAACAACGTCTTTGCCGAATATATCACCCGACAGGGCGAACAAGACTTTGAATGCCTTGGCTGGATGAACGGCCACTACGTAGTCTATCAGGTGCCCAAGGATGCCGAAGTCCTCGACCTGATGTACCGCGAAACGGGCTACGACACCTACTTTGCCGGAAGTTTCCATTGCGACGACCCTGCCCTGAACCGCCTGTGGGAGAAGTCGCAGCGAACCCTGTACATCACCATGCGCGACACCTACATGGACTGCCCCGACCGCGAACGTGCCCAGTGGTGGGGCGATGTGGTGAACGAACTGGGCGAAGCCTTCTATGCCCTCGACGAGAAAGCCCATCTGCTGACCCGCAAAGGCATCCGCGAACTGATGGACTGGCAACGTGCCGACAGCACCATCTTCGCCCCTGTACCTGCCGGAAACTACGACTCGGAACTGCCCATGCAGATGCTGGCCAGCGTAGGCTACTACGGCTTCTGGACGTACTACATGGGTACGGCCGACAGCGCCACCATCGGCTACGTATATCCCAACGTAAAGAAATACATCCACGTATGGAAGACCGACGCCCAGGGACTGGCTATTCCCCGCAAAGGAGGATGGACCTGGGGCGACTGGGGTGAGAACAAAGACATGGAACTGCTGTTCAGCCAATGGTACATCATCGCCCTGCAAGGCTACGAACGCATGGCACGCCTGATCGGCGACACCACCGAAGCCGACTGGGCACAGACTACGGCCGACCGTGCACGCACCGCCTTCCACCAGAAATACTGGAACGGAAGCTACTACGTGTCACCCTCGCACCAGGGTCTGCCCGACGACCGCCCGCAAGCCCTTGCCGTGGTTTCGGGTACACTGCCCGACACGCTCTATCCGGCACTGCGCCCCTTCTTCGGCCAACAATATCATGCCAGTCCGTATATGGAGAAATACGTCCTGCAAGCCCTCTGCCTGATGGGCTACCACCAGGATGCCCTCAACCGGATGAAACTGCGCTACCGCGCCATGACAGACAGCCCGCTGACTACCTTGTGGGAAGGATGGGGAATCGGCTCGGAAGGTTTCGGCGGCGGCACTTACAACCATGCCTGGAGCGGCGGCCCGCTGACCGTCATGAGCCAGTATATAGCCGGAATTGAACCGACGGCTCCCGCTTTCCGCCGTTTCCGCGTCAGTCCGCATCCCGCACACCTGAACCAGATACGGGCCGTTGTACCCCTGAGCGGGAAAAGAGAAATACGACTGTCGCTCGACAAGGAAAGCCGCCGGTGCGACATCGTGCTGGAAGTTCCCCAAGGTACGGAGGCGTGCTTCTGCCTGCCCGACGGATATACAGGCATGAGCGTGAACGGCACCGCTTGCCAGTCGGCCGAAAAGGTACTTACGCCCGGCGTATGGAACATCCGGCTGACGCAAGCCGGCGACTATGCCAGCAAGTGATAGACTCCGCCTACCAGCGCTTTGACCATGCCCTTCATTTCGAGTTCGAACAAAAGGGCGCTCATGCGGTTCACCGGGATGTTGGCTTCGACCACCAGAGTGTTGATATGCAGGTCGTTGCGACTCAGAATCTTGACGACACGTGCTTCTTCCTCGGTCAGTTCGGGAAAAAGGCTGCGCTGTACGCCCGACGCCATCCGGCTGCTGCGGTCGGTGCTCCGTCCCCAGTTCATGGCTTTCACAAAGTCGGCAGCATCGTTAATCAAGGCTGCCTTGTTGTCGCGGATCAGCCGGTTGCAACCGCGCGAATACTCGTCCGTGGCACGTCCGGGCAAGGCAAAACAGTCGCGATGGTAGCCCTCGGCCAGTTCTGCCGTAATCAGCGAACCGCCTTTGGCTGCCGATTCTACCACAATGACGGCATCGCTCATGCCCGCCACAATGCGGTTGCGGCTGACAAAGTTATGACGGTCGGGGTTGGTATCGGTCAGGAATTCGGTCAGTAGCCCGCCTTCGGCCAGCATATCGACCGCCGTCTTGCGATGAACAGCCGGATAAATGCGGTCTA
>CAJKOW010000068.1 GCA_905201685.1 uncultured Bacteroides sp. | reverse complement strand
ATTATTACTCAGTACTTTAAATTATTTTTTTTGAAAGGTGTTGCGGAATTAAGGATTACGTGAAATTAGTTGCACCCACCAACATGTCCGTCCTAATCAATGGGGCAAGCGGAACAGGGAAAGAATATGTAGCCCACCGCATTCACCAACTCAGCAAACGGGCCGACCAGCCGTTTGTGGCCATCGACTGCGGCTCGATACCCAAAGAGCTGGCTGCCTCCGAGTTTTTCGGCCACGTGAAAGGTGCCTTCACCGGCGCACTGACCGACAAAACCGGAGCCTTTGTCGCAGCCAATGGCGGAACCATCTTTTTGGACGAAGTAGGCAACCTGAGCTACGAAGTCCAGATTCAGCTGTTGCGCGCACTGCAAGAACGAAAAGTCCGCCCCGTTGGTTCGAACAAGGAAATCAACGTAGATGTCCGTCTGGTAACGGCTACCAACGAGAACCTGGAACAGGCCATCGAAAAAGGAGCCTTCCGTGAAGACTTGTACCACCGTATCAACGAGTTTACCCTGCGCATGCCACAACTAAAAGACCGACGCGAAGACATCCTGCTCTTTGCCAACTTCTTCCTGGACCAGGCCAACCGCGAAATGGACAAGCAGCTCATCGGCTTCGACGACAAAGCATCCAAAGCACTGCTGGAATACCATTGGCCGGGAAACCTGCGTCAGATGAAAAACATCGTGCGCCGCGCCACCCTGCTGGCACAGGGAAAATTCATCACCCTGAACGAACTGAGCGAACTGAAAGAATCGGCAGCACCTGTACCGAACATGACTTTGCGCAATGAAGAAACTGAAAAACAACAAATCATCAATGCCCTACAGCAAACAGGAAACAACAAAAGCCGCGCCGCCCAATTGTTAGGTATAGACAGAAAAACCCTATACAACAAACTGAAACTTTATAGTATTACCGACTAAAAGTGTGGATTTATTCCACACTTTCTTCCACAATTCCACACTTCTTCCACACATACATTTTCTATTCCGACCACACTTTTTCTTCTAAAAGACAACGAGTTAGTCTTCCATGTGTAATTTTGGCACATCGTTTGATCTGAATTTAATGAAGGGATATGTCCAAGCATATCCATAACCTTAATAATCGAAAAGTAGTAAACCAGGAATATAGAAACTCTTAAAAAAGCAAATGAATTTATGAGATTATGACAATGTATTAGTAGCAGCCCTGTTTATGTTTGTTTGTGGTGGTGCGTCTCTGGCCAGTCGTGGTCAGAGGCGCCCAAAAACAAAACCAAGCATCAAACGAAGGTCGCCGAATAATAGTAAGCACACTGCTATATAAAAGCCGCTCCCTCCTTGTCTATTCTGGGGAACGGCTTTTATATTTTTTCATCTGACAGACAGCAGCTACCAGAGGCCAACATCAGCGATCAGCCGAAAAGGCATGCCACAAATTGCTATCGGGAACAGGTGCCACCACCTCAATGACCTCTTTCGATACCGGATGTACAAAACGAACCCGACGTGCATGCAGACAAATGCTTCCATCGGGATTGGAACGCGGAAATCCATACTTCAGGTCGCCACGGATGGGACAACCCATCTTGGCCAACTGACAACGGATCTGATGATGGCGTCCGGTCTTCAGATCGACTTCCAGCAAATAGTAATTGTCCGAGTGCCCTATCAGGCGGTAGTGCAGAATGGCCTTCTTGCTGCCAGGCTTTTCCGAATCGTAAGCATAGCTTTTGTTCTGCTTCTCGTTACGCACCAAGTAATGCACCAGTTCGCCCTCCGGCTCAGGGGGCATGTTTTTCACAATGGCCCAATAAGTTTTCTTCACCTCACCGGCTCTGAACATTTCATTCAGGCGTCCAAGCGCCTTGCTGGTTTTGGCAAAAACAACAAGACCGCTCACGGGGCGGTCCAGGCGGTGAGTCACACCGATAAAGACGTTACCGGGCTTCTGATACTTTTCCTTCAGATACTGTTTTACGGTCTCCGAAAGCGGCGTATCGCCGGTCTTGTCTCCCTGAACAATCTCGGAAGCGGTCTTGTTGACTATAATGATATGATTGTCTTCGTACAGGACAGTCATAGGCACCGATTACATATTCATACCACCATCTACCTGAATCACCTGACCGGATACATAAGATGACATATCGGAAGCCAGGAAGGTAGCAATGTTAGCCACGTCTTCGGGCGTACCGCCGCGACGCAAAGGAATCTTCTTGCACCATTCAGCCTTGATCTCATCGGACAAGGCATCGGTCATGGCTGTCATGATAAAGCCCGGAGCGATGGCATTGGCACGGATACCGCGCGAACCGAGTTCCTGAGCGATAGACTTGGCTAAAGCAATCATACCTGCCTTCGAAGCAGAATAGTTAGCCTGTCCGGCATTACCGTGAACACCTACTACAGAAGCCATGTTGATAATGCTGCCGGCCTTCTGACGCATCATGATCGGAGTACATGCATGGATGAAGTTGAACGCCGATTTCAGATTGACGTTGATCACCATATCCCATTGCTGCTCGCTCATACGCATCATCAGACCATCGCGAGTGATACCGGCATTGTTGACCAGAATATCGATGCGACCGAAATCGGTGTGAATGGCTTCTACAACCTTTGCCGTATCTTCGAAATTAGCAGCATTCGAAGCATATCCTTTGGCCTTTACACCCAACGCTTCGATTTCCTTGACTGTAGCTTCAGCATTTTCATCAATCACTAAGTCAGTGAAAGCGATATTGGCTCCTTCTTGAGCAAACTTCAGAGCGATAGCCTTACCGATACCACGGGCGGCGCCGGTGATAAGGGCAGTTTTTCCATTTAATAATCCCATAATTGTAATTGATTTATGAATGATTGATAATTATACTTTCTTTCCCAAAGCACCCAGTACCAGACGTGTCACATAACGGTCGCGCGTTTCATCGTCCAAATCAGCACCGACATGCCCCCGGATATAGGGTGCCTCAATACCTTTTATACAATAGTGCATAATTTCGGCCGTCATGTCCAAATCGTCGATGACGAACACACCTTTCTCCATTCCTTCGCGCAAGACGTCCCTGAATATCAATATTTCGTTGGCATCGAACCGTTTACGGACTTTCTCAACCCGCCATATGTCGCGAAAGAAATTGGCACGCAACGTACCGTTACGGTAAACTACCTCTTTCACCGCATCCAAATGGGTATAAATCATTTCCATCAGCTTCAGATCGGGTGAAATATCCTTCTCGACCACACGCTTCATCATGTCCGAAAGAATATCAAGTTCCGACTCGACTACAGCCATGTAGATGTCTTCCTTACTTTTAAAATAGGTATATAACGTACGTCGACCTTTCTTGGAAGCGAGGGCGATATCATTCATTGTGGTATTCTCCACCCCCATCTTTGCAAACAGCTGACGAGCTACATCCACTAACTTGGCTTTTGTCTTCGATACGGTCATAGGTTAATTGCACATTGCTTAATAATTTGAGCAAAAGTAAGACTTTTCTGCATATATTACAAACAAATAAAACAATTAATGCCAATCAGGAACTGAAATACATCTTTCAATAGTTGCTCCCACCATCAAATAAAAAAATATTCTGCAAAATATTTGCATATTCAAATAAAAGTCGTACCTTTGCACTCGCAAACGAGAAACATCGCGGAGTGGAGCAGTTGGTAGCTCGTTGGGCTCATAACCCAAAGGTCGTCTGTTCGAGTCAGGCCTCCGCAACTAAATACCAGAAAAAAGGTGACCACACAAAGGCCACCTTTTTTGTTATATCCCTCCTCTCCTTTCGTGGAGCAATGATCCACTCAATCAATCTGCCTACCACACAAGATACTCATCAGCAATACACTTGCTCGTCCCCACTGCTTATTATAATAATGTGGAAGTATCCTTCTGCCATAAAGCCCTACCGCATACCAATACCACGCTCCCAAAAAATTGAACTTTTTTATGCAAGAACTATTGTTTTTCTAAAAATCCTCTTTATATTTGCAGTGTACTATTATACTAATACACTTAATCAGCAGAGGGAAAGGCTAAGATACAGGTTGATAAGGCCTGCACTTGTATCTTGAAGCCTGACATCTGACTTTAAACAAATTACGGTATGTTGCAAGTAAAAAACATTTCATTCAGCTATCACCGCAAGAAAAAAGAAGTCTTGCACGACTTCTCGCTTGCGTTAGAAAAAGGAAAGGTTTACGGGCTGTTGGGCAAGAACGGTACCGGTAAATCTACACTGCTCTACCTGATGGCAGGTCTGCTTACTCCGAAGAGTGGAGAGGTTACGTTTCACGACTTAAATGTCCGCCGACGATTACCTGCCACTTTACAGGATATGTTTCTGGTTCCGGAAGAATTCCAGCTCCCGGCTATCTCATTAGTAAGTTATATCGAACTGAACAGTTCGTTCTATCCGAAATTCAGCAAAGAAGACATGGTGAAGTATCTGCACTTCTTCGAGATGGATCTGGATACCGACCTGGGCAGCCTGTCAATGGGACAGAAGAAAAAAGTCTTTATGAGTTTCGCCCTTGCCACCAACACTTCGCTACTGCTGATGGACGAGCCGACCAATGGTCTGGACATCCCCGGCAAAAGCCAGTTCCGCAAATTCATTGCATCGGGCATGTCGGACGAACGAACCATTGTGATTTCTACCCATCAGGTACGCGATATAGACAAGGTGCTGGACCACGTACTGATTATAGACAACAGTCGCATTCTGCTTGATGCATCGACAAGCGATATCTGCGACAAATTCATGTTTATAGAAAGCGACGACCGTACGCTGGCCGCACAGGCTCTATACACGCTGCCATCCATACAGGGCAATTATCTGATGTTGCCTAATACAGAAGGTGAAGAGACTGAGTTGAATCTGGAGTTATTGTTTGGTGCAACCCTGTCCCTACCGGAACAGATTGCCGAGATGTTTCACCCCACAAAATAGCAAAGAATATGATAAAAGATACTTTTTTCAGCATGCCTCGCTTTGCCAGTATCTGTCGCAAAGAGATGGTGGAAAGCTGGCGCCCCAACCTGCTCCGTTTCGTCATGATGTACGGCATCATGGCCATCATTCTGATATGGGCAGGCTTTTGGCAATATTTAAGCAAACTGCCCGGAAGTCATAATTCCGAAGATATCATGTGGAACATAACCGTATGGGTATTTGTCATAGCCATACATATCATGGGAATGCTGAGCGCTTCTTTCGTCATGGAACGGATGAAAAGCAAAACCGGACGGATAAACATCCTGATGACACCCGCCACCATGTTCGAAAAGTTCCTCTCACGATGGCTGATATATACTTTTGCCTTTCTGGTATGCTTTTTGATAGCATTCAAGCTGGCCGACTGGACACGCGTAGTGATTTACAACATCTTCTATCCGGACATCGAACCGATAGCTCCCGTGCCCTGGGACTATTTTCTGAAATCGGGATTCTATCAGGCTAAATCAAGCATCAGTATCAACATAGCCGCTTATTTCTGCCTGCAATCTTTCTTTGTTCTGGGCAGCGTCATCTGGCCCAAACGCTCGTTTGTCAATACTTGCGTGGCCCTTGTGTGCATCAGCATTGCATATATCACAGTAGGAGTTATTGTTGCAAATGTCTTTGCAGAAAAATATATAGAAGAACCAAACGGAATATTTAGCTCAGAAGATTCTTTCAATTTTGTTGTCATTAGCTTATGTTCATTCATAACCCTGTTCAACTGGACACTCGCCTATTTCCGTTTCAAAGAATCAGAAATCATAAATCGCTGGTAACATGAATTTTAAAGAAAGCAAAGCCATCTATCTGCAAATTGCAGACCGCATCTGCGACGAAGTATTACTCGGGAAATACGGGGAAGACGAACGCATACCATCGGTCAGAGAATATGCAGCTGTGGTGGAAGTTAACGCCAATACCACTATGCGCTCGTACGACTACCTGCAGTCGCAAGGAATCATCTACAACAAGCGTGGCATCGGCTACTTTGTTTCACCCGGCGCATCCAAACTGATACTGTCGCTACGACGCGAATATTTTCTGAAAGAAGAAGCCGACTATTTTTTCAAGCAAATGTACACCCTCGACATTAAGCCTGAAGAACTCTCGGCCATGTATCAAGAGTTTATAAAGAATAAAAATAAAGAAAACGAATTATGAAACGTACCACATATATTATAATAGGAATGCTTTTTGCCGGAGCAATACTGGTGATTGGCACCCTGGCATCTATTTTCAACACAAGTATCACTTGGGAAGAATCCTTTTTAGACATCAAAGGAGAACGGACAAGCAGACAAATGCCCGAATGCAGAGTTGTACACTTGATGTGGAAAGTGGAAGCACAGGATCTCGGAAAAAGACATGTCAGCTTTGACCAGACAACACTGAAAATCGGCCCAACCGATTCACTGACCGGCAGCCTGACATACTCCTCCGAATTAAACAATTACATGGAATGGAAGACAGTGGGCGACACCCTCCAAATTTATTTCTCGTTCCCGACAGACAAACTGGCTCCACAATACCAAAAAATGAAATGGCTGAGAGTACGTTGCGAAGCTATCCAAATGAATATTCCCCAAAGAGTAGAAGAAATCATCTCAGAAAGCAATTACATGCATACACAGTTCGCCGACCTATCCTGCGACTCACTTGCGTTTAGCACATTAGGAACAGCAACAATTGATAATTGCCAGATAAGATCCCTTTCTGCCAAGGCTCCTACACTGTTATTCCAAAGCGGACAGGTAGATAACTTGTATCTCAATCTTGACTTAATCAGAGAGTGGACAGTTGACACAGATTCATTCCATATCGACACCGAACACCTTAGCGGCTCATACGAATCTGACTGTTATTTACAAAAAAATGAATGTCGCCAAGTCATTTGGACTCCGCTGAGCGAAAAAGCCGAACTGAACATCAAGCTGAAAGAAAAAGCCAGAATCAACATCATAGAGTAAAGCATGATCCATGCTTTATATCGTTCCGGTGGATCACTTACAGTAGGATCAATCAAGAAACAAAAACGAAAGGCAACGCTGCCACTGAAACCTTCTCCTTCATCAGGTGACGGTTTCAAGGGCAGCGTTACTTTTATATACTTATTCAGTCCTTACAGTATTCTATTTTCCGTTCCAACCTAATCTGACTCACAGCTTGGTTAATCTTCTCCAGCTAATTTGCCTATTATCCTGCTAAAAACGATCCAGTTGTCCCCAGTAAGTGCACCAGTTAGTGCACTCACAGTGCAGTAGTTAGTGCACTCACAGTGCAGCAGTTGTTGCACTCCCAGTGCAACAGTCAGTGCACTGGAACGGCGCAGTCTGCGCTTGAAG
>CAJKOW010000067.1 GCA_905201685.1 uncultured Bacteroides sp. | reverse complement strand
CCCCCTTCGGGTACTCCTCCTTCCTGAAGGAGGAGAGTTGCAGATACCTTTGTTTTGACACACCTGCTTGGAAGTTAGAGACGATGAAGTGTATGGTCTGTATCCTTTTCACAAAAGTATTGGCTTAACTACTTAACTCCTTAACTACAACCTATTAATAAACTTGCGAAACTTAAATTCTTCATTCTTCATTCTCAAAACGCCCTCCTCGCCTTTACTGAAAGGCAATAATGAACAGGGAAGCCAAAGTGGAGGCCAGACTGAGCAGGCTGATCCAGATGGAGGCGTTGTCGCTGAACGTATTGGAACGTACCTTTGCCTTGGTGGGCTTGACATAGACAATGTCGTTCTGCTGCAGATAGTATTCGGGGGCTAAGGCTATGCCGGCCTCGGTGAGGTCGAGATGGATGACATGACGCCGACCGATGGAATCTTCGCGCAGGAGCTGCACATCGTCGCGGTCGGCAAAGAGGGTCATGTCGCCGGCCTGGGCCAGGGCCTGGAAGATGTTGATGCGCTCGTCGGTGACGGTGAATGTTCCCGGACTGGCAACTTCGCCGATCACACTGACCTTGAAATTGTCGATGCGGACGGTGACATTGGGCACTTCGTTGAGGTAGGCTTCCAACTTCTGACGGATCAGTGCCTCGCACTCGCGACAGGAAAGGCCGGAAACGAAGAGCTTGCCGAGAACGGGATAGTCGATGCAACCTTCGTTATCGACCAAGTAGTTCAACAGCTTGGCATTGTTAACGCCCTGGGTGTTCTGACTCATCTCCTTGCTCTGCCCCAACTTGCGAAGGAAGGGAACGGAGGAGGCAGGATCGGACGTGCTGACGACAATGACTAATTCGTCCTTGGGCATGATGCGGTATTCGTAGAGACGGCCTTGCTGCTCGATGGCGTCGAGCACCTTGTCGTGACGAAGATAGACTGACTTATTATAAGATGCGCATCCGGAGAGTAGCAACGGAAGCGAGAGAATCCAAAGATAACGTTTGAATGATAGCATGATGAATAATGAATAAATAATAAATTGAGTATTTAACTTTTAATTCCAAAAAATCTCCACAGTTTCTCCCCAAAGCCTTGCTGCCTTGACGGAACCGAAGGCTGGGGGTGACGGTAAACGTCTTCGAAGGTTAATCCGTCGTGAATCATGCGATAGATGAGTCCCCAATCGGGGAGGCCACCCAGATTGCGGTCGTCGATGAACAGATCGGCCTTCAGCTTGCGGGAATAGTTGCCATGCGACAGTTTCTCTTCCGGATAATTGCTGTTGACGGCATAGAATTCCAACCCACGGCTGCGGCAGAACTCGATGGCATCGGTGAGCAAATCGCCTTCGCGAACGGTCCAGAGAATCAACTGATGGCGTTCGCGAGCCAAAAGTTTCAACGTATCAACGGCAAACGGTATTTCGGGACCTATGGCCGGATAACGGTGCTCGACGATGGTACCGTCGAAATCGACTGCGATAATCATAGAAACAAGATATGAGAGACGAGGGACGAGGGACGAGGGACAAGGAACAAGAGGTTACCCTAAACCCTAAACTCTAAACCCTAAACTCTAAACCTTAAACCATAAACCCTAAACCCTCCCCCAATCACGCCGAAAAAAACACCTTTGCACTGAGAAGGGCGGCTGACTTCTCGGGACGGTTCTGAAGCAGATAGGCCGGGACGGTTCCGGCAACCCACGCCAGTGTCTCGCTGACCGGTGCAAAGGTCCGGGAGTCGCGACCAATGGCCGACACGGACTCGAGCAAACGGCAGAAGGTGGGAATGCCATTCAGACGGATGACACGATTCTCGGCAGCCTGCTCCATGAAGAACAGCGTGTTCAGACGGACTCCTTCGTTGCGATAGCAAGGCGTCTGGCCACTCCAGGGAGAACCGTATATGCGCATGCTGCCATCGGGCATCCGACGCAACACGGGCTGGTCGTCGTTGAGCAGACGGCTATCGGGGACGTGCTCCAACCAAAGACGGGAATGGGTGCTCTTCCCTACTCCGGAAGGACCGATGAAGGCACAGCCTTCGTGACGGACTGCCACCGACGAGGCATGGATCAACACCGTATGATAGAATGCCGAGCTATAGACAAAGGCGATCATCAGAAAATCGTTCAGCACGGCATAGGATTCGGGGGTGTCGGGCTGCCAGTCGGTGACAAGCTGTTTCCAATCGCGGTCGGCACGCAAACGGTAGGTGTGACGGCTGCCATGCAGCGTCAGGGAAATGAGGCTGCAATCGGGGAAAAGCCACAGATGAAGGGTGCGACCTTCCAACTCGTTGACAATGAGCGGTGGGACGGTCACTGAGGGAATCATCCGACCCGTCTGCAAACGGAACAGGCAGCTGACGTCGGAAGACTGTGACTCGGACACCCGAAACGGAAGGAGGTTGGGCAAATGGCCGAATGCTTCGTCATCGCAATCGACCTGCACATACCAGTCTGCTATTTGTAGTTCCATACTTTTGCCTTGTACTCTTGGGGACTCATGCCGTATTTCTCGGCGAATAGCCGGTAGAACGTACGGACACTGTTGAAACCACTGACCGAAGCGATGGCCTTGATGGGCGCGGCGGGAAAGTCGTGCAACATCTCGAGAGCATAGTCCAAACGCAGGGCGTTGATATAGCCGTTCAGATTGGTACCGGCATAGCGCTGCATGATCCGGGCGACCTTATTCTTGTTGACCAGGCCAAGCTTGATGTACTTGCTCCTCGAAAAAAACGGGTCCAAATACAAGCGCCGGTTAACAATCTCCTGATGTACCCGGTCGAAAACTTCTTTTTCCTGATCGATGACCTTGGAAGAAGGAAGCATGGGGGGGATTGATTGTTCGCTCATAGATTAAGTATTACAACAGCTCGATAAACTCGGGATTGACCTCGATGGAAGCTGTGATCCAGTCGGGCAATTCGACCAACAGACGCTTCGTACGCGAACCGCGGACCGAAAGCAAATGGCCTTCGTAACCATCCAAACAGCCACCAATGATGCGGATCTTGCGACCGTACATGGAGGGAGTCAGTTCGCCGGGAAGGTAATATTGTGACACTTTCATCCGGCTGACGGCGTAAATAAAACGATCCATGTCGATGTCGGGGACAACCATGGGTTCGCAATATTTTCCTCCGCGCTGATAACGATATTGTAGAGTCGGTATTTTTTCAACGAATGAATCAAGATGCTTTCGAACATCGTGAACAAACAGCAAATCCTATAAAAACGGAACTTCTTCGCGGATGCGTTTGCCATGTTTTATTGTCAAACGCCAACGCATGGGAGTAAAGACTTCTACATGTTCGGATTGCAGTTGCCTGTAAGCCGGCAATTTGGCATTGGGCCGCTTCAAATCGCGCATGACGTACCAACGTTTTTGTGTATCGGCACCTTTCAAACGGTCGATGCCAACCGAAGGGTCAGTGGTCTGGAAAGATGAAGCGATTGAAGACACGGCTACAGTAACGACAAAGTTTCTAATCCTGCTCGAAAATATAAAGTTCTATATACCAAGCAGTTATGAAACATTAAAGATAAATAAGACTTTATTTGTCTTTCGTACGTCCCTCACAACAACACGAGATAAATTGTAGCATAAAATTCATATAACATGACTTCAAGTTCGATTCATCTCTTTGTAAGAGATGTACAAGCCACTTATTGTATTTCTAAATAGCGATCTATAAGCCGCAAGGGCAAAAAATATATAGTAGGATTAACTCAACATTTGTTGAGCTAATCCTATAATTTAACATTTTTCATAAATCAAGTAGTAAAACAAAAAATCTTTTTTATACGCATTTCTTTGGGGAAAACTCAAAAAACAATTATCTTTGCAGCGTCCTAATACATCTCTTACAAAGAGATAAATCATTCAGCACACATTGATAGGATATTTATTTTACTTTCAGGTACATACACATTATCATGATTTCTGATACAGTACATATAGAAATCGTTCTCTCAACAACGTTATCATACAATATTTAATTCATTGAACAAATGTAAACTATTTCCATGTTCAAATGTCTTCATTAAAGAACTACATTTTCCTCAACGAAGGATCGCGTGGTGATGCATCTGTCTGATACCGGACGGACGCCGGCCATATTCATGAAACATTCAGACATCGAGGGCGTCAGATGACCTAAAACACGGCACCGTCAAAGTGAATTCAGAATCTGGCTGTTCGCCTTATCGACAGCCGAACTATCCAACGAAGCCAGATAGATGCGGGTGGTCTTCTCGGATTCGTGACCAAGGGCCTCACTGATGATCGTCAAGGGGATATTCTGATTCCGGGCTATGCTGGCCCATCCGTGACGGGCTACATAAGTCGTGAGGGGAATGCCCAAACCGATCTGGGCACCGATCTGCTTCAACTTGGTATTGACCAAATGGACCGCATTCCTGTACTGATGGAGGCTATCGGAATGAGCGTCGCGGATGATGGGCAACAAATACGGACTGTCGCCGGTGTCGTATTTGTCGAGGATGTCCTGCATCGGCTTCTCCCATTTGACGATGAGCTTCTGATTGGTCTTGTGACGACGATAGATCAATACGCCATGCTGCAAATCTTTCTTTTGCAAGAAGGCCATATCGATAAACGACATACCGCGGGTGTAGAACGAAAACAGAAACAGATCGCGGGCCCACTCCTTGACCGGGGAAGAGGATAGATCCAGGCCACGTAACTGACGGATGACCTTCAATGAGATGGCGCGCTTCGCCGTCTGCTCGATGCCCGTAAAAACGGACTTGAACGGATAGCACTGTGACGTGAGACCACGGGCAACCGCCACGTTGTAAACGGAACGAAGGATGCGCATGTAGAAAGAGATGGAATTCTGACACAGACCGTTGCGACGCAGAAAACATTCGTACTCTTCGATCAGACTGGTTGTGATCTTGCCGAAAGGCAGATCGTCATCGCCGTAGAAACGAAGAAAACTGGCCAACGATGATTTCAGCTTCTCGTATGCGGAGAGACGGCCAACCTCAATCAAATGAATCAGCTGGTTGCGAATAAAGGTAATGAAACCGTCGCCACACATCGAACGGCGATAGGCCTTGATGACAGCATCGGAAGTAAACGGGAGACCCGAGCTTTCGAAACCGGATATGATTGCCCTGAGGCCGGAAAGTCCCTGGATGAGATGCTTACGTAACGACTGCAGATATGCTCGACGATCGCTGTGCAGTTCGTCCGACAATACAACTTCGGTATGAAGAGAATCCCACTCGGCAGGAAAAATTTTGTAGCCGGTACTGACTTGCCTGACTACACGGTTGTGAATCACTTGAAAAAACAATGTGCCTTCTCTCGACTTGACAGAAGATGCACGAAATTTTATTTTAACTGTTGCCATATCGTATATATTTATGGATTTAAGTTTCGCATGTAATATTTCCTTAGAAGTTAAGAAGTTATAGAAGTTATCACTTTGCTTTGCTCTGTTAGAAGTTAAAGCCAATAGTCTCGTAATAGTAGGTGGTTAATGATTAATGAGTCGTAGAAATTCTTCATTAGCTGCGCTCAAAACCTCTTTTAATATTTACACTAAAAAATAGGCATCATCCTAAATTCTTCATTCTTCATTCATCATTCTTCATTTTCTTGTTCTTCATTCTCTCGTCTATTGGCTTTAACTTCCAAGCCCACCATAGTGGGCGATAACTTCTTCTAACTCCTTTAACTCCTGCAAGTTTCGCATTTGCGAAATTTGAGTTTTATGGATAAATAGTTGCTTCAGTCACTGTTGTATCAATGCTGTATGCCAGATCCTATAACGGATGGGGGGCATCAGTTATACATTGCTCGTAGCAACACAGATTGTCTTTTTTTGTTTTCCAAGGATATGCTTATGACTCAGAATGTGACAAGGTGACACAAAATAATAACATTTTCTGAATTAATCAGTCTCTTTACAGTTAAAGGTGGTTAGAGAATCTGCTCCCCCACGAACATCTTTTGCTGGCGCTACGACAACATGCCTCAGAAGAGGAGGATATTGCGATAGGATGGATCATCCACCATTTGGAAACTAAAACAGACTTTTGCTTGGCACTTCGACTGCTTTGCACTATCTTTGCTCGCCCTGAACAGAAAAGAATCGTCGTGAAAAAGAGAAGTATCAATAGAACTACCATACGCTTCAGACGCTGGAGCCGCAAAGGTTATGCGGCTTTTGCCAGTGTAGGGCGAACTGTGACCATCGGATACCTGCGCAAGGATGTGGCCGACAGTTCGATGCGCAAGCAGGTGAAGACGACGAAAAGTATTCTGCATACATCTACTACATCAATATCTATCATGACCCTTGACTTACTGAAACAACGGGTACTGGCAGGCATGGCCCTGTCGCCCAAAGAAGCGTCGTGGCTGGCCGGACTGGCCGACCGTGAGGCGCTGTATCGCGCTGCCCACGAAATCACCGTGGCATGCGCTCCAAGCGAATTTGACATGTGCTCCATCGTAAATGCCAAGTCGGGCCGATGCCCGGAAAACTGCAAATGGTGTGCACAATCTTCCCACTACCACACTCAGGCCGACATCTACGACCTGCTGCCCGCTGAAGAATGCCTGCGGCACGCCCGTGCCAACGAAGAGCAGGACGTCAACCGCTTCTCATTAGTGACCAGCGGACGAAAACCCTCGAAAAAACAGATTGAACAGCTTTGCGACACGGTGCGCTACCTGCGCCGCCACTCGTCCATCCAGCTTTGTGCCTCACTGGGACTGGCGGATGAAGACGAACTGCGGGCACTGTACGAAGCGGGCGTGACGCGCTATCACTGTAACCTGGAGACGGCTCCCAGCTACTTCCCCACCCTCTGCTCGACCCATACGCAGGAAGAGAAAATCAAGACGCTACAGGCTGCACGCCGCATTGGCATGGACGTGTGCAGCGGAGGCATCATCGGCATGGGCGAGACGATGGAGCAACGCATCGAACTGGCGTTCACCTTGCAACGGCTCGGTGTACAGTCGATCCCCATCAATCTGCTCAGTCCCATCCCCGGAACACCGCTGGAACACCAGGCACCCCTGTCCGAAGAAGAGATACTGACTACCATTGCCCTGTTCCGTTTCATCAATCCGACAGCCTACTTGCGCTTTGCCGGCGGACGCTCCCAACTGAGCCGCGAAGCAGTGAAGAAAGCATTGTATATCGGAATAAACTCGGCTATCGTGGGCGACCTGCTCACGACCCTCGGATCGAAGGTAACCGAAGATAAGGAACTGATTCGGGAAGCGGGGTATCGGCTGTGCGACTCGCAGTTCGACCGCGAACACCTGTGGCATCCCTACACATCGACCAGCCATCCGCTGCCGGTCTATAAGGTGAAGAGTGCGCAGGGCGCTACCATCACATTAGAGACGGGCGAGACGCTGGTAGAGGGTATGTCGTCGTGGTGGTGCCAGGTACATGGCTACAACAATCCGGTACTGAACCGTGCCGTAGAGGAACAGCTGAAGAAAATGTCGCACGTGATGTTTGGCGGGCTGACACACGAACCGGCCATCGAACTG
>CAJKOW010000066.1 GCA_905201685.1 uncultured Bacteroides sp. | reverse complement strand
CAGCGCCAAATGCACAGTTTTTGCACAGTCGATTTGTTGCTTATCCCTTGCTTTTTGCGGAATTTTGGGGCATAAACTTAAATATAAAACACATGAAACATTTTTTTATTTTGTTAATCGGTCTGCTGTGTTGTTTAAACGGTTGGGCGGATGAAGTGAAAATCCCGTTAGAAAAAGTTGGTGATAGTGAAAAAGGTGAATTGCATGATATTCGTTCTTTAACTAATTTTCTATTTGCCACTCACGATGGTCCCCAGGTCTATATCTATTCCGAGAAGACATTGGAAAACGTCTGCATTCATGTGACGGATGCCAACGGAAATGCAGTAGCGTCCGAAGATGTGGACGAGATTCAGGGCCGTTATACCTTTTATATAGAAGATACGGAAGTGAAGGGAACCTTGACATTGTTCATTCAGACTGCTACGGAGAGTTATGAAGGCATTTTTTCCTTAGAATAGGAAGGGGCTAAACGATCGTTGCAAAGACAAAGGTTTAACCTGAACCGGAAATAGGTAAAAGTTGATTGTAAGATTCCCCTTCCTCTCCTCTTCCTGCTTGTTCTGATTGCGTGCGAGCAGAAGAGGGGGTAAAAGGACTACATGCCCATTCCCGGTTGAAGAGAACAGTAACGCAGATTTTCGGTTAGGGGAATAAAGAGAATATGCGTGATGCAGGCGTTAAATGCTTGCATTTTGAGGGTGTGCCAAAGTAAGATACTGCTATCATGCTGTCATGTTGAGCGAAGCGGAGTTGAAACATCTCATGCGTGTTTACTTGAGATTCTTTTACTTTGCCCGGGGTGACAAAGGGTTAGAGCTTTTTTGTTGTGACACACCCTCATTGTTGAAAACAAAACCTGATTAATACGAAGAAAACATGAAAAAACTTCTATTCCTCTTGTTGATAATGACGAGTTGCCATTCCGACGAACATGTCGGAAAGCATTTATCTACGGTATGCAATCCGCTGGACATTGAATATAGGCTTGCGGACGGAGACGTACTAAGGCGTGATATCGGTTCGCCTTGCGTGGTGCTGTTTCGCGACGAATATTATCTGTTCGCAACAAATGCTAAGGGTTACTACCGTTCGTCGGATCTGGTCCGATGGGATACGGTTCCTACCAACTTGCCCTCCGATGCCATTGCACCAACGGTGATGGAAATGGACGGTGAACTGTATTTTATGTCCTCCTTCAAAACAGATACCATCTACAGGACGAACCGTCCGGAGACGGGAATGTGGGAAATAGCGACTGACAGTTTTCCATACGCCGATTTGTCGCAGCCCATGCTGTTCTGCGACGACGATAAAAAAGTATATCTGTACGCCAGTACCGGTAATCCGGCTGTGCTCGTTGGTGTGGAAATAAATCCGGATACCTGGTGCCCGACAGATACTTTAAAGCCTTTGTTGAAAGGCAATAGGATGAAAAACGGTTGGGAAAAGCCGGGCGACTACAATGACTGGGAAGTGACCGACCCTACCTGGATAGACGAGGGCTGGATGACCAAACACGGCGGACGATACTATTTGCAGTATGCTTCTCCGGGCTCTTACCTGAAAAGTTCGAACGATGCAGTATATGTTTCCGGCCATCCTTTGGGTCCTTTTCTCCCTGCCGCTCACAATCCGTATGCTTATAAGCCGGAAGGTTTTGTGGCCGGTATTGGCTACGGATGTGTGTTCAGCGACCGGTATGGCAATTATTGGCACGTCGGAACCGTGCCGCTTGCCACGAAGACCTTGTTTGAGGGACGGCTGGCATTGCATCCGGCCTTTTTCGACAAAGACAGCCTGCTGTATGTCTATACCGGGTGGGGCGATTATCCGATGTATATTCCCGAAAAGAAAGTCGAGTCGCCGGAAGAGTTCTTTCCGGGGTGGATGCTGCTGTCTTATGCTAAGCCGGTGCAGGCCTCTTCCGAGTTGAGGAAGCGTCCGGCCGAATGTGCCAACGATGAAAACATCCGTTCGTTCTGGAGTGCGCAGAGCAACGGGGAAGGGGAATATCTGTCGGTCGATGTGGGCGAAAGATGCCACGCCTGTGCCGTTCAGGTCAGTTTTGCCGATTATGAGCTGGATTCTTGCCGGTCGGGCGATGACCGCTGTTATCAGTTCCGCATCGAAGCGTCCGCCGACGGCAGACGTTGGACGACGGTTGCCGACTATGCGGATAATCGGCGGGAGGCAACACATTGTTATATACCATTTGCCCGACCTGTTCGGAAGCGTTATTTCAGGATTGTCAATCTGCGTTGTCCGACGGGCAAGTTCTCGTTGCTTGAGTTTCGCATTTTCGGTAAATCGGAAAAAGCTTTGCCCGGAAAGACTGCAATCTACATTGCCGACCGCGATTCGACGGACCGGCGGACAGTTTTCCTGAAATGGAAGCCTGCCCCTGATGCGCTCGGGTATAACATCCGTTACGGGAGCGCCCCCGACAAAATGTATCACAATTACATCCTTTACGATGATACGGAACTGACCATCCGAAGCTTGCAGGCCGACCGGTCGTATTATTTTACCATCGACAGTTTCAATGAAGGTGGAATAACCTGTGGTGAAAAGCAATCTCTCATTAAATGAACTTATATAGAAAATGAAACAATTGATACTTTACTTATGGACAGTTGTTTTGCTGGTCGGGTGTACCGATTCGGAGAGGACATCGGTATTGGAAAAGACGCTGTCCGAAAACCCGTCGCTGAAACTTGTGCTGCAACGGTACGAGACTGATTCGTTGAAGCGCAGGGCAGCAGAATATCTGATAGAGAACCTGCCCTATCATGGAGGATTCCGGGCTGAACAGATGGAACCGTATCTGAAGATGTACGAACTCTTCGGTACAGGCGAACTGACCATAGAGGAGGTGCAGGACTCGGTAAGGAAACTTTATGGTTCGGTTTCTTCCCGGCAGGTGCAGGGTGTGTCCGACCTGACCCTTTCGTCCGAATTTCTGATAGACAACATCGAGTGGGCGTTCAAAGTATGGAACGAGCAGCCGTGGGGAAAAAATGTCTCTTTCACGGATTTCTGCGAATACATCCTGCCCTACCGGCTTGCCGACGAACCGCTGAAGCCTTGGCGGGAAAAAGTATATAAAGCCTTCAATCCGTTGCTCGACAGCATTCGTTGTCTGCCCGAAGCAGCCGACCCTTTGTTTGCGGCCGGCGTCCTGATAGATTCTTTGGCAAAGAAGAAGTTCAATTTTTCGTCTTCGCTGGGTAACGGACCTCATGTAGGCCCCGACCTGGTAGATTGGAATTCGGGCAACTGTCGGGAAGAGGCAGACAGGCTGACTTATATATTCCGTGCGGTAGGCATCCCCTGCGGATGCGACTATATGCCTTTGCGGGGAGATGCCAACGTGGCGCATTTCTGGAATTTTGTGCTGGATAAGTACGGCGATTCCTATTATATGTACGATGGCCGTCGTCCCGAGCCTGTCAGAAGGTATTGGGGAATCAAGTCGAAAGTTTACCGTCAGACCTTCAGTACCGACCGGAGTCTGGTTGAAAATAGCGGTGGAGATGCCGGGATGATCCATCCGGATTTCCGATATGTCCATTTTACGGATGTCACGCGGCTGTATAGCGGTAAGTATGCCCGTACGCTTTACGTTCCTGTGGACGAACTGTCCCGCCTTCCGGCCTGTGGCGTAGTTTACTTGTGCGGAGCATCGTGGCAGGAATGGGTTCCTTTAGCGGCAACCTGCATCAACGACCGTTATCTGGCGTTCGATGATGTGGAAGGCGGCGTCGTCTTCACACTGGCCATTTACGAACAGGGCAGGCTGATGCCTGTCTCTGCCCCCTTTGTGCTTGATAAAGAGAGCCGGGGCATCCATTACTTCCGTGCCGGCAGTGGTATAGAAGAAATCAAGTTACTGAACAAATACCATCAGTTTGTGGAATCTTTTCCGCAGCGTATGGTCAACGGAGTTTTCGAAGGAAGCACCCATCCCGATTTTCGTGTCAGGGATACGCTGGCCGTTGTCACCGGGTTACCGGTGCGTCTGCACAATGTGATGGGGGTTGACAGCAAAAAGGCTTACCGGTATGTCCGTTACTACGGCCCGGAAAACGGGTATTGCAATCTGTCGGAGGCGTCATTCTATGCTACCCCTACAGACAGCCTTCCTTTGAAAGGGCATGTCATCGGGACCAGCAACGGTACTCATGGCGACGGCAAACACGATTATACCAATGTCTATGATGGTGACCCTTATACTTCGTTCGATTACTATCAGCCGTCCGGTGGCTGGGCTGGACTCGATCTGGGTAAGCCACAGACTATCCGGAAAATAGTTTTCACGCCGCGCAATCGTGATAACTTTATCCGGCAGGGCGACGAGTACGAGCTGTTCTATGACTCGTTGGGTTATTGGATTTCTGCAGGCAGGCAAACAGCTGCTTCCGATTCCCTGCTTTATCGGGTGCCTCAGGGAGCTTTGCTTTACCTGAAAAATCACAGCCGTGGAAATGATGAACGGATTTTCGAATATTCGGATGGAAAACAGGTTTATTGGTAAAACTTGGTGGGATGATGGTTTTTAAAATAAAATAAATTAAGAATAACCTATAGGAAATGTGAGGCTATGAATGAAGAAAAGATTAAAGTATTGAATTACATTTTAAAGAGCAGCAGCTTTCGACTGTTGAATTGGGTATATGTAGAAAATGCATTGTGCCGCATTGACAACAACTTTCCGGTAAAGTTGCACGAGTCATGCCGTTCGCTGACGGAAGAAGATATCAGAATATTATTTCTTATGCGATTGGGGATTGGTAATAAAGAGATTGCACAACTTCTATCTATATTGCCATCGTCGCTTCGGCTGAGGCGTTATCGCATTAAACAGAAACTGGCCATTACAAACGTAAGTTTGGGGGATTGGGTTAAAAATTTGTATTGCTGAATATATTATGCTGTAGAAGCGTATACAAATGCAGAATGCAGCGTATTTGTATACGCTTGATATTTGTTACATTGGATGGCAGTATATACTTTTGTAAAGTATGAGAAACGGAAATTTATAGTTTAATCATTTTTTGTAAAAGAATGATTAGTTAGTAGTTGTCTGCTTTTGTTTATGTAAAAATGATAGGACCTTATGCTTAATATGATAACACTTCATACATATGTTAAAATTTTACCTATACTGATGTCTTTAGTATTAGTTGGGGTGTTGTGTAGTCCATTTGTTCCTTTTGCTCTTAATGATTGTTTTTTTCGTTTGTATCCACTATCCATTGGAATAAGTGCTTTTTGTATAATATCTTTTTTATGTTCTCTATGGTTACATAAAGGTGTATTTGTTTTTACGTATTTTGATGGTTTGATAGTGGCTATTATTGCCTATTATCTTTTACGATACGATTACTCTCTTCGTTTGGCTGATTGGAAGATCTTTTATGCAATTTTGTTGATGTTGCTATGGTTTTCCATAAGAATAATGCTATCTTACTGTCCGGATATTAGAAAAATACTACCAATATTTATTTCTTTAGTTGGTTGTATGCTATCTGTTTGGGGAGTGATGCAACTTTATGGTTTAGTTGATTCTGCTCATCCGTTGTTCCGTATTACAGGACCTTTTTTCAATCCAGGTCCTTATTCCGGTTATTTAGCCTTGTTGCTTCCGGTTTCTTTACATGGTTTTCTGAGTACTCAAGGGAGAATCAGATATTTGCATATTTTATCTATGGCTCTGATGTTTTGCATTCTTCCTGCGGCAATGAGTCGTTCGGCATGGATGGCTATTGCTGTTAGTATGCTATGGGTGTTAGTTATGCAAAAAGGTTGGTTAAAACAATTTTGGAAATATTGTAAAAAGACACCATACAGAGCAATCGGGTGCATTATGATAGGATGTTTTATCGTATTCTTTGTTGCTGTAGGAGTCTTTCAAATTAAAGCTAATTCGGCTTATGGGAGGTTGCTGATCTGGAAAAACACTTGTCAAGCCATTAGTGAACACCCCTTTATAGGCTATGGAGTAGGACGCTTTCCCGCTGTATATGGTAAGGCACAAGCTGATTATTTTGCTTCAGGACAAGCTACAGATCTTGAAAAATATGTAGCAGGGTATGTAGAATATGCTTTTAACGATTATTTGCAACTGACTATAGAAGGTGGAATATTATTGCTGATTTTAGTTTTAATTTGTGGTGTACTTGTTTTTCGTCAAGGTCTTATTCGGCAGGAATATGGATTGTGTGGGGCATTGCTCGCATTTGCTTTTTTTGCTGTTTCTTCCTATCCTTTGCAAGTACTTCCTTTTGGAATTGTTATTGTTGTGTTTAGTGCTTTTTGCGTTACTGTTAATGGTGGTAGTTCATTAAAGGGTATATGGCGTTTGACTTTATTTTTGTCACTGTTACTTTGCATTGGTGGGGGGATGATTACATGTAAATTGTCTAATTTGCCGAAAACTTATAAAGAATGGGGTATGATAGAAAATGCGTATAATAAAAAATTGTATGACATAGCTTTAAATGGTTATAGAATGCTTTTCCCAGATTTAAAATATAGTCGTCTTTTTTTATTTAATTATGCAAATAGTCTTCGTGAAATGGGGCATCTTATGGAGGCATGTGATGTTTTAGAATATGCAAAGTTAGTTGATTGTAATTCTCAAATATGGAATTTGCAAGGTATATATTACCAAGAAGCTCAAAACTTCTATTTAGCAGAATTTTGTTTTAAATATTCTCTTCAGTTAGTTCCAATGCGTTTATATCCTTATTATTTATTGGCAAAACTTTATTCAGAGCCTCAATATTTTAATAAAGAAAAAGCAAAAGATATGGCAAATATTGTTCTTATTCAGTGCCCTAAAGTTTATTCATCTCAAGTTGATTTGATGCGTGAAGAAATGAGAATATTGTTAGATGATATTAATTAATTTTATTATTAACTTTAAAATTTACGGATTATGTTAAAAAACAAGTGCTTAGTACTATTGACTGTTGTTATGTGTGTGTTTACTATTCAGAATGTAATAGTTGTTCTACGATCGCAGAAGCTTAGTGATCTGTCTGTTAATTTAATACATGCTTGTGGAGAAAGTTTTCCAGAAATTCCTGATATGGGAGGCGGATTTAGAGTCCGAGTAAAGTATAGCTTAAACTATTATACTTATACTTATTCTTTTTTCTTCCAGCAAAATGGAGTAAATTATTATAATACGTCAAAAATTCCTACGACACAAGTAGTTTGTGACGGAAATGGTGAGGTTAATTGTGTTCCTATGACTGATTATGGATTGCCGGAATATGTAGGTGTTTTGAGTGAGCAACAACTCCGCGAATTGGGGGCCTTTGATGCAAATTTCTAATTACAAATTCTGTTTTAGAAGAAGTATGCATTAACTTTTACTGAAGTTTAGCTTTGTAGGTGTTTAAAATTTTATTTTTTTTGTGAAAACTAACAGAATTTGAATAAGTTAGAAGAATTTGCTTTAAGCTCTGAGTGGACTTAGAAGTTAAAAACTAATAGAGAAAAATGAAGGCTGAAGGCTATGCTTCTATATAAAAAATCAGAAGAGATTTTGTATGAAGCTAATTTCTGCGACTCATTTATAATTGTAATTAAATTAACTATGAACTTTAACTTTTAGCGGAACAT
>CAJKOW010000065.1 GCA_905201685.1 uncultured Bacteroides sp. | reverse complement strand
TCTAACTCTCAAATTTCGTTTGTGTAATTCGCAAACCATTTCTTTTTAACTATAATTAGAGATTCTTCCGGATGACTTTTGCGCACTTCACTCCAAATCCGAGATGAACAGACGCCCTTATTGAGGCGTTTTACGGAACAATGAAGGTGTTGTAGAAAACAGTTGTTTGAATACGCGCGTAAAATAACTGGTATCTTCGAAACCACAGTTCATGGCAATCTCACCAATAGGCTGTTCTGTGGAAACCAACAGACGCTTGGCTTTTTCCATACGGATTAACAAAATATAAGCCGTAGTACTGTAATTGGTTATGGCTCGTATCTTACGATTCAACTGCGATTTGCTGACACAAAATTTGTCTGCAACCATTTCTGCATTCAAAGCCTTTTCGGCCAAATGTTGATGTATAAATTCAGTCAAGTTGTTCAGGAAGTCACGGTCGGCAGGACGCAATTCAACGTTCCCCGTATTGCCCTCGCACAATGCTTTCGAGTATTTTTCACGCAGGATGCGCCGCTGGTTCAGGATATTTTCAATTTGCAGCAATAGTTCGTCGGCATTGAAAGGTTTCAATAAATAAGCCTCTGCTCCAACCTGTATTCCCTTCAACCTATCGGTTTCCTCACTTTTCGCTGTTGTAATGATGATAGGGATATGGTTGAGCGTTTGTGAACTGCGTATATTTTGGCACAAGGTGTATCCATCCATCTCAGGCATCATCAGATCCGTAATGATTAAATCGGGCATATTTTCATTGCATACGTTCAAAGCTTCACATCCATTGTGTGCATGCCTGATCCGATACTTTCCCTCAACGAGCTTATGAATGTAGAATGACACATCTTGGTTATCTTCCACAATCAGAATCAACGGATTAGCATTCTCTAAAGGTTCTTCATCTATTACGGTTATATCACAGGCTTCAGCAGGCTTTTCATTGTTTTCCGGCAAACTACTCAAAGCAGGTTCACTTTCTTCAACCCGAATTTCAATATGAGCCTTTGGATTCTGTAAGGGTATCCGAATGGTAAATTCGGCTCCTCCCTCTTTGCTGTTGGCAGCGGTGATACTTCCATTCATACTTTCAACCATTTGCTTGACAAAAGCCAATCCGATACCGGTACCCATATTATTTTTGCTGTTTGACCCTTGGTAAAATGCGTCAAAGATGTATGGAAGTTCTTCTTTTGATATTCCTTGCCCGTTATCAGTAATTTGCAGAATCAACAGCTTGTCGGATGCTGTGCCCAAGTGAACTTGTATCATTCCCTCTTTGGGAGCGAATTTAATAGCATTACCGAGTACATTCTGCAATATTTTATTGATGTATTCAGGAATGTAATCTGCCTGTAGCGTCTGTACTTGTGTAGTGAAGATGAGTTGGATATGTTTGGCATTCAGATAGCAGCGATAGCCATCCAAAACCAACCGGATATAAGAAACAATATCTGCATGTACCCATTTCTGCTGTTCCATACCCGGAGCCGATTTGGCTGCATCAAGCAACTGGTTAACCAGCCCGAGCAGACTGCGGCTTTGTCTGATAATAGTTTCCAGATAATCGTCCACATCTTTTTTCCCCAACTCCTGTTTTTTCAACTGTTCGGCTAAGCCTATGACGACAGTAAGTGGAGTCCGAAATTCATGAGTAATGTTAGTAAAGATAGTACTTCTCATCTGAATCGTACGTTTCAGCTGCCGGTTGGTTCGTAGACGTATGCGCTGAATGTATAGTAGAAGCAATATAATAGTTACAGCCAATATAGCAAATAACACACTACCTATAAGAATTGTATTTTTGGATTTCTGCTCTGTTCGATAAGCATTTTGAGCCACGTTGACAGTTTTCTGCGCTTTATTCCTCTCATACTTCATCTGTAAGTTCAGCGTATTGTTTTTGTTTTTCTCGTTCATTACGCTATCCGTATATGCCAAACTTTTTTCGTAATGACTAATGGCTTCTTTAAAGTTTCCGGCCTGTTGGCAGGCTAGAGATTTCAACCTGTATATTTCAGACAAATGTTCGGGTGAGTGGATATTCAGTGCTTCCAGTTCACTTCTTTCGATATAAGGCTCGGCTTTCCCGCGCAGATCCTGCAATAAATACACACGCGCAATAGCAATGTGTGCTTCCAGCCAATGCCACCGATCTGAGTTTTCTTCCATAAGTTGGCTCGAACTTTGGTAATGTTCCAAAGCTTCTTTCCAATTTTTTTGTTTTTCTGCCATACGTCCGAGATGATTATGGCAAAGAGCAATGCCTAAATTGGATTGAGCCAAACGATTGAATTTCATAGATTCCTGGTAATAGATGTAGGCTTTTGCTGTTTCTCCTTGCGTTTCCAATATACTCCCAATATTAGCATAGTTGATGGCTTGTCCCAAATAGCTGCCCAATTTCTTTTCTCCTTCGAGTGCTTTACTGAAAGCCTGCATGGCAATTTCAGCATTACCCAATGTCAGATGGATATTACCGATTCCATTGAGCGAAACTACCTTGTTTTTTTTCGCAACGTCCGATATTGTATCGCTCCAGTTTTCACAATAGCGCAATGCGGTATAATGGTTGTTAGATGCCTCATCCAAAATCCCCATACGCCTGAAGTTTGTACCTAAATTGTTGTATGCTTGAATGATTTCATTAGTATCTTGAGCCGCCAAGGCATATTCCAAACTTTTATAATGGGCATTCAAAGCTTCCCTGAAACAAGATTTATCCCGCAGTTCCTTTCCTCTTATCTTATAAGCGATACTAAGGGCGTAATTGTTCTTCCTATGCTGATGGATGAAGCAGTCAAGCGAATCAACTTTTGCCATCTGTTTTGCCAGTTTTTCTATTTCCTGCTTTCCTGCATCCATATTAGCTCCTTCATGTACGGACGGGACACAGCTTACCATTATTAGTAAAACACTTAATATCTGTATTATAAGGCGCTGCATAAGTAGTAATCCTATATTTTTTATTATAATAATCAAAAGGAGATTGTCATAATGCAAAAATAGCAGAATTTAACAAAACAGAAAAGGTTTTTAATATTAAAAAAACGCCAACGATGAATTATCATTTTGTTTACTCATTTTAATCTTGGCAATCCGCCTTGACTTTTATTTTCCAAGCACATTCTCGCCTCCAAGATAGTAACATTATTTAAAATCCAGCGAAAGCTGCCCGTCGCCCAGCAGATTGAACGTCAGGCGGTGATAGGGAGTGGTACCGTGTTCGGCAATGGCGGCGCGGGGTTTTTTGGTGGGATAGCCTTTGTTCCGGTCCCAGCCGTAGCAAGGGAATTCCTCGTGCAGGCGGTTCATGTAGTCGTCGCGGTAGGTTTTGGCCAGAATGGAAGCGGCGGCAATGGAAAGGTACTTGCCGTCGCCCTTCACCACCGTGGTGTGGGGGATGTCGGCGTACTTCCGGAAACGGTTGCCGTCGATAAGCAGATGCTGAGGCCGTATCTTCAGTAGGTCGATGGCGCGATGCATGGCCAGAAAAGAAGCATTCAGAATGTTGATCTGATCGATTTCCTGCGGCGAAACCACGCCCACCGCCCACGCCAGGGCCTCCTGTTCGATGACCTCGCGCAAGGCATAGCGCTGATGTTCGGTCAGTTGTTTGGAGTCATTCAGCAGTTCGTTACGGAAATCTTTGGGCAAAATGACGGCAGCCGCATAAACAGCTCCCGCCAGACAGCCACGTCCGGCCTCGTCGCAACCGGCTTCCGTCAAATCAGGGTTCAGGTAAGGAAGTAACATCTGTCTCGTTTTTCTGGTTTCGATAGCAAAGATAGGGGAATAATATCAAAAAAAGGATGCCGGTCGGCATCCTTTTTCCTATTCACAAAAAACTCATCTTAACCAACTTCGATTCAACGGCCAGCACACAGAGCAGCCATCTGCGCTTCATCTGCCGAAAGCCCGTAGCGGCTCAGAACACACTCCAAGCCACCGTAAGCCCTGCCATGACGATGGCTACCATCGACATCAGCTTGATGAGGATGTTCAGGCTGGGGCCGGAAGTGTCCTTGAAGGGGTCGCCTACGGTGTCGCCTACCACAGTTGCCTTGTGAACATCGCTGCCCTTGCCGCCGAAGTTGCCTTCCTCAACGTACTTCTTGGCGTTGTCCCACGCGCCGCCGGAGTTGGCCATGAAGATAGCCAGGACGAAACCGCTGCTCAAGCCGCCTATCAGCAGGCCCAGCACACCCGGCACGCCGAAAATAATACCTGTCAGGATGGGAGCCACAATGGCAATGAGCGACGGAACCACCATCTCGCGCTGCGCACCACGGGTCGAAATGGATACGCAACGGGCATAGTCGGGTTCGGCCTCGCCCGTCAGGATGCCTTTGATTTCGCGGAACTGGCGGCGTACTTCGTCCACCATGTGCGCGGCAGCACGTCCCACGGCATTCATCGTCAGTCCGCAGAACAGGAAGGCCATCATGGAGCCGATAAACATGCCCGACAGCACCTTGGGATTCATCAGTGTGACGTCGTAGTGGTGCATGAAGTCGAAGAACGTGGCGTCCTGCAAAGGCACGGACTTGTCGCCTACAAAAATTTCAGTAGTCCCGAGGCGGGTCAGCCCGATGCGGATTTCCTCGACATACGAAGCCAGCAGAGCCAGTCCCGTCAATGCGGCCGAACCGATGGCAAAGCCCTTACCCGTAGCGGCCGTCGTATTGCCCAGCGAGTCGAGGGCATCGGTACGTTTGCGTACTTCGGCTCCAAGTCCCGACATTTCGGCATTACCGCCGGCATTGTCGGCAATGGGTCCGTAAGCATCGGTAGCCAGGGTGATGCCCAGCGTAGAAAGCATACCTACGGCAGCGATGCCAATGCCGTAAAGTCCGAGGCCTACGTTGCTGAAGTCGAAGCCCGAAGCGAACAGGTAGGAAGCAATGATGCCCACTACCACCGCAATCACCGGAATGGCTGTGGAAAGCATGCCCAGACCGATGCCGGAAATGATAACCGTGGCCGGTCCTGTCTTTCCGCTCTCGCTCAGGCGTTGCGTGGGCTTATAGGACTGCGAAGTATAGTATTCCGTAGAGCGTCCGATGACGATGCCCACCAGCAGACCTACGACAACGGAGCACGAAATCCACATCCAGTTGTCGAGCTTCAGCAACCAGAGGATGAAGAACGTGGCGATGACGATGAGCACCGAACTGAGGTTGGTACCGAAGCCCAGTGCGCCGAGCAGGTCTTTCATTGTGGCATTCTCCTTGGTGCGTACTGAGAAGATACCGATGATGGAGAGCAGAATGCCCACCGCCGCTATCAACATCGGGGCGATGACGGCCTTGTACTGCATCAGCGTGTCGCCCGAATGTATGAAGGCTGCCGCACCCAGTGCTGCCGTGGCCAGAATAGAGCCGCAATAGCTCTCGTAGAGGTCGGCACCCATACCGGCAACGTCGCCTACGTTGTCGCCTACGTTATCGGCAATGGTGGCGGGATTGCGCGGGTCGTCCTCGGGGATGCCGGCTTCTACCTTACCCACAAGGTCGGCACCTACGTCAGCCGCCTTCGTGTAGATACCTCCACCCACACGGGCAAAGAGGGCCTGCGTCGAGGCACCCATACCGAAGGTAAGCATCGTAGTGGTAATGACACAGAGTTTGTGTGTGGGTGTCAGCGTGTCGGCAGGTATTACGGCATTCAGCAACAGGTACCAGAAGGAAATGTCCAGCAGTCCCAGTCCGACCACTACCAGCCCCATCACCGCACCACTGCGGAAGGCGATGCGCAGACCGCCGTTCAGCGAGCCGCGGGCTGCATTGGCTGTTCGGGCCGAAGCATAAGTGGCCGTCTTCATGCCCAGAAAGCCCGAAAGGCCCGAGAAGAAGCCACCCGTCAGAAAGGCTACCGGCACCCAGTGGTTCTGCACATCGAAGCCATAGGCCATGATGGAGAACAGAATGACCAGCCCCAGGAAGACCAGTCCCACAATCTTATATTGCTGTTTCAGGTAAGACATGGCGCCCTTGCGCACGGCCGCCGCAATCTTGATCATTTGAGGAGTACCTTCGCTCTCCTTCATCATCTGACGATGGAAATACCAGGCAAAGCCAAGGGCCAGCACGGAAGCTACCGGTACGACCCAGAATAGAAGTTGATCCATAGCATTCTTTATGTTTTGAGGTTTGACAAAATAGAATGCGCTAAATATATAGAATTGAGACGGAATAAGCAAATTTGTTTACCACTATTCTCATCGCTATGGCAACCAATCAAATGCTAAAAAAACAAAAAGGCACCGTTTCCTTACGGGCAAGAAAGGCATTTGCCTATCTTTGCTCCACACAAATGAAAAAAGATAACCGCATATACAAGGTTGCAACGTGGATCATCATCCTGCTTTTCGCCATGCTGCAACCCCTCGGACAGTATGAATCGCTGCCCGATGACGTGACTTCGTTCGACAACTGCGAAATGCAGTTCTGCCAGCAAGGCTCGACCTGCATCGACGAAGACACCACTCCCTATGCCCCTTCGGCAACAAGGCTGCGCCACCAGACGACGTCGGTTTCCGGCCCGTCAGTCATCCAGCGCCACGTTTCATCCCTGTCGGCCTGTTCCGGCCGGAAAACCTTGTGCACACCCTCGGCCGACTATATCCGCCGCCGTTCCACGCTGTGCATCTATCGGCTTTAGACACAAGTTCCATCCTACAGTTTTTATTTTATCAACCGGACGGGCCTTTATCCTATCCCAAAGGCTCGCGTCCGCATGTTTCACTTAATACTCATTTTATGGGACTTGTACTTTTATACCTTATTCTTGCCCTTTCCGTATCTTTTCTCTGCTCCGTCATGGAAGCAGTGCTGTTGTCTACCCCCATGTCCTTCATCACCATGAAGGAACAGTCCGGCGCCAAGTCGGCCACCCTGCTCAAGCGGCTGAAGCAGGACATTGACAAACCCATCGCCGCCATTCTGTCACTGAACACCATCGCCCACACCGTGGGTGCGGCGGGCGTCGGAGCCGAAGCCGTAAAAGTGTTCGGCGAAGCTTATTTCGGCATCATCTCCGCCGTACTGACCATCCTCATCCTTGTCCTCTCCGAGATTATCCCGAAGAGCGTGGGTGCCAACTATTGGCGCTCACTGGCTGTGCCTTCGGCCCGCATCATCCGTAGCATGATTCTGATCTCTTATCCGTTAGTGTGGCTGTCTGAACTGATCACCCGTCTGGTGGCACCGTCGAAGCACGAGGCTTCGGTGAGCCGCGAAGAGGTGTCGGCCATGGTGTCTATCGGTGCCGAGGAAGGCGTGTTCCAGAAGGACGAAAACCGAATGATACAGAATCTGATCAAGCTGGACAACGTGACGGCCCGCGACGTGATGACGCCGCGCGTAGTAGTGGCCGCCGCCCCCGAGGACACCACACTGAAGGACTTCTACCGCAACAAGCAGTTCTGCAACTATTCGCGCATCCCCGTCTTCCACAACAACGAAGACAACATCACGGGCTACGTGCTGCGGCAAGTCGTACTGGAGCGCCTGGCCGAAGACAAGTTCGACATGAAGCTGTCCGACATCGCACGCCCCATCCTGACCTTCCCCGAAAGCACTTCGGTCTCGAAAATCTGGGAAAAAATGCTTGAGAAGAAAGAGCACATCTCCATCATCATCGACGAATATGGCTGCCTGCGGGGCATCGTCACCATGGAAGACATCATTGAGACGGCCCTCGGTTTCGAGATTGTGGACGAGCGCGACGCCGTGACCGACATGCAGAAACTGGCACGCGACCGCTGGCAGAAACGGAAGGCGGAACAGGGTTCCACCTTCTAAAAGCGTATATCGGAAGCGGTGAATCTCCCCCCTCAGGAAAGCACTCCAAACCCGTCCGGGAACCATACAAGTACGGCTCGTGAGAGACACTTGTGTTGCTCGTGAGCCGTGCAAGTGTGGCTCGTGAGCCGTGCAA
>CAJKOW010000064.1 GCA_905201685.1 uncultured Bacteroides sp. | reverse complement strand
ATATTTCTGACTTATAACTCACAAAATATTGAGTAATAACTGGTTGCAAATACCTAATATGGAAACATAGTGATAATCGTTTAAATGTTATAATTGTTCACTATAAATTTAATACTTTTATCGCTATGTTCCTAATTTTCAGTGAAATATTTATTTGCTTATATCGAACTCACGTTTATAACGCTTTTCTGAAAGAAGAGATAGAAGCCTCGATGCGTCTGGAACCAGGCGTACTGACGCTCTACGCCACAGCCGAGAAAGAAGCCCCACACCAAGTGACCATTTTGGAAATCTATGCCGACCAGACTGCATACGAAAGTCATCTGAAAACGCCCCATTTCCAGAAATACAAGCAAGGAACACTGTCGATGGTGAAAGAACTGGAACTGATAGACGTGGAACCGCTGATACCTGATTTAAAAATCAAGTGATACTACAATATTATTTCAAAAACAATCAAGTTATGAGGAAGATTATCTTAGCATTGGCAGCGATCATGACTCTGAGCCTTGTCGCTTGCGCCCAAAACAAAGGAGGAAAACGTATGCAAACTGAAAGAAAAACATTGGTGGTGTATTTCTCTGCTACCGGCACCACTGCCAACGCTGCCCGCACAATTGCGGATGTCACCGGCGGCACACTGCATGAGATTGTTCCCCAACAATCCTACACCTCCGACGACCTTGACTGGAACAACAAGCAGTCGCGCAGCTCTGTAGAGATGAACAATCCGAAAGCCCGCCCGGCGTTGAAAGAAACGCAGACAGATGTCAGCAAGTATGATGTCGTCTTCATCGGCTATCCCATTTGGTGGAATCAAGCGCCGCGAATCATCAATGCCTTTATCGAAAGTCACTCATTGAAAGGCAAAACACTGATCCCCTTTGCCACGTCCGGAGGAAGCGGAATAAACAACAGCGTAAAGGAGCTAAGAAAGACCTATCCTGATTTGCTGTGGCAAAATGGAAAGTTACTGAACGGCACCAGCCGGAATGCGATGCAAAGTTGGATAGACAGCGTAATGAAGTAACCGAAGAGGGGTCCCGTAGAGCACTCATTTTTCCCTAACTGGGAAAAAATAATTTCCTAACTATAGAATATTTTTTTCCTAACTGGGAAAAAAATTACGCATTTACAAGTGCAAAATAAGATCGGGTGGAGACGTTCCTCAGAACATTCCCCACCCGATCTTTATTATTAAAATTACTCAACTTTCGCAAGCTCAAGTTGCAAGTTGACAAGCAACAAGTTGACGAGTTAACAAGGCGTTTGTAGCAAGCCGTTTCAAGCGGTACTTTATCAAACAGGGAGTTCCAGCCTTGTAAACTTGTTAACTGAAGCCTTGTCAACTAATAAGTTGAGCACTTGCGAAACTTGAGTTAAATTTACTTCAAGCCTTCGCCTTTACTTCAAGCTGCCGCCAATGATATCCAGCAGTTCGTTTGTAATGGCTTGTTGACGGCTTTTGTTGTACTGCTTGGTCAGGTCTTGTATCAGCTCGTTGGCATTGTCCGTCGCGGCCTGCATGGCCAACATTCGTGCCGCGTGTTCGGAAGCATTCGAGTCGAGCAAAACAGTATATATCTTCTGACTTAAAACCTTTGGCAACAGTTCCGTCAGCAAATCGGCAACAGAAGGTTCTACAATGTAATCGTTGTTGAAGTGACTGCTGTCAGCCTCTTCGCTGCTCGCTTCCTGCCTGATCTTTTCCAAATCGATAGGCAGATAATTCTCGTACATCAATATCTGCGAACCCGTCGATTTGAAATGATGATATACCAACTCAACCTGGTCAACCTCTTTTTTGATGAATTGCTCCATCAGCGTGGCTGCCAACTGCGAAGCATCGGCATACGAAGGATGGTCGCTCATGGTCTGATAGGAGCCCTGCGGCACATATCCCAACTTCTTAACGGCTTCTTCTACTTTCTTTCCCACCGGATAGAGCAAGATGTTCTCCTTGCCCAACGACTTATATGCTTCTAATCTTTGCTCGAGCATCCTGACAATGTTGGAATTGAAAGCACCGCACAACGAAGTATTGGACGAAAAGACCACAATGGCCACCCGAGTCACAGGACGAACCTCTGTGTAGAGCGATTCGAACGAGGCATCTGTACTTAAAAAATTAGTCAGAATCTCATTCAGTTTTCGCTGATAAGGCAGCATATTTTCTATCCGTCCCTGTGCCTTATGAAGTTTGGCCGATGCCACCATCTTCATGGCCGAAGTAATCTGACGGGTACTTTTGACCGAACTTATTCTATTTTTTACCTCTTTCAGTGAAGCCATTTCTACAAGTTTTGAATGTTGAATTACTCAGATTCATATCCTCGCAAAAAACGGGAATCGGATGAAATGAAAGCGGAAGATGTGACCGGGCATCGTGTGCCTGTCCCTGTCTTCCCTCTTTCATTCGGTTCCATTCCATCGTATTTTTATGAGAATATTTTTGCGACTGTGGCTGCCGTTTCTTCGATCTTGCGGGTTACATCGTCGTTGATGACACCCGTACGCAACACGTCAAGCACATCATTGCGGTGATTCATCTCAAGCTGTTCGAGGAAACTGCGTTCAAAATCGCTCACCTTGTCCAATGGTACATCTTTCAGCAATCCGTGCGTTCCGCAATAGAGGATGGCAATCTGCTTCTCTACCGGCATGGGGCTGTATTGAGGTTGTACCAGCAAACGGGTATTTTTCTGTCCCTTGTCGATTGTCAACGCCGTAACCGGGTCCATATCACCACTGAACTTGGTAAAGGCCTCGAGTTCGCGGTATTGGGCCTGATCGATCTTCAGCGTACCGGCTACCTTCTTCATCGCCTTGATCTGTGCGTTACCACCTACACGACTCACAGAGATACCTACATCGATGGCCGGACGGTTACCCTGATTAAAGAGATTGGTATCGAGGAATATCTGTCCGTCGGTGATGGATATCACATTGGTCGGGATATAAGCCGAAACATCGCCGGCCTGCGTCTCAATGATAGGCAATGCGGTCAAGGAACCGCCACCTTTTACCTTTCCGCGCAGACTGTCGGGCAGGTCGTTCATCTCGCGTGCCACTTCTTCCTGATTGATGATTCGTGCGGCACGTTCCAACAGACGGGAATGCAGATAGAAAATATCACCCGGATATGCCTCACGTCCGGAAGGACGACGCAAGATCAATGATACCTCACGATAGGCAACCGCCTGTTTGGAGAGGTCGTCGTAAACGACCAAAGCATGACGGCCGGTATCACGGAAATACTCGCCAATGGCAGCACCGGCAAACGGCGCATAATACTGCAAAGCTGCAGGATCGCCCGCGGTAGCAGCCACGACGATGGTATAGTCCATGGCACCGTGCTGGCGCAAGGTGTTGACGATAGATGCTACCGTCGAACCTTTCTGACCGATGGCTACATAGATGCAATATACAGGATCGCCGGCTTCGTAATTGGACCGCTGGTTGATAATGGTATCAATGGCAATGGCAGTCTTACCCGTCTGACGGTCACCGATGATCAACTCACGCTGTCCGCGACCGATAGGAATCATGGCATCAACCGCCTTCAATCCTGTCTGTAACGGCTGATTTACCGGCTGACGGAAGATTACTCCCGGTGCCTTACGTTCCAATGGCATTTCACAAAGTTCACCACCAATCGGTCCTTTGCCATCAAGCGCAACTCCCAGCGGGTCTATCACACGGCCTAACATTCCTTCACCTACCATGATTGAGGCGATACGCTTTGTACGTTTTACGATGAACCCTTCCTTAATTTTGTCGGTAGGACCCAGCAAAACGGCACCCACGTTGTCCTCTTCCAAGTTCATCACGATAGCCTTGATACCGTTGTCGAACTCGAGCAACTCATTGGCTTCGGCATTGCGCAGGCCGTAGATTCGTGCCACGCCATCGCTGACTTGCAACACCGTACCAACTTCGTCGAGCTGAACCCGGGTATCAATGCCTTCCAATTGCTTGCGGAGGACATCGGAAACTTCGCTTACTTTTATATTTTCAGACAACATTTTATTTCTTTTTAAAAAGACCGGCGCCCTCGTCAATCAGACGCCTGTCGTTAACATTATACGATTCTTCTATTCTTATCTATAAACTGCTCTTTCACTTTTTTCAGCTGGGTTGCGATGCTCGCATCCAAACGAAAATTATTAATATCAAAGACAAATCCACCTAAGACAGACGGATCGACTTCCGTCTGCAACTCCATGTGAGCATGCAACAAAGTAGAGGCACTGTTTCTGATACGTTCTTCCTCTTCCTTGGTTATAGGCACAGCAGTGATCAACTTGGCCACACCAATATGTTTGCTGTTCCGATACAAATACAGAAAAGCCAAACAAATGTATTGAAGCATGTTCTCGCGACCGTTCTTCAGCACCAATGTAATGAAACGGCTAAATTCGCGACTCACAGGAGCATCTCCGGCAGCTGCAGTACTGATGAGCGAATACTTCTCACGTATCGTCAAAATGGGATTATCCAACGCTTCACGCAAATCCGTATAAGTACGGAAACTGCACTCGAGCATGCGCATATATGCATACATCGAATCTTCTGTTTTCGTATCCTTAGCGTATTTCATGAGCGCCTTGGCATATCGCATTGAAACAATTCCTATATCCATTTTAACTAATTTCGAAAATCGAACCGCAATTCCGAATAAACCGGAAGAGCCTGACGTCATGCTTTCCTGCTATCCGGCAATTGCAATTCATCATTAATTCTGATTACTTCGTGAAGCCGTCAGGACTTCGTCCAGCATACGGTCGATCATGCCCATCTGCTCGTTCTTGTCATCCAGATTCTTGCGGATAATTTTCTCCGCAATATCCACAGAGAGCATGGCTACCTGACGCCGGATGTCGCGTATGGCTTCTTCTTTTTCTTGCTGTATCTGTCTTCTTACCTCGTCCAGTTCCTTCTGCGCAGCGACTTCTGCCTGTTTACGAGCTTCAACAATGATTTTGTCACGCTCGTGCATCGCTTCCCGAAGGATGCGTCCTTGTTCTTTATTGGCTGCAGCCACGATCTGCTCACTTTCTTCCTTCAATTTCGAAAGTTGAGCATTCGCTTCGCGTGCTACTGCCATCGACTGGTCGATGTATGTCTTACGCCCTTCCACCATCTTCGTGATGACCGGAAAGCCATACTTCGCCAGCACGACAAACACAATGCCGAACGAAAGAAGCATCCAGAACAGCAGACCACTATCGGGTAATAACAATGACATATTTCTAAGTTTTTTGTTTTCAGCTTACCGAGCTTGTTAGCCTATAGGCTTTGTTTCCGACACCTACAGACAGCTAAACCCGGCAACCTACAAATTAAGAATTATCAATTGAAACAGGAGGTACCCTCCGGTCATTACAAGAAGAATACCAACAGACACACAACGACTGCCAACAAAGCCACACCTTCGATCAGGGCGGCAGCAATAATCATGTTCATACGGATGTCTCCTGATGCTTCGGGCTGACGGGCTATGGCTTCCATGGCAGAACTACCAATTTTACCAATACCAAGACCGGCACCAATAACAGCAATACCAGCACCGAGTGCTGCACCTAATTTGCTGACTCCCACACCTGCTGCTGCAGCTTGTAACAATACAGATAGTAACATAGTTTTCTAAAATTTTAAATGGTTATTTTTTAATATTCAATTCTCTTATCTCTTCTTTGTTAGTTTTTGTTTCTTTCTCTTCGTGCTCTTCCTGAGCCAGTCCGATAAATACAGCCGACAACATCGTAAACACATAGGCCTGGATGAATGCAACCAGCAATTCAAGGGCATTCATGAAGATGTTGAATATGACTGATGCAAAGGTCAACGAGCCGTTCAGCACAGGACCCATGCTGGCCGAAATGAAAATCAAGCAGGTCAGCACAAGCATGGCCATGTGTCCGGCCAACATATTGGCAAAAAGACGGATCATCAACGCAAACGGCTTGGTAAACACCCCGAAGAACTCAATGAGCGGCATCATCGGGAAAGGTACCTTCAGCCACCAGGGTACATCGGGCCAAAATATATCTTTCCAATACAGCTTGGTACCGAAAATATTGACAGCAAGGAATGTACAGACAGCCAAGACCATCGTCACGGCAATGTTACCCGTCACATTCGCTCCGCCGGGAAAGAACGGAACCAGTCCCATGAGGTTATTGATGAATATGAAGAAGAAGGCAGTGAGCAAATAAGGCGCAAACTTACGGTATTTGGGTCCTACACAACTTTTAATGATATCATCATTGACCATCATGATAAACATCTCCATAAATCCGACAAAACCTCCCGGGGCTTCACTCTCCTGAGGATGCTTCTTGTACCACCGTGCAACACTCAGAATGATAATCATCAGCAAAATACTATTGAAAATCAGAGCAAAGGCCACTTTGGTTATCGAGAAATCCCACGGCCGGACTTCATTGCCCTGAGCATCGTATTCGACCAGCTTCCCTTCGTAACGGCTACCCTCGGGAGCAATGGAAAGTCCCTCGTACGAACCGTTGTTTTCTTCAAGTCTGGCTGATGAAAACACATGCCAACCGGTAGTCTGGCTATAAACGATGATAGGCAACGGAACCGTCACATGAGTTTTTCCCCACGTAGTTATGTGCCATTCGTATGCATCGCCTATGTGTCCGAAAACAATTTCCTTCACATTGACCGTACCGTTCTCCTGCTTTTCGTCTGCAGTGGCACTGCCGGATGCCACGCTATCTGTCGCGACCTGCGCCCCGGACACAACCGGAATGCTATCGGCATGCACCGTTCCCGAAAACAGGAATCCCATCAACAGGAATATTGCGAACCACGTATTATGCTTTCGTTTCATCTTTCTTATTTTTTTCATTTTTCGATTCATCTCAAACATAAAGAAAAACCATGAATCATATATCAGATATATCAGATAATTTGCAATAAACGTCAGCAAAAAAGACCTGACTTCGTCGCGAACGGCAATGCAATAAATTGCCATTACGATGATTGAAAACAACATCCGCATCACCCTCAGCAATAGGTAAACCTGAAGTAAACGGTTTGGAGAGTGCTTGCGGCACATTTCCGTCATACTGATAGTAAATACTCCGAAAACGAAAAAGAATACAGGAATGATGGGATAACCTCCAAAATAGTGATGAGGGAAGAAATAAAAATAAAGTCCACCTCCACACACTCCAATCAGCAATGTCAACAGAGCCGATTGCAACAGATAATTCCGTTTAGTTATACTAATACTCACTTTTTCCTGTATTTTGATTTAAGTCCTCTCTAATATCTATCAGTATATGTCCGATCTTCAATCGACGCAGACAGATACATCATTGTTGCTCATCTCAATAAAGCCTCCATGAATTTCTTGCGAGCGTTCTTCACCGTTCTTCGTCACGAAAGAAACTGTTCCTGCTTTCAGCGACGAAACAATGGGGGCATGCTGCGGCAAAATGGTAAACGATCCCATCGTCCCCGGCAAAGTCACACTGTTTACTTCTCCGTCGAAGATTTCCTTTTCGGGCGAAACAATAGTTAAATGCAAATCTTTCATGTTCTTTATTTCTTAGCCTGTTCCAACAGTTTCTTTCCTTTCTCGATCGCTTCTTCAATTGTTCCTACATTCAGGAAGGCCGGTTCCGGCAGATAATCCACTTCTCCGTCGAGAATCATCTTGAAGCCTTTGATCGTATCTTCGATGGAAACCATCGTACCGGGTACACCGGTAAACTGCTCTGCAACCGCAAACGGTTGTGAAAGGAATCGCTGAACACGGCGTGCACGGTTCACCAGCGTACGGTCTGCGTCCGACAACTCTTCCATACCAAGGATGGAGATGATATCCTGCAGTTCCTTGTTACGTTGCAGAATCTGTTTCACGCGTTGCGCCACATCGTAGTGTTCCTGTCCCACAATGTGCGGATCAAGAATACGCGAAGTCGATTCCAACGGATCTACGGCAGGATAGATGCCGAGCTCTGTAATCTTACGGCTAAGCACCGTAGTCGCATCCAAGTGAGTAAATGTCGTGGCAGGAGCCGGGTCGGTCAAGTCATCGGCCGGCACATATACAGCCTGTACAGAAGTAA
>CAJKOW010000063.1 GCA_905201685.1 uncultured Bacteroides sp. | reverse complement strand
ATTTTCATTACATGATTTGCGGCTAATGGAGTCAACCTATTTCAGGACAACACACCATAACAGTAATATGAAAAGAGAAATAATCTTCGTGTCCGTTCGAGTACAGCATTATCCATCACTGTTGTTTTTAATTTCATCATACTATCGTGTGGTAAGTAGCGTTTTGCTGTTTCTTCTTCCAATGCTGAAATACTAAAACCACCCTTGCCAAATGGGTAAGTCGTTTCTGACGCTTCACCATCTTGGATTGCCTTGTTCAATACTGCACGTAAAGTCTTAAAATAGAACTTCCGAGTATTCCCTTTACATTCACGTTTTTGTAAAAACACATCAAAAGATTTTACATATTTAATATCTATTTCAGGGAAAACACGTTCAGGCAGTTTCTCATCAAAAAGTTCTAATACGTGAAGTGTTCTGCTATAGCAATTGGCATTGCCAATATGATTGGTATCTTTATAAGTTTGAATTAGATTTTCAAAGAATTCCTTTACATTCCCTTTGTTTGAGTAGTGAAAGAATTCTTGTTCGAATTGATTTAGTGTCCAATCAATTTTATTAGCATCAAAATCTGCTATAATGCGAAGTATCTCCGATTTCTTTTGCGTTAACCATTCATTGAGGTATATTCGGTCTGGATGTAATTTGGGGACACGCTTATCTGTGACAAACATTTCAAGTTTGTCATTCCATTGATGCGGTTCTGCATAAATGCCTAACGCCATTACCTTCCGTTTGTTATTCTTGCGAACAACTAACCAAATAGCATATCCTTCTTTATAGTGATATTTATCGGCTATCCACATTTTAAATGAAGCATATTTCATAAGCGACACAAATTACTGACATTTTACTTTTGCTAAAAAATATTGGACTATAGCTATCGGATTACCAATGATTTATCTACTTTATTTTACTGACGGATTACTGACGTTTGTACCGAAAATATAGATAATCAGATGTAAATAATACCAATACTCCGTTTCTTATTCGTTGGCAAATATACTGAAAAACAATTAGATATAAAAATATAGGAAATAAACGGATAGCTCTGGGGGGCGTGTGGTCGCTGGTTCGAATCCAGTCACCCCGACTGGTAAAAAAGCATTGATAATCTGATGATTGTCGATGCTTTTTTGTTTTTGGGCATATCGCTGTGGCGGCGGTTTAATCGAGGAAAGGGAGAACTGAAAAAATGGTGCTCTTTCTTTATATCTAATAATTAACTATTTATATTTGTAAGTACGCAAATAAGTACATATATCTTTGCGTACTTGCAAAGGAAGATTATGAGAACAGCCAATTTCACAGATTTAAGTGCCAACCTGAAAAGCTACATTGATGCAGTCATTGATGATCATGATACCGTAGTTATCAATCGCGGGAATGGTAAAGGGGTAGTGATGATTTCTTTGGATGAATATAATTCTCTGAAAGAAACAGAATACCTTATGTCGTCGCCCGATACAATGGAAGCAATACATAAAGGTGAAGAGGATATTAAAAACGGTAATTCTATATCCCAGAAAGAAGGTGAAAGCATAGAGGACTTCTTAAAACGGGCAGCATGTACAGAATAACATTGTCAGAACAGGCACGGAAAGAATATCTATACTTCACGCAAAGTAGTAACAAGGCCATCTTGAATAAAATTCAAACCCTATTGGAAGATATAGCCGAACACCCTTGGATAGGAAAACCAGAACCACTTAAATATGAACTGGCTGGAAAATATCAAGAAGAATCAATGCCGAGCATAGAATTGTTTACTCCGTGCATGATGATATAATAGAGGTTTATATATTCTCCATGAGATATCATTACACAAAGAAATAGAAACAAGACATATTCCAATTAAAGAAATAGAGTATTCAAAATAGAGAAACACTTGCATTTTGTCATTCTGAGCAAAGCGAAGAATCTCGAAAGTAGTTATTCATGTATCAAGATCCTTCACTTCGTTCAGGAAGACATTACATAATGATTATACTTTTTCATTTTGAAACCCTCAAGATTTTATACTGAGCCCAAATACTTCCCTAATAGATTCCCGCTTGTTCTCTAACTATGAGAAGAGCATTCTCATAACTGTGAGAAGAGTTTTCTCATAACCATGAGAATGGCTTTCTCACAACTATGAGAAACTAATAAGACAGAAGGAAAAATATTGCTAACATAGCTGCTACGGAAAATCACTCTTAAACTTCTCAATAACCGAAGCGCGAGGTATCCACATCCTTGTGTTCCTTCGCCTTGTAGCCGCCGAATTTATAGGTAAACGAAAGAGATAGGGAGCGGCTGTCCGCATGTTGGTTTATCTCGAACCGCTGCCCCCTGTCATTCACACGGGCATTGGGTGTCGCGCTGTTGAACAGGTCGTTACCCGTCAGACGAAGTTCGGCTTTCTTGTCGGCAGAGGTCCATTTCAACCCGGCATCAACTTTCCAGACAGAAGACAAATCGTAATTCCCCTGAACGGAAGGACTGACATACAGTCCGTTCAACTCCAAGCTGATGACCGGCTTTGAGGATAGCCGGAAGGTATTGTTCAGCATCACGATTCCTCTCCAAACGCTGTTATCGAAACCGATGGCATGATAATCCTTGCAGGCATCCCTGAGGTAGGAGCCGTTCAGCGTAAGGCGGGAGTTCCAAATGTTGCCGACCGTGAACGGAACAACCACTGAAAGGCCGAAGTTTTGTTCGTAATCGTAATTCACCGTCTGATAAATCATCGTCAGATCGTCGGGGCTTTGGTAGGCCAACTGGGCAAACAAGTCTTTTACATGGGTATAATACAGGCTGAAGATGTATTTGCTTTTCAGGATGTAGGTCAGGTCGGCAGTATAGTCCGTCGAAGGGCGCAGGCCGGGATTTCCCATGACTTTGGCATATCCGTTGAGGTAACTCGTGGCGTCCTGCATACTCCAATAGTCGGGATAGGCCTTATCTGAAGAGAAAGAAAGCTGGAAGATGTGGGAACTTGACGGGATGTAGTTCAACTGCATGGAGGGATAAACAGCCCACTGCTTGTAATCGGCCAGGCGGTAATATTCCCCGGCAGCGGACAGAGAGAGCGACAGACGCTCGCTAAAGGCTTTCTCCAGTCCGGCATAGAAGTTGTAGGTCCGTTCGTCCAGCTTCGTCTCAGAATTCAGAGATGACATGTCCCCTCCTTCCTGAGCGTGATAGAACTGGGAGCTTTCGTCGTTGGCAAAAGAAAAGTTGATGCCGTAGTTCAAACTCCAATCCTGGGGCAGGACGTGCGTCTGGCCTGCATAGACATTCCATCGGTTGATGCGCTGACGGCTGTCAGCCGAAAAGTTCTGTTCGTCCTCACCTATCCGATTGCTGAACTCCTGCACACTTGGATAGGAATAACAGGTGTAATCCACGCCAATGTTCATTCCCCAACGTGCTGTATAGTAGAGGGTAAAGTTGTGCATCTGCTCGTCTCCTTTCCGGACGTTGGACGATTCCGACAAGGTGCCCTCCGAGTTTTCAACCGTCCGCAGACTGGGAGTAATGGCTGCCGTATAAGCCATATTCAAATGATCGTTCTCGGTTATCCGGTACTCCAAGGAAGTGCGGACGTTGTGGGTCAGCTTTCTTCTCAACCCGGTGTTGTATTGCTCCACATCGTGCACCACGTTGTCCAGCGTATGGTGGGAGATAAAATCGTACCCCGTCCGCCGTTTGGTATAGTCAGCAGCATAAAGTACATCCGCCGTCACCTTTCGCCCTCCGAAGGAAAAGTTCATGCGCCCGTTGCCCTGCACATAGCGAGCTTGCGTAAAGTCGGCTTCGACTTCCCCGCGCAGGAAAGCGTCTTCGGACTTCCGGTCCTTCAGCACCAGGTTGATGACCGCCCCTCGCACCCGATATTTGGCTGGCGCGCTGTACATCACCTCTGCCTTCTCCACATTGCTGACAGGCGTACTTTTCAGCAGACTTACCAGTTGCTCGCTTGACATGGACGACGGACGCCCATTCAGTATCACCGTCACGCTTCCTGCTCCAATCAAGCTCAGGCTTCCGCCCTGCTCCAATACACCCGGCAGGCGAGTCAAGGCTTCGTAGGCATTGTTTGCCGTCGTCTTTTCGGCCAAGGCTTCCACATCGTAGGTCAAGGCACCGTTCTCGGCTTTCACCAAAGGGCGTTGGGCACTGACCACCACTTCATTCAAGGCATAAGCATCCTGTTCGTCCATGGTCACCACACCAATATCACCAGCCACGTTATAGTCTTTCACTACACTCTTATAAAGTAGGTGTTGGAAAATCAAGCGGTATTGCTTCATTTCCCGATGAAAGACGAAACGGCCCAGCGAATCGGTAGTTACGCCATCAACAAATACAGAATCCGGCGTCTGCATCACTACCGTTGCACCCTCAATCGGACATTGGTCCTTATCCGCCACACTTCCTCTTATCTCTTGCGCAGCCAAGCGAATGGCTGCCACAATCAAACTTACCGTCAGAATAACAATCTGTTTCATAAAGCATTCATTTATTTTGTTTTCATGCCGCAAAGTAACGGCCTTTACGGCAGAAAGCTGGTTATGGCTTCGTTATGCTTTCCTTATATTATTGTTAGGAAACACCCGATTGTTAAGAGATTGTTATATCTTTGCCGACAAATCAAGACACTTATGCCCGGCAAATACATCAAAATACTCACCTTTCTGAGCCTGATTGTCATCATAGCCATCCAAGGCTCGTGGCTGGTCCACACTTACCGGATGATAGAGGCGGAACTGTTGCAGGTCAGCAACCGTCTGTTCCCGCAAGCCGTTGTGGACGAGGCCAAAACACGTCTTGACCGGCTAAGCGATACCCAAGATGAGGATATCACCCTCAGTTTTTCTACGAATTTCGACTATGAAAGAGAAATCGACCAGACGCTGTTCGAATATCTGGCGGTACTCACCAACCATTATGCCGACTCCATTTACCACTCGTCTATCTCCTTGCCGCTGGCCGACTCCATCTTTACAGCCCGTCTGGCGCAAGAAGGCTATCAGGCCCAGGTGAAATGTCGGCTGGTCGATTCCTTCGGTGTTCCCCTTCAGGAAGAAGATGATTCTGTCTGGGAACATTCGTTCAAGACACTCCAAACTAATCCAGTCTATTTGAACAGGGAACATACACAAGCCATCCGGGCCACCATCCTGAACCCTTATTGGATTGCCTTCCGGCAGATGGGCGTCCTGCTCGTGGCCACCGCCCTGCTGCTGGTCTTCGTAGCCGGATGCATCGTCTATCAGGTACGAATCATCATCCGACAGAACCGAATAGCCCGCCTGCGGCAGGACTTCACCTACGCCATGATTCACGACATGAAGACGCCCATCACCACCATCTCCATGACCGGGCATACGTTGGGAAGCGGTCTGTTGGACCGGAACCCCGAACTGAAGAAACAGTATTTCGCCATCCTACACGAAGAGAGTGCCCACCTGCTCGATCTGTCCGAGAAAATTCTGACTATCGCCAAACTGGAGCAGTCGCGCCTGAAACTAGCGCAAGAGCCAGTCAGCCTGTCTGCCCTGTTCGACGAGCTAACGCAGAAATACCGGGTCCAGACCGACAAGGAAGTGACCCTTGAAACCCATTGCCCGGACTTCCTCATGGTAACAGCCGATGCCGAATACCTAAAGGAAGCCCTCGGCAACCTGATAGACAATTCGCTGAAGTATTCCGACGAATGTGTCACTATCCGTCTCTCGGCCGAAGAACAGAACCGCCACGTCCTCATCCGGGTGTGGGACAACGGTTGGGGCATCCCGCTAAAACAGCAGAAGCACATCTTTGAAAAGTTCAACCGCGGCGGACTGGAATACAAGAAAGAGAAGAAAGTGTCCGGCTTCGGCCTGGGGCTGAACTTTGTCTACAAAGTCATCACGGCCATGGGCGGAAGCGTTTCGGTAAACAGTATAGAAGGCAAGTTCAGTGAATTCACACTGATGCTGCCTGTTCAAGATGTTCAAAACAAAAAACTATGATACGAGTTTTGCTGGTAGAAGACGATAAGAATCTGTGCTTCATCCTGAAGAGCAGCCTGGAGCAGATGATAGGCGGTTACGAAGTGACCACCGCCCCCAACGGCCGGGAGGGGCTGGAACTGCTGGAGCAAAAGGAGTTCGACGTAATTGTGTCCGACGTAGAGATGCCGGTCATGGATGGCATAACCATGGTGCAGCACATCCGTCAGCGCTATCCCCGGCTGACCGTCATCTTCATCACCGGACTGACGACGGCACGCGACGTCATCAACGGCTATCAGTCGGGCGCCGACTTCTACATCAAGAAGCCTTTCCTGCCCGAAGAGCTGAATGCCCACATCCAGGCCGTGCTGAAAATAAAACAGAGTGCCACCGCCCCACAGACCGAAGAAGCTCCCGCAGAAGAAGAATATGCCATCGGCAGTTATCGCTTCCTACCCTCGCAACACCTACTCTGCCACGGCACGGAGCGCCAGGCGTTGACGCCCAAAGAAGCAAAAATACTCGAAATGCTCTGCCGCCGAAAAGGACAAGTAGTCAGCCGCAACGACATTCTGACCGCTGTATGGGAGACAGCCGACTTCTACTCCTCGCGCAGTCTGGACGTCTTCATCACCAAACTCCGCAAATATCTTTCCCAAGACACTTCTGTCACGCTCAAGTCGCTGAAAGGTGTCGGTGTCTGCCTGGAAGACTAAGCTTCAGACGCTGTGCCAGAAAAGCATAAAGAACAGAGTCTGTACGCCTTTATTTACAAGGACATGTATAGTAGCCTTTGCCCTGAGTTTTCGAGCCATAGCCAATGGCATGCGTAGGGCAATAGTGATAGCAGGCCAGACAATTGAGGCACCGGCCGTGCCAGACGGGCATGTGTTTGCCTTCACGCTTGGGGTGCACAGCCGTCAGCGTAATGTTGCCCACGGGACATGCCTCCGCGCAGCGGCCACAACCGATGCAGGAGTCAGCGTCGGCATGGAATGCCTTGTCTGACGTCATGAAGCGGACAAACAGCGGATAGACAACTCCTGTTTTTAGTCCCGGCACACTGCCTTGCCAGGTAAAGTCGCCCCGCACTCTTGCCTTGATTTGCTCCGCCACGTGCCGGACGGCAGCTGGAGAGGCATCCAGCTTGCGGTCGCGCACTTCTGCCTTATCTACATCGAAGCCGGGGAAGAGGACATACGTATTGGGCATGAATACCGTAAAACCGGCATCTGCCTGCAAACCGGCCTTTGCCACAGCCCTGCTCCACAAACGATAGGTACGTCCCGCATCGTCGCCACAAGTTGCCAGCAGGCTGACGTAGTTCCGACCAGGCACATAACCCTGCACGTCCATCGACGCCAGTACACCCGCCAGATACTTGGGCAATCCCCACGAATGCACAGGGAAGACAAATATCAACGGTTCGCCCTCGGCCAGCGTCACCGTCAACCGTTCCGCCCCCGGCCTCATGTACGAACCCATATCCATCACCGACTGGCCGTCCAACTCCCGGGCCAGCATAACCGCTACATAGCGGCTGTTTCCTGTTGCAGAAAAATAGAGTATCATAACGTTTCTATAACAACCATCACGCCCCGTTCGTTCATCGGGCGGGACTTCTGCCGACAAAAATAAGGATTAATCTGCTCTATCCATACAACCCGACTCAAGAAAAAGGCTGATATCGGCTGTCTGTCAACGAAAAGCGTCCACAAATACGTCGCGTTGTTCCTTTCTTTGATTATTTTTGAATAAAATAGGATGCGGCTTGGCATAATCAAACTGAAAATTTTGTTTTCACTTGCTTCTGCTCTCACCTTTTCCTATTTTTGCAAAAACAAGAATTTATCACAGAGAAACTATGAGCAAGATTTATCCGGTAGGCATACAGAGTTTTGAAGAAATACGTCAGGGCGGCTACTGCTATATTGACAAAACAGACCTGATTTATCAATTAGTGAAAACGGGCAAGTATTATTTCCTGAGCCGTCCGCGCCGATTCGGCAAAAGCCTGCTCATTTCTACATTGGAGGCTTACTTCTTAGGAAAGAAGGAACTCTTCAAAGGACTGGCTATGGAAGGATTGGAAAAGGACTGGACCGTATATCCTGTGTTGCACCTTGACCTGAACACACAGAAATATGATACGCCCGAAGCACTGACCAACGTACTGGAAGAGAACCTGAACTATTGGGAAAGCCTCTATGGTGCCTCGAAGAGCGAAATCGGAGTGGCCCGCCGCTTCA
>CAJKOW010000062.1 GCA_905201685.1 uncultured Bacteroides sp. | reverse complement strand
TGTTGATTCACATTTTTGTTATTAAAATGTGTCTACCTATATCAGTACAAGACACTATTCCTGCTGCTCTCCATCCGTTATCAACTTGTAGCCTATCCGGGGGATGGTGACCAGTTCTATCCGGCGGTCGTCGGCCAGATATTTCCTGATTCGGGCAATGTAGTTGTTCAGGCTTTGTTCGCTGCTCTCCGTTGTGTATTCGCCCCACAGTTCCTGTGCTATCTCTTCGCGGGTGATCACCCGGTTGGGATTCTGTGCCAGCATCTTCAGCAGTTTGCTTTCGAGCAGGCTCAGCTTCCTTACTTTTTCGTCGCCTTTCAGCAGCAGGTTTTCGTCTGCTTTGAGGCGGAACATGCCTATTTCGGTTCCTTTCGGACGGTAGGGGTGGGCAAAACGCTGTATGTAGGCCAGCAGTTCGGTCATTTCGAAGGGTTTCTTCAGGTAGGTAAGGGCTCCTACCTTCAGGGCTTTTACTACGTTGTCGCTTTCCACGTGCGACGATATCACCAGCACAGGCACTTCCGGCGCTATCTGTTTCAGTTCGGGGATGGCGTCGATGCCGTTTTTCGCACCTATCTCCACGTCCAGCACTACGATGTCCGGCTGCATTTCCGCCGTTACGGTTCGGATGCCTGCCAGCGAAGTCTGGTAGTGTACTTCGTATCCCGCATCTTCTAATGCCAGAGTGACGATGCTGCCCAAGGCAAGGTCATCGTCCACAAACAATACTTTGATTTTGCTCATATAGATAGGAGTTTTGAGTTTATAAGTTTAGTTGACGAGGGAACGAGGCTTCAGGCTACGAGGGGTGGGTGAGTTTTTGAGTTTTTAAGTTTTTGAGTTCTTAAGTTCTAATTTGACAAGGTCTGAAGCCCCTTGTTCCCTTGTTAACTCGTCCCCTCGTCAACTCAACTTAAGAACTCAAAAACTTAAACCCTCACCGGTATGGTAAACGAAAACTCGCTGCCTTTTCCTTCGGCGCTCTTTACGGAAAGCTTTCCTTTGTGCGCGTCGATGATGTATTTCGACTGTGCCAGGCCGATGCCGTATCCTTTGCGGATTCGGTCCGCACCGCGGGGCACCTGATAGAACTGGCGGAACAGCTTTTTCTGATACCGCGGTGCGATGCCCCATCCGTCGTCCTGCACTGCTACTTGCAGCATGCCGTTCGCTGTCTGCAGCGTTACTTTTACGTTCACTCCGTCGTCCGAGTACTTCAGGGCATTCTCCACCAAGTTACGGATGACGTTTTCTATATACATGCCGTCGGCCACGACCTTCATGTTCTCCGGCAGTCGGTTTTCTATCTCAATGGTGTGCGGCTTGGTGCGGTAGAGGGCATCCATGCTGTTTTTCACTATTTCTGCCAGATGTGGGATGTCCGTTTCCTCCTTTTTCAGTATCAGCCGCTTCCTGTCCTTGCGTACGGTGACTAAGAGCGATTCGATGTTGCACACCAAGTGTCTCACTTCCGCCCGGCTGATTTCCACTGCTTTCTTTTTCGCCGCATTGGCTTCGGTAGATTCCAGCCAACTCAAGGTGGTTACTACGCTGTTCAGCGGAGCTTTCAGGTCGTGTATGGTGCCGTTGATGGTGTCTTCACGCTGTTGCAGCAATGTGTCTTTGCGGCGGATGACGAGGAGGTGATAAGCCATGCACAGAATGACGAAAATCATCAGGATGGCCGAAAGAAGCAATGCCCAAACTTGCTCTTTGATGAAAGGCAATAGTGGAATATCCGCTTTCACCTGCAAGTATTGCAATCCTTTAGTACCTATCGGAATCAGTTTTGAAACATAGTCAGAACTACTGTTTTTCAACGTTCCTACAGAGTCGAGTATCTCTTTGTCTTCATTATAAAGTATAAAGGCATGCGGATAGGCGTAAGCTGTCTCTTTGACAAATATGCTGTCTAAAGCAGTCAAATCCAGCGGGAATCCTTCTGCCAGAAAACTGTCTTGTATCACCTGAGCCACGAGTTCTGTAGAAGTCTTTGCAATGCCCTTTTCCCTGGCTGCGTCAATATTGTATAATTCCTTCGATGGCAAAGGACATATCCGTGTCAAGCTGTCTATTTCCTGAGGTGACATGTCTTCCATACGCCTCACCGATATGTATTGTTGCTGCCTGGGCTTTTTCTTGTTTTTACGGAGAGAGCGTAAATGCAATTCCTTATCTACTGATATAACCACTATTCTGTCAATGTCCGTTATATTTTGTTTGATATAACGGTTATGCAGATTTGCGATATATAACGCTTGCAACAAGCATATTGCACAAACGGCAAGAGTCGTTATATAATAATACCTTCTCATACTTATAATCAAAAAACAATGCAAAGATAACAGAAAGCCGAAAAAATATTATGGAAAGATTATCTTTTTGTTATAAAGCCTTTTAGGATAGTGTACTATTTTTGCTGCATCAAAAATAAATGATATAGTATATGAATAATACATTTGAATTAGAAATTCTTTCAGAAAATGAGATATTGAATATAAAAGGTTTACATAAAATAAACGGAAGTTTGAATACCCATTGTTGATATTATGAGAAAGATTCTTAAAGTTTTCAGCTGGAGTATATTGGGTTTATTATCCTTAGCTGTATTTATCTTGTTGTTAGTACGTTATGTATTTAACAAGCAATTCCAGGAATATGCTTATGAATACTTGCAAAAGGATAAGATAGAACTTTTAAAGAATGCCGGTAAGTATGAGCCAGATACCTTGTCCTACACTTTTGTTTATCAGCAGGATACTGCTAAAGCACAACAAATCCGCAAATATTTTAGATTGGATACCCTTGTGAAACCTGCAGAAACCACATGGAACAAAGCTATCGCACTGGCACGTTTTGTAGCCAAGAACATTCCTCATGCCAATCAGAAAATATATCCAGAGAAGTGTAACGCAATAGGACTTTGGGAATATACCCGTACGGTAGAGCCGGCTTTTAACTGCCGCCTCCATTCAATCCTTTTGCATGAACTATTGCTGTCGGAAGGGATAGTGAACCGTTTTGTCACTTGTCTTCCCGCTGATTCGCTGGATTCAGACTGCCATGTGGTAAATCAGATATGGCTGCCCGAAATACAGAAATGGGCTATGCTTGATTCCGACATGAGAGCTTGGGCAGAAGATGAAAACGGAATACCTCTTTCTCTCGCAGAAATGCGTGAACGTTATATAAACGGTCAGGAAATTATATACCGTCCCTTATTGGATTCAGAGAAGAATTTCAATTATTACAAGATGTATTGGGCCAAAAACCTTTATTGGTTTATGTCTTGGGAGATAACCGGTTATAGTCGTGAAGAAAATAATCCTGCACTTTGCAAACATAGTCGTATTATAATACTTGTTCCTAAAGGCTTCGGTGGCTTTAATTTAAGCGACAATTCTGTAATGACTACGGATGAATCTCGTTTTTGGGCCGTACCGGATAGTCTGACGACAGTTTTACGTTAACGATATGCCTATGAGTACTAAACTTGGTTTCTATACTGAGATAAAAAAAGATATCTGTTGATAGAAATCAATTAATGTTCTGTTGGAAGAATTATAAAAGATTTCTGCATATTACTTTTTCCCATTATTATAGTTCACAGATATTGGAATGAATGCGTATATATGCATGCCTCTTTATTGCTTGATGTTGTGACTTTGCTTTATGCCTGTTTTGTAATAATACCTCTTCATAGTTATAATCAAGATTGTGCGCAAAGATAATCAGTTTGCCCAGAATTTGTTATAAAATGATTATCCATTTGTTATTTGTGGACTTATGAAAAACCATTTACTTTGCAACGTCAGAATCAATGAAATATAGAATTCTTTATGATGTCGTTGGAAATAGATAATTCATATCGGTTGTTTTTTGAATGGACTGTAATTCTGGTATGCTATTTTTTAATGATAGCCAAACTGATTATTGCGCTTAAGCGTCGTAAATATGGTGCTGCAAAGGTACAATTACTATTGTTGCTGATTGCAACTGTAATTGTAGCAGGTATTTTTTATTCATATCCCTAATCCTATCTGCAATGAACAAGTTATTTTTTACATCCCTGTTTTTGTTGTTTTCGTCTTTATCATTCTTCGGACAGAAAAGAGACTATCTGGCTGAAATGTATGCAAACCATCATGGAATAGCTCAAAAAGCAGGTACCAACGATCTGCTGAAAGATTTTATAAAACCTTACGGAAAAAAAGGAGAGGTCTTTGCTATTCTTTTTGCGCCTCAAGCCTGTCCGCGATGTGAAGTGGACATACCTTATGTGTTGGAAAATCTTCTGAAAATAAAACCTCAGGCCGAACTTGTGATTATAGCAGCCTACCACGACTCCATTTTGGCCAAACAATACATCGAAAAGAAGTTTAAAGCTCCTAATGTCATTATAGACACTGAAGGTATGCATGAAAAAATATTCCACTACCGCACCGGTCGGCTTGCTGTGACTTATATGTTGCAGATTGATGCCGAACAGGGCCGATTGATGTGTGGAGGCGATACACCCAACATGAGTGAGGGCTTTTTGTCTCAGTTTTGCAACAATACATCGTATTGTCCTTATGCCGAGATTGCCTCCGGGGGAGTTGAAGAAGTTGATTCTGAACCGGCACAGCGACTGGCTAACGGTACTTATGCTTCCGTGTTGATAGAAACGGACAATAGTTTCAATGTATCCAGCATTACGGAATTGCCTGATTGGTATGGAAACTCGTTCATCTATTCCGATGAACTGTCTTCTTCGGTACTACTGTTCAGTGTCGATAAGGATACGGCTCGCCTGAGTAGGAAGATCATTCCGACTGAAGTTCAGAAAACAGCATTTGTGGACATACCCCGGAAACAGTATGAAGAAATGGAGAGGCAGGGGCAGGTGTTTATCATGGCCAATTGTTGTGCCCTTAACCCTTCGGGCAAACAAGCCATAGCCTCTTTCTCTTTGCCCGACCTGTCTATGGAGAACGACACGACTATCGCTTATTACAACAAGGCCGTGCTGCTCTATGCAGATGCCGGTTCCGACACCTGTCAAATGTCTGCTTTCGACTTCGAACATGAAGCGTCTCCACTATACATGTACACACATGCCAGCCGTATCATGCCTGTAAGTAAAACGCTCGTTATGTTTGGATGCAGGAAAGGATTTCCAACCTGTAGCACCGGCGAAGAGTGTAAAAACGATAAAGAACAAGATATCTTCATGCGGGAGTTTTATGACAATTCACCATTCCTGGCCATTTTCAACAGGACAAGCGGCAAACGAACCAAACGCTTTGGACGATTACCGGACGTTTTCCGTAAAAGTATGACCGGTTACTATTTTACGCTACCCATCGCCGCTACCTATCAAGACTTGTTGGCATACAGTGACGGTTGTTCAGGGAAATTGTGGCTGACCGATAAGTTTGGGGAAGGTCGTCAGCAGGAATTTGATTTGTTTCATGTGGATATTCCCGATTCGGTTTTAGCAATAGCAGCTCCCTTGCGATATACAGACAGTTATTTCGAACCCTTTATAGCTATATTCCATCAGTATATAGAGATGATAAAGCTCGACAAGCAAGGAATACATTGCCTGATACGAAATGGGAAGTCGGCGGTCAAAAAAGAGAATGATCAGTACGAGTATCGTTTATTGGACTACAATGGTAAGATGGAAAAAAGTTTCAATATAAAGCTGGAGGAAGGAGATGAAATGCTTGCTATCAGTTTAGGCAAAGACAAGGAAGGAAATGTTTTTCCGTATTATGTATGTAAAAACAATGCCCGTTTTTATCTGAAATTGCCGGAACGGAAATGAAAAATTGGCTGAAATCCTGGATGTCAAACGGATAAAGGTACGTTTTGACGATATGGGACTGTAGGGATTTTACGATTGAATCATTAACCTCTATGAATATCTGGTCGGACGGAGAAAGGCAGAAATGCCTGTTGTGAAACACTTGCACGGCTCGCGAGCCACACTTGTACCGCTCGCGAGCCGTGCAAGCATTCCACAGGAGCCATGCAAGTGTTGCTCCCTGCGAGCGCGTCCCCCTCTATCCTCCTCCTTCTCTCCATAAAAAACGCTGTGAAACTCTGTGTCTTCTGTGGTTCCCATCTTTCACCTTTCAACGTAACAGTCTGTCCATCATTGGTTTGCGTTGAAACGTGAAGTTGAAAACGATTTGTTGAACGCGTTTGGCCGAAACGGTTTGGCAGGCAGGATATTTGTCGTATCTTTGCCTGCATACAAACACATAAAAACACAAAATAAACAATGAAAATAGCAAAGAATCTGATCAGCCATGTCCGGAACCTGTTGACGGGCGTACACCGTTCCGCCCCCTCCCGCCGCCGGACACAATCGTACGAACACGTATTGGAATACCTGCAACACTTTTGCTCCACGCTGCCTGCCGGAACGGAAATTGTCTTCCTGCTGGATGGCCGGAACGGAGAAGTGCGCTGGAGAGAACGTACGGCAAGGCTTGAACCGACCCCAAACGAAGCTGAGCCGACGGAACAACCTGCCGCCGCCGAAGCGGTGCATCAGGAATTTGCCACCGCTGCCGCCGAAGTTCCTTCCGCCTCCGTTACCACGGACGGGAAGCCTTCGAAGCAGCAACAGACCATGCAGAAACTGCTGCGTTTCCTGCGCCTGCGCTATGCCTTCCGCTACAACCGCCTGACGGAGCAGACCGAATGCGCCCTGCGCGACGCCTCTGCAGCCGGCGAACACCACCTTATATATAAGCCTGTGGACAATCGCCTGCTGAACGGCATTGCGCTGGCGGCCATCGCCGAAGGCATCGACTGCTGGGACCGCGACGTGCGCCGCTACGTGGAGTCGGACAACGTGCCCGGCTACCATCCCTTTGCCCGCTACTTCGACACGTTGCCCGCCTGGGACGGTCGCGACCGGGTGACGCCTCTGGCTGCCCGGGTATCGGACAATCCGCTGTGGGTGCGCTCGTTCCACCGCTGGATGCTGGCTCTGACTGCAGGCTGGGGGGGGCACGACACGGGTGGCAAACGTGCCAACAGCGTGGCGCCCATCCTGGTAAGCCCCGTGCAGGGAATGGGCAAATCGACCTTTTGTCGTCTGCTGATGCCCGCCGAGCTGCGCCGCTACTTCACCGAAAGCTTCGACCTGAGCAATCCCACAGCCGCCGAGAACAAGCTGGCTGCCTTTGGACTCATCAATCTGGACGAGTTCGACAAGCTGCCTGCCACCCGCATGCCGCAACTGAAGAACCTGATGCAGATGGAGAACCTGAATCTGCGCCGTGCTTACCGCCGCAGCACCGAGCCGTTGGAGCGCATCGCTTCGTTCATCGGTACGAGCAACCGCCGCGACTTGCTGACGGACGCTTCGGGCAGCCGACGCTTCATCTGTGTGGAGGTGGAGCACGAAATAGACTGCACCACGCCCGTGGAGCATGCCCAACTCTACGCTCAGCTGAAGCACGAACTGCAGCAAGGCGAACGCTGCTGGTTCAGTAAGCGCGAGGAAGTGGAGATACAGGCAGTGAATCAGGCCTTCTATCGTGTGACACCTGCCGAAGAGGTGCTGGGCGCCAACTTCCAGTTTGCCCGGCCGGGCGAGCAGGGAGCGCGCGTCATGTCCGCCGCCGCCCTTTACGCCGCCCTGAAGCAGCAGAACCCGTCTGCGCTGACAGGTTACAGTTGTTTAGCCTTCAGCCGACTGCTGGCACAGCTGGGTCGCCGCGTGCATACACGCTACGGCAACGGCTATTGGGTGAAGGAAGGCCGGATGCAGGAGGGAGAAGGAACGGAGGAGCTGTTTTCGCATAAGGGATAAAAAAAGAGGATGCATCCATTTGTGGATACATCCTCTGTATAGGGAATTCAGATTTTTGTTTTTGGCCCTTAAGCTGAAAGCCTCTAACAACTCATCAACTTAAGAACTTAACAACTCAAAACTTATTTTTCTGCGGCTACTTCTCCGTTTTTCTTCTTCATCAGCATGAAGGCAATAGGAGAGGCAACGAACAGTGAAGACAGTGTACCGAATACAACACCCAGAATCATGGCGAAGGCGAAGCTGCGGATAGAGTCACCACCGAGGATGAAGATACACAGCAACACGATCAAGGTACTCAGTGACGTATTGATGGTACGTGCCAGTGTCGTGTTCAGTGAGTCGTTGAACAGAGTCAGCTTGTCACGCTTCGGATAGAGACCGAGGAACTCACGTACACGGTCGAAGATAACCACCTTATCGTTGATAGAGTAACCGATAGCCGTCAGGATGGCACCGATAAATGTCTGGTCGATTTCGAGCGAGAACGGCAGGATGCCCCAGAAGATGGAGTATGCACCCAGAATGACGATGGTATCGCAAGCCAGAGCTGCTACAGAACCGATACTGTAAGCGATGTTACGGAAGCGGAGCAGGATGTACAGACCGATAGCGATCAGAGCCAGTACAACAGACCAGATAGCTGATACCTTGATGTCGTCGGCGATGCTCGGACCTACCTTCTGCGAACTGATGATACTTCCGCCGGTGTGGTTCTCGCGGTCGATGAATGTTTCCAGCGAAATGTTCTGAGTGAGCAGCGGCTTCAGAGTCTCGTACAGATAAGCTTCGATTTCAGAGTCAACGTTGCTGCCTTCTTCCTGAATGCGGTAGTTGGTACTGATACGTACAGTCTTACCGTCGGTACCGATGGCGATAACGCTTACGTTAGCATCACCAAACTTGCTGGAGATGAGCTCACGTACCTGTTCAGGTTCAACTTCTTTCTCGAACTGTACCTTGAAGTTACGTCCACCGGTGAAGTCGATACTTTGGCTCAGACCGCGTGTCAGCAGGAAGCCGAGGCAAACTACGACAACGATGAGTGTAGTAGTCATCCATACTTTTCTGCGACCCATGAAGTCGAAGTGAGTATTGGCCATCAGGTTCTTGGAGATACCGGTGCAGAATGTCAGGTTCAGCAGCTTGTCCTTACCCATGAAGTGTTCGTAGAACAGACGAGTCATGAACACGGCTGTAAAGAATGAAATCAGGATACCGATGATCAAGGTAGTAGCAAAACCACGGATAGGACCTGTACCGAAGTTGAACAGGATGATACCGGTGATGATAGATGTCAAGTTAGAGTCGAAGATGGCCGAGAAGGCGTTCG
>CAJKOW010000061.1 GCA_905201685.1 uncultured Bacteroides sp. | reverse complement strand
TATAAAATATCCATTAATAACACGAGAGTCGAGATTATTTGCGGAAATTAGGATGTAATCTGTTGTTGTAACAATGCTGAAAGGATGGCTCGGGCCTTCTGGATATTTGTAGCCCGGCCATCCTTTGCTTGCCTATTGATAACTGAAAGTGTTATTTCCAGAGCTCGTGTTGTTCGAGCAGGTCATTGGAGTCGAGTTCGGCGGTAGGAATGGGCCATACATAGTCGCGTTCGCCGTTGTATTGGCGCGGTTCGTAGGCCAGTCCCAGTGTGGTGCGCTCCTTTTCGATGTTGGCTACTGCCTTGTCGAGCATCTTCCAACGATAGACGTCGAACAGGCGCAGCCCTTCGAAAGCCAGTTCGACGCGGCGTTCGTGCCTGATGACTTCCAGCATTGCCTCCTTGCTGAGGCCGGTTCCTTCCACAGCTTCTACCTTCGGCATGTTTACGTCGCCGCGCTGGCGCACCTGGTCGATGAGGCCGCGTACTTCGGCATCGTCATATCCACCCTTCTGTACCAGTGCTTCGGCCAGCGAGAGTAATACTTCGGCATAGCGTACTACGTAGAAGTCCTGCCCGTTGTCCCACGAGTTGCTGGTGTCGATCGGGTCGAAATACTTCATGACATATACGGTCGAGAGGGAAGCGGCTGCACCTCCGTACCATGCGCCTTCGCCACCTTTACCGTTCCACTTCATGCCGGGCACGAAGAGGGTGGCATAGAGACGTGGGTCGCGGTTCTCCCAATGTGCGGCATTGGGTTTGCTTACGTCCAGTTTTCCGTCTTTCATTTCGCCATAGTTCGTATCGGTTGTCTTCTTTCCGTCGGTCAGGTAATAGTCGTCAGCCAGATCGATGGTGCCGTTGATGAATTCACCGGGTGTATTCCAGTGGGCGTTGAACGAAGCTCCTTCGCTCATACCCGGTCCTTCGTAACGTACCGAGAAGATGATTTCGGGCGAAGTCTGTCCGGCCAGGGTGAACAGTTCGCTGTACTTCGGGTGCAGGCTGTAGCCTAACTTCATCACTTCGCGATAGGCGTTGATGGCTTCGTCCCACTTTTCGTTGTAAAGGGCCAGACGGCCGAGGATAGCGTATCCGGCACCGCGTGTCAGGCGACCCAAGTCGGCTTTTTCGGGCAGGCTGTTGACGCAGGCTTTCAGGTCGGCAATGACGTTGTTGACGATGTCGGCCCGTTTGCTCTTTTCCTTGCTGGGGCTTTCGAGGGTCAGAGGTTCGGTCAGGTAGGGCACGTCCTGATAGGTCATGGTCAGGTTGGTGTAGATAAGAGCGCGGAGTACGGTAGCTTCTGCTTTGTAGCGTGCCTTTTCCGTTTCGCTCATTTCTACGCGGTCGATGTTGGCAATCAGGGCATTGCAACGGCTGATGACTTCGTAATTCGCCTTCCAGTAGTCACTGAATACCCATGAACTGGGGTTTTGGATGCCCATGGCCACGTCGTAGCCTTCGATCCATCCGCTCCAGTTGAAGTGTCCGCCGTTGTCGCTGACGCATTCCATATAGAGCGGCCCGAAGGTGTATTGGTCGGAGTTGTAGAGCTGGTTGCTCTGGAGGGCGTCGTAGCAGGCGGCCAAAGCCATCATGGCGTCGTTGGAGGTCTGCCAGAAGGTAGAAGAGGACGATTCGGTCAGTGAGTCCTTCTGCAGGAAGCTGTCTGAACAGGAACTCATCATGGCACCGGAAAGGAGTGCCAGGCTTATGTATTTATTAATTAGTTTCATGGTGCTCAAATAGTTTTAGAATTTAACATTAATACCGAATGAGTAAGTCTTGGTGTTGGGGTGAACGTCGTTGCGAGTGTCTCCGCTTTGCTTTTCAGGATCGTAGTCGTCCAGCGAAGTGAAGGTCAGCAGGTTGGTACCGGCTAAGTAGAGACGCAGGCTTTGTACGCCGATTTTGTTCATCCAGGCTTCTTTTCTGAAGGTATAGCCGATTTCGATGTTCTTCAGGCGCAGGTAGTCACCTTTGGTCAGCCAGAAGGAGGACATCGTGTTGTTGATGGTTCCGCCCATGCGCGGCATGCTTCCATTGGGGTTTTCGGGCGACCAGCGGTCGAGCCAGCGTGAAGTCTTGTTACCACCGTTCGAGATGGTGGTTTCGTCCCAGTTGAAGCGGTTCAGGCCGGCAATACCTTGCCAGAAGGTTGTTACATCCAGATTCTTGTAGGTGAAACCCAAGTTGAAGGAGTATTGCAGTTTCGGGAAGGGATTACCGATGACCTGACGGTCGGCGTCGTTGATGTCGCCGTCATCGTTGAAGTCCTCGTACATGATGTCGCCCAATTGCGGAGCCTGCCCGTTCTGCTTGATGACTTCACCTTTCGAATTGGTACGGTTCAGGTCAGCTTCGGTGCGGTAGATGCCGATGGCTTTCCATGCATAGTAGGAACCGATGGCTTCGCCTTCGCGGTTGATGGTGCTTCCGCTGATGCTTTCCAGTCCGTTCATGTTCAGGATTTCGTTCTTTACGCCTGCCAGTGAGAAGCCTGCCTGCCAGCTCCAGTCGCCTTTCTGGTCATAATAGTTGGCGGCAAATTCCCATCCGCGGTTGCGTACCTTTCCGGCATTCTGGTAAGGGGCAGCCAGCGAGCCGAGGAAAATGCCCGGCATAGGCAGTTGCAGCAGGATGTCGGATGTGGTCTTGTCGTACCAGTCGAATACGATGTTGATGCGGTTTTGCCAGAATGATGCATCAAGGCCGAAGTCGGTGATGGTGGTGGTTTCCCACTTGATGTTTTCGTTGGCTATTTTCGAAGTCTTCATACCTACATATTTCGTATCGCCGAAGTAGTAGCTGCCTTGTGCCGAGAGGGTAGAGGTGTAGGCATAGTTTCCGATTTCCTGGTTACCCAATTTACCCCAGCTGGCACGCAGTTTCAGGGAACTCAGCCAGTTGATGTCCTGCATGAAGCTTTCGTTCGAGATGAGCCATGCACCCGAGAATGAAGGGAAAGTAGCGTAACGATTGGCCTTGGGCATGCGCGAAGAACCGTCGTGGCGGACATTGATTTCGAACAGGTAGCGTCCGTCGTAGTTGTAGTTGAGGCGTCCGAAGAACGATTGCAGGGCTGTTTCTTCGGCAGAACCGGTTACCTTGTCGTTTTGCGTACCGCCGTCCATTTCGTAGATGTTGTCGGTAGGAAATCCTTGCTTGCTTCCTTGCATCTTGTCCCAGCGTGTGCCCTGGATAGAGTGTCCCAGCAATACACCGATTTCGTGCTTGCCGAAAGTATTGTTGTAGGTCAGAATGTTTTCGTTGATGTAGCTGGTTTCTAAATAGTGGTAATCGGTCAATGTGTTCTGGGTACCGGCAGGAGCCAGTTCTTCACCTTCGGCGTTGTAGATGGCCAGGCTTCTGGGGTTGAAGGTGGTCACGTCGTTCATATAGAATTTGTAAGCTAAGCTGGAACGGAATTTCAAGCCTTTGAAGAGGTCGATCTCGCCGAAGAATTTGCCGTCGAAGCGGTAGTTCTTGTTGTCTTTGTAACCATTGTTCAAAGCGTAGATGGGGTTCTTGAATACGGATTGACCGATGGCCGAGTTGCCGTCAACATAACCATAGTGTCCGTTGGCGTATTGTACGGGAACGGAAGGACGTGTAAACCAGGTCAGGTATCTCATCAGACCCTCACCTGTGACCGAAGTGGTCGGCTCGTCAATGCTCTGGCGGCTGCCCGAAAGGTTCAAGCCAATCTTTACAATGCCCAGTTGTGCATCGATGTTCGAGCGGAAGTTGAATCGTTGGTTGGCTGTGTTTTTCAGAATACCTTCTTGTTTGAAGTATTGGGTAGAGAACATATAGTGCACGTTTTTGCTACCGCCGGATACGGACAGGTGATGCTGATGCATGGGAGCGGTACGGAACATTTCTCCTGCCCAGTCGGTATTGGCAAAGTGGTCGGGGTCGGAACCGGTTCGCAGTGCTTCGAGCATTTCGGGCGTATAGGCTTTGCCGGGGTTGCATTCGTTGTACATTTTGGCCCATTCGTAAGAATTCACGTAGTCGGGCAATACGGTAGCCTGTTGGAGGGCGATGCTTCCGGAATAGCTGATGGTAGGCTTTTGTTCTTCGCCCCGTTTGGTTGTAATCAGGATGACGCCGTTGGCTGCACGTACACCGTAGATGGCTCCGGAGGCTGCATCCTTTAGTACGGATACGCTTTGGATATCTTCCGGTGCCAGTTCGGAAATCTGGCTGATGGAACTTTCAACTCCGTCAATCAGTACCATCGGATTGTTCTTGCTGGCATCGCCCAAGGTGCCGACACCACGTACACGGATCTCCGGATTGTCTTTACCGGCCTGTGCTCCGTTTCCGGTAAGCATTACGCCCGGCAACCGACCTTGCAGCATGTTGGCTGTGTTGGCAACCGGCATATTGGCCACATCGTTGAAGTTGACGGCGGAAACGGAACCGGTCAGGTTCTCTTTCTTTTGTACGCCGTAGCCTACTACCACTACTTCGTCAATCAGTTTGCTGTCTTCTTTCAGCGTTACGTTCAGTTGCATGTTGTTGCGTTCGATTTTGAACTCTTGTGTGGCGTATCCGATGAAGGAGATGACCAATGTAGAATTGGGTGTGACGGAAAGGCTGAAATTACCGTCCATGTCGGTGATAATGCCATTGTTTGTACCTTTTTCCAAGATGCTGGCACCAATGACTGTCTCGCCGGTAGCATCTTTCACCGTACCTGTCACGCGATAGGTGCCGGATTGTTGGGTACTTGCAAACAGGTTCATCGGGGAGATGAAGAAGCAAAGCGCTAATAGTAATAATCCTAAGGCTTTGCTTTCGGTTAGAATTTTACTGTTCATAATATTGTTTTTTAAGATTAAAATGAATTGTTGTTGCAAAAGTATATTAATGAGCAAAATGAAAGGTCGAATAACTGTCGGAAAAGGGTGATTGATGTTTTTTCGACCTTTTCTGGCTGTTTTTCGACCTTTTTGGCGTTACTTTGTAGCCTGATACCGTTCTTTAGGCTGAATCACTACAAAGTGGTTGTTGTATTTGAATGCAGCAATGTTTATTCTTCGTTCGTCTTTTCTCCTTCACTTTTCATGTCTTTGGGTGATAGACCGAATTTCTTACGGAAACAGAGACTGAAATATTTCGGATCGTTGAATCCTACACTGTAGGCCAGTTCGGAAATACGGATTTTCTTTTTCTCCTGAATAAGTTTGAATGCGGCTTGCAGGCGTACATTCGAAATGAATACGGCCGGTGTAACCCCTGCCAGTTGCTTCATTTTCTCGTTGAAGGTGGTGCGGGCCATCCCCATCTCGTTGGTGAAGAGGGTTGTGTCAAATTGCTGGTCGTCGAGATGACGATTCACAATGTCTAATGCCTTTTTCAGGAATTCTTCATCTTGTGGGGTGTAATCAACCTCTTTGGCTTCAAAAACCAGTTTTTTGCGGGCATCGTTGTTTTTGCCTGATTCCTGCTTCTTAAGCAGATTGTTTATTTTGGCATTCAGTACGGACATTTTCAGCGGTTTGCAGATGTAGCCGTCGGCTCCGGCGTCGTAACCTTCTACACGGTCGGTATCGCTGATGCGTGCCGTGATAAGGATAACGGGAATATGGGCCGTCTCGAATGTCGCTTTTACTTGTTTGCATAGTTCTATACCACTGATACGGGGCATCATAATGTCGGATACGATCAGGTTGATTCTGCCTTTCCTTATTTTTTCCAAGGCATCCTGTCCGTCTTTGGCTTCTATGACAAAGAAATGTCTGGACAGCATTTTGGCCATGCTGTTTCTTAATTCTTCGTTGTCTTCGGCCAGCAGAATGCGGATGTCGTGGTTGGGCGTAACGGGGAATTTGTTGTCTTCTTCCGTTGGAGTATCAGTCTCTTCGGCTTCTGAAGTTTCTACTTCGTCATCTATATAGTTATTGAGTGTATCATCGACCTCCGTATTGCTGAAATAGTTTCGTCCAAGAGGCAGTTCGACAGTAAATGTTGTTCCTTGTTCCTGATTGCTTGTCACATGTATGTGCCCATGATGCAACTTGACGAGATTCTTGGTGAGTGACAAGCCTATTCCGGTACCTATGGTATGGAATTTGCGGTATTCACCTTCGTAGAAACGTTCGAACAGGTGTTCGAGTTTATCTTCCGGGATCGGTGCTCCCGGATTATTGACACTGAATGTGTAATGCCCGTCGCTGTTGTCGTACCGTTGCTTTAGGGTGATTGTTCCCCCTTCGAGGGTATATTTGGCTGCGTTGGACAGCAGGTTGTAGAGGATCTTGTCGAGTTTGTCGGAATCGAAATAACCGGTATAGGCTGTATTGAAGTCTTCCAATACGATGTTCAGCTTCTTTTTTCTGACCAAGGGGGCAAAGGCTATGACAGAACGTTTGATGAACAGGGTGACATTACCTTCTGATACGCGCAGTTGTTGTTTGGCATTTTCTACTTTGCGGAATTCCAGTATTTGCTGTATAAGTCTGATGAGGCGCATGGAGTTGTCCGATATGCCTCTCAGTTGACTTTTCATACGTGGATATTGCAGATTCAATTCTTCGACTGAAGTCTGAATGACTGAAAGTGGCGTAAGCAGTTCATGGGTAATGTTGGTAAAGAATTGCAGTTTGGCATGATTCACTTCTTCAAGTTTCTGTCGTTGCAGTTTTCCCAGTTCGATGGCACGACTCATTAGAATACGCTTTCGTATGGTAAAATAAAGGTAGGTTATAATGCCTATTGCCACCAAAATATATAAGCAATATGCCCACCATGATAACCATGGCGGTGGAAGAACAGTAATGCGAATGCTGCGTTCCCGGTCAGACCAGTTGCCGTTTTGATTGGCTCCTTTTACTTTAAATAGGTAGTCTCCGGCCGGTAGATTGTTGTAATAGGCAAAATGTCGGCGGGCGTTAGTCGATATCCATTGGTTATCGTATCCTTCCAGTTGATATTTGAATTTGTTTAATAGAGGATTGATGTAACTCAGAATCGAAAAGTCCAGGCTGAAATTGTTTTTGTCGTATGGCAGCACGATGTGGCTGGCATAATCCAGCGGCGCATTGAGTATTTTGTTTACTTCGGCAGGAGATAAATGCTGAATGGAGGTGTTGTGTATGCGCAAGTCGGTAATGACTACCGGATAAGAAATGCTGTCGTAACCGATCTGGTCGGGATGGAAACTGTTCAATCCCCGCGCACCGCCGAAGTACAGGGTACCGTCATCCTTCTTGAAACACACATTGCGGTTAAAAATATGATCCTGCAGTCCTTCTTCCATGGTATATGTATGGATGTGGGCGGCATCAATATGATTGATGTCGATATGATACATCTTGGTGTTGGTCGTAAGCCACAGACCTTGTGTATTGTCTTCTATCATGGAAAATACGACATCGCCTTGTTCAAACTGGTCGTTGAGTACAGATTGGAAGCAGTCGTTCTTTTCATCATATAAATCGAGACCATTACCATTGGTTCCGGCCCATATCTGATTTTTGCTATCGGCACACATCGTCATAGCACCTACAGATTGCGAGTTGCCGTGAGAAGCGACATAAATCTTTCCATGATATTTGTTCCCGTCAAATGTAATGCGCCAGATACCGTTGTTAGGTGTTGCTATCCAAATATTGTGGTTCTTGTCTTCAATGATTTTGAATATGGGAACTTGTGCCCACGCATGTTTTTCGTTGGGTATAAGCATATCTATGGTTCGCATTTTTCCTGCTGGGTCAAGCATGCACAATCCGGCTCTTGTTCCGATCCAAAGGTTGCCTCGTTCATCTTCCAGTAGCGAATAGATGCATACATCGGTTAAGGCTGGGTGGGTCTGTGTATTGATGACTTTAGTTTCTTTCCCATTGTATAGCCATATTCCGTCATCCCAAGTTGCAAAGCAAAACGAACCGTCGGATCGCCGGATGATGTCGTTGACGGTCGAAATGTAGGGCAGATGCTTGAAAACGGGATGTTGCTTATAATGTATTATCTCTTGTTTTTCTGTATTGTATTCGATGAGCCCGTATCCCATAATCCCCATGTATAGAGATTGTTCTCCGGCCGGATATACACTGCGTACCGAACTGCTTGGAAACTGTTTGAGCAAAGGCGTAATCGGGTCATAATCGAATAATTTCTTTCTGGTATTTGCCGTATATACTCCTCCTCCCAGCATGCCGATCCACATCAGTCCGTCGCGGCTGTATAGCAGGGCATCTACTTCGTTGAAGGGTAAAGGACTTTTTCCTTGGTTGGGTAAATAGTTTGTGAATGTTCCTTTTCCGGCTTCCGATTCAAGAATGCTGAGTCCACTCCGTGTTCCAATCCATAATTTTCCGGTATTTCGCTCTTGCGTAATGGTATAGATGATATTGTCACATAGACTTTCTTCCCGCTCCTTTTCGTGTTTGAAGCAAGTGAGTTTATAATGATTCATATCGTATGGATTCTCCATTTTGAGAAGCCCGTATCGCCAGGTCCCTATCCAGATGTTTCCTTTATTGTCTTGAAATAAAGTATGGGCCGACTGCGAAGGATTCAGATTTTTGTAAGTATAGAATTGGTCGCTTTCCGGGTTGTAGCGGAGCAAACCTTGTTCCCAAGTTCCTATCCATATGTGTCCGTTTGCATCTTCGATGATGGATTTTACATCGAAATGAGGCTGGTTGGTCTCTTGTATTTTGGGATCGCATAATTCGAAAGTATTACTTCCTGCTTTTTTCCTGAAAATACCTTTGTTAGCTCCCACCCATATTTCTCCTTTGCTGGTACAGGTTAAGGCTTCGATATGGCTGACTTGCAGGAGAGGAGAGATGACTTTTTCAATAGTTCCCTGACGTTTGTCGAGCACATACAGGCCACTGTTGGTTCCTATCCATAGCTTGTGATTGTTGTCTTCGGCCACAATGTTTACAAATCCGTTAATGTTATGCTTGGGATCAATGCCATTCGGGCGGTAAACGACGCTGGAATATCCGTCAAAGCGAAGCAATCCGTTGTAGGTGGAGATCCAGATGTAGCCTTCACGGTCTTGATATAAATTGCGCACTTCGTTGGTCGGAAGAGAAGAAGCAGTTAGCGGAATGAATTGTAAACTGTTGTTGGCGTGTAGTGTGATGTTGATTATAGGGAGGAGGATTGATATAAGGAAATGCTTGAGTCTCCTTTTAAAGAACCTTAATTCCGCAACACCTTTCAAAAAAAATAATTTAAAGTACTGAGTAATA
>CAJKOW010000060.1 GCA_905201685.1 uncultured Bacteroides sp. | reverse complement strand
TATTATTACTCAGTACTTTAAATTATTTTTTTTGAAAGGTGTTGCGGAATTAAGGAAGACTATGAACCTCAGGAAATGGATACTTATGCTGGGTATTGGCATGGCTATGACATCGTGCATACAAGATGAGGCACTGAACAAGGAAGCTGCAATAGACGGATGTAGCGGAGCCGACATCCAACTGACGGATATAAACAATACCGAAAAACGAATCCTGCTCTATGTACAAAAAGGAGCAGACCTGTCAAAACAAGAGCTGAAATTTGTTCTGCCTGATGGTGCCGTTATCGAAGTCAACGAAAAAAAACAAGGTGACAACGGAAACATATATGACTTTAGCGAAGACGATCATTCGCGTACCTTCACCGTCACATCGGAAGACGGGGAATGGAAAGCCGTATATACCATTCGGATAATCCTGACAGAACTGCCCACAACCTTCCGCTTCGAGCAACTACTCGAAGGATCGACCAGTAAATACGACATCCTTTACGAAGAAAACGAGCCCACAGCCATAGGAGATTCAAAGAAAATCCTGCAATGGGCCAGCGGAAATCCCGGTTACGAACTGACCAGCATGGCAAAGGACCGCACCGGATATCCTACCATGTTATCGGCAGATGGCTACATAGGCAACTGTGTCAAACTGGAGACCAAAGACACCGGCAGTTTCGGTGCTATGGTAAAAATGTATATTGCCGCCGGCAATCTCTTCATCGGTAACTTCGAACTCGGAGATGCTCTGAAAGATGCCCCGGCTGCCACCAAGTTCGGATTCAAGTTTTTCAAACGTCCCATGCGACTGACCGGATATTACAAGTACAAGGCCGGAAGCGTCTTTACCGAATCGGGACAGCCCAATGCAAGCCGGAAAGACCGCTTCGACATTTATGCCATCTTCTACGAAGCTTCGGACAACGCCTTCATGCTGAACGGATCAAATGCGCTGACTCACCCTTCGTTAGTGGCCGTGGCACGCATTTCTGAAGAAGAAGCACGTGAAGCAGACAACTGGACCCGCTTCGACATTCCTTTCGAAATGAAAGCAGGCAAAACCGTCGATGAGGAAAAACTGGCCAACGGTGAATACAAACTCGGCATAGTTTTCTCCTCCAGTTTTGATGGTGCCTACTTCAACGGCGCCGTGGGAAGCACACTCTACATCGATGAAGTAGAACTGATCTGCCAAGAAAGCACTCATTAATCAAGAAGCTGTAACGTAATAAATATCATTATGAAAAAATACCATATCATCATAGCCGCCCTGATATTAAGCATGAGCACCATTCCTGCATGGGCTCAGAAAGAGCGTAACAAAAGCATCATCCAGTCCTATCTGCACGGCTGGGAATACTCACTGAAAGCAGGATTCAGCATCGGTGGAACTTCCCCCCTGCCCTTGCCCGAAGAAATACGTAGCATTGACGGCTACTCGCCCAGTATGGCCATTTCCATCGAAGGAAACGCTACCAAATGGTTTGACATAAAAAAAATATGGGGACTGACCATCGGTCTGCGTCTGGAAAACAAAAGCATGACAACCGAAGCCACTGTGAAGAACTATAATATGAAAATCATCAATACCAACGGAGGAGAACTGCAAGGGCTTTGGACTGGAGGCGTAAAGACCCAGGTGAAAAACAATTACCTCACCGTACCCGTACTTGCCAACTACCGTATCAGCTCACGTTGGAAATTGGTGGCTGGTCCTTACTTCTCGTATCTGCTGGAAGGCAACTTCTCGGGTAATGTTTACGAAGGCCACCTAAGAACGCCCGATGCCACAGGTTCACGGGTCAACTTCGAAGGAGAAAGCATTGCCACCTACGACTTTAGCAATGAGCTCCGCAAATTCCAATGGGGTCTGCAACTGGGTGGCGAATGGCGTGCCTTCAAGCATCTGAATGTACATGCCGACCTGACGTGGGGACTGAATGACATTTTCCAAAAAGACTTTGATACAATAACCTTTGCCATGTATCCCATCTACCTGAACGTAGGATTCGGATATTGGTTCTAACCCCATCCAACAACCAGACAGAGTTCGTCGAAACAGTTCAACCATTCTTATCCTATGGCAGAACAGTCCGACGAACCCTGTCGATTTTTTCAGAATATATCCCTACAACTTACAGTCATCTGTCACAATAACCAATCCTACATTGCTGCATCCATTGTTGCAGCAACACTGCAACCGTTACTGCAGTAACACTGTATCCGTTATTGCAGTAACAAACAAAAAAAGGGAATAAACCAGCTTCCCGGCATATTCCCTTACTATAAAATCCATATCTCCGTCCACTATATAACGACGGAGAAACACTTCTGACTTATTCTGCTACAACTTCCAGTTCGTCAACGATCAGCGTACTGTTACCTGCACCTTTGAACTGGTCACCATCTTTACTTGAAGAACATACAATGGCAAACTTATACTCGCCTTCCGGATCATAACCGTTAGTGTATGTAAACTCTACATCAAACGGAGTATATTCAGCTGCATTTTCCGTAATAATGGAAGCAAAACCCACGATATATTCGGAAGTATTCACATCGTGTCCGGTCAGCGTAACTTCGTTGCCTTCTGCATCTTTAGCCTTATAAAGTACCGCAACGATAGAGCCTTTATCAACATCACCGGTCTCCACTACATTTGTATAATCGGATGCATCCAAATAGGTTTCACCAGCCTGATACTTATACATTCCTTTCAGACGAACAGGCTGTCCGCTCAGTCCGACAGTTGCAACCGGAAGTCCAAACTTGGTACAAGACAAACGATCACCCATAAGAGCCGGCATCATATCGAATGTACCGATGAAGATAGAACCTGCCGTGATCTTAGGAATCAGAGAATTGGGAGTACTCGGGTATTCGTAAGTTATCAGTTTAGCAGCAAAAGAACCGTCTTCATTCACCTCCTGCTTCAGCAAAGTGCCACCCAGTATGCTTGCTCCAGCCGCACTTGAAGCCCACAATTCTTTTGGGAGCAAGTCATCATTCTTATCACCAGTTTTCCAGTCCTCAAAAGAGAACTTCAAAAAGCTTTGCGATGCTGAAACAGAAACCTGATAAGTGTTCGTAGTTCCATAATCCTCGGACACAACTGTATATGTCACCGCTCCTTTCGAGAAGTCCTGAGCAACACCTGTAGCAGGAGTCACTGTAGCACCTTCGGAAACAGTAATAGTCGGAACCAAAGCTGTTACATCGGCTCCTTCGGCAACCTTGAAAGTAATCGTCTTATCGGCATTGATGACAGGCTGTTCGGTCACTGCGTCTGTATTGTCGAACGTAAAGGCAATAATATCAGCTTCCGTATTTTCTGTACCATTCAGTTTCGTGCCGTCGAACGTAACTTTGACTTCCTGCTCCATTGTACCAAGCACGGCAGTAATATTCAAATTTAAAGAAAGCGTACCATTGGCAACAGTACCTTGTCCCTCCACATTGGCTTCCAGTCCTACAGCAACAACGTTCACGGTAGTTGTACCGGCAAAAGTGTACGCATTGCCATTCTGAGTCAATTCACAATTCTTCAAATTAACATCACCAACAGGAATATTCATAAAAGAAAAATCGGAAATAAACAGATTAATGGCAGTAGTGCTCGCCTTTTCTACAGAAATCTTCTGAGGGACAACAGGCATATCGTTCCCCATAACATTCACTTTCAATTCACCTTTGTAACTACCGGCAATCTCATCATCAATCACCTGTGTATAGTCCGTTGGAGTAGAGTCGTCATTACTACAAGCCGCAAACAGACTCATTGAACAAATCAATGCAAACACATAAAACAAATTCTTTTTCATTCTTCTTTCATATTTATTTTTAATTAATAATATTTTACCCAAGCACTCTCTAAATTCATCTATTTTATATTGAGGGTGCAAAATAACACTTTTTACACGAGTCAGACAAGGTCTTTTCTTCAAAAAAATGTTCTATTCTTAATGCTTTATATATAAATTTCCCTGATAGCTTTCACAAAATTATCAAATTCTATATCTGCCACATCCATAACCGAGCCATTTAACCAAACATAAAGATTCACATACCCGCAACAAGACATTTCGCAAAACTTTTCAAAGCTTTCGCTTACATTTCACAAAAAAAGCACTATCTTTATAGAAAAATAAGGTGCCTCACAAAGGCAGAAAGTAACATCAAGCTTATTCACAACCCTTTAAAGCATACCGACTATGTTCAACTCATTCGGAAACATCTTGCGACTGACCAGTTTCGGCGAATCGCATGGAAAAGGCATCGGAGGTGTAATCGACGGATTTCCCGCCGGCATCACCATCGACATGGATTTTATTCAAAAGGAACTCGACCGCCGTCGTCCGGGACAATCGGCCCTTACTACTCCCCGCAAAGAGGCGGACAAAGTGGAATTCCTTTCCGGCATATTCGAAGGGAAATCCACCGGCTGTCCCATCGGCTTCATCGTATGGAACGAAAATCAGCACTCGAACGACTATGACAACCTGAAAGAAGTCTATCGTCCTTCGCACGCCGACTATACCTACCGCGTAAAATACGGTATCCGCGACCACCGCGGGGGAGGACGTTCGTCGGCTCGTGAAACCATTTCGCGTGTCGTAGGAGGTGCACTTGCCAAACTTGCCCTGCGGCAGCTCGGCATACGCATCACAGCCTATACTTCGCAAGTAGGCCCCATCCGGTTGGAAGAGAATTATACGGCTTACAATCTGGACCTGACCGAGACCAATCCCGTACGCTGCCCCGACCCCGAAAAAGCCAAAGAAATGGAACAACTCATTGCCGAAGTGAAAGCTGAAGGCGACACCATAGGCGGAGTCATCACCTGCGTCATCACCGGTTGCCCAGTCGGATTGGGACAACCCGTCTTCGGCAAGCTGCAAGCCGCCCTTGCTTCGGGCATGCTGAGCATCAATGCAGCCAAGGCTTTTGAATATGGAGACGGTTTCAAAGGTCTGAAAATGAAAGGATCGGAACAGAACGACGTCTTCTACAACGATGCCGGGCGCATCACCACCCACACCAACCACTCGGGAGGCATACAGGGTGGCATTAGCAACGGACAGGACATATACTTCCGCGTAGCCTTCAAGCCCGTAGCCACTGTACTTATGGAACAGCACACCGTCAACATTGACGGACGGGACACTACGCTGAAAGCCCGCGGACGTCACGACCCCTGCGTATTGCCTCGTGCCGTACCCATCGTAGAAGCCATGGCCGCACTGACCATTCTGGACTTTTACCTGATAGACCGAACCACACAACTGTAAGAGATTGCTCCTCTAACCCCTCCCCAAAAGGAGGGGAGGAAGTAAACGGCCTACCTATTATATAATGTATTACTTTTAATCCATCCGTTCCCACCCGCCCCGACGGACTGAGGAGCGGAAAAAAGAGTTATTCGCGATTATGATCAAGACCTACATCACTGAAAATGAACCCCGCATGCTGGACGAGCTGTTCAGCCTCATCCGTATTCCCAGCATCAGCGCACAGCCGGAACACCACGACGACATGCTGGCTTGTGCCGAACGCTGGCGCCAACTGCTACTGGAGGCAGGAGCAGACGAAGCCATGATAATGCCGTCGCAAGGCAACCCAATGGTCTTTGCCCGGAAAACGGTTGATCCGGCAGCACCAACCGTACTTATCTATGCCCACTACGACGTAATGCCCACCGAACCGTTAGAGTTATGGAAAAGCAAACCGTTTGAACCCGAAGTTCGTGACGGACGCATCTGGGCACGCGGCGCCGACGACGACAAGGGACAGTCGTTCATTCAGGTGAAAGCGTTCGAATATCTTGTGAAAAACAATCTGCTGACTCATAACGTGAAATTCATCTTCGAAGGCGAAGAAGAAATCGGCTCGCCAAGTCTTGAAGCCTTCTGTCAGGATCATCGCGAAATGTTGAAGGCAGATGTCATCTTAGTGTCCGACACCAGCATGCTGGGGGCCGACCTGCCGTCGCTGACAACCGGTCTGCGCGGACTGGCTTACTGGGAAATAGAAGTAACCGGCCCCAACCGCGACCTGCACTCCGGCCACTTCGGCGGAGCTGTTGCCAACCCGATCAACGTTCTGTGCCAGATGATGAGCCGCATAGTCGATGCCGACGGACGCATCACCGTTCCCGGTTTCTACGACGATGTGGAAGAAGTTCCCCAGGCCGAACACGACATGATAGCGCATATTCCCTTCGACGAAGAGAAATACAAGGCTGCTATCGGCGTAAAAGAGCTTTTCGGCGAAAAAGGCTACAGCACCTTGGAGCGAAACAGCTGCCGACCGTCGTTCGACATTTGCGGCATCTGGGGCGGATATACCGGCGAAGGATCCAAGACTGTCCTGCCCTCCAAAGCTTATGCCAAGGTTTCGTGCCGCCTTGTTCCACATCAGGATCATCATAAGATTTCGCAACTGTTTGCCGACTACATCCAGAGCATAGCTCCTGCCACCGTTCAAGTCAAAGTGACTCCCATGCATGGCGGTCAGGGATACGTTTGCCCAATCGACCTGCCCGCTTACAAGGCGGCCGAAAAGGGTTTCGAAAAGGCATTCGGCAAAAAGCCACTGGCTGTACGCCGTGGCGGAAGCATCCCCATCATTGCAACCTTCGAACAGGTGTTAGGCATCAAAACCGTTCTGATGGGCTTCGGACTGGAAAGCAACGCCATTCACTCGCCCAACGAAAATATTCCGCTCGACATCATCCGTAAAGGCATTGAAGCGGTAACGGAGTTCCACCTGAACTTCCATTGATACTTCAATCGAATATACAGTAAGATTTGCTTTGTATAGCGCCATACAAAAAAGGTGTGTCAAAACCAAGTAATACCATCTGACTCCCCTCCTTCCAGAAGGAGGAGAGCTTCAGAGACTTTTGTTTTGACACACCTTCATCTTATTCGTATGTGCATAAGCCCACCTTTATCCGTACGGTCCTGAATACAGACCGATAAACAGTCATCATTGTCTGAGCCCGGGTCAGAAAGGCTTTCGGAACGTACATCCGTTACGCCACTCCGAACAGCCATAAGCCGTCTTACCTTTAATAATAGTACCCTTCCCACACAACGGACAAGGCGTACCTACCAGTTCATCGGTTGCAGGCGCTGACGCAACAGCGGTTGCTGCAGCCGGCGCCCCGGCATCAGAAGCCTCTACCTTTTTTTTACGGGGAGCACGCTTCTTCACTTCTTTCTTCGGTGACTCTTCAGAAGCTTCAGCGGCAGAACTTGTGGTGACGTTGCGTACGGATTTACCGACAGGCGGTGCCTGCACCGTAATACGCCGATTACTGCGATCGGCCAGAACATTGGATACAATCTCTCTCACCATCTGCTTCAACTCTTCCAGGAACTGGGCAGCATTGTAAGTTCGACGTTCTATCTCGCGCAACTTCTTTTCCCAGATTCCGGTCAGCTCGGCACTCTTCAGCAGCTCTTCATGAATGGTCTGTATCAGTTCTACCCCCGTCGGAGTAGCTATCAGGTTTTTCTTTTCCTTACGGATGTAATTACGCTTGAATAACGTTTCGATAATGGCTGCACGCGTGGACGGACGTCCGATGCCATTTTCCTTCAGGGCATCGCGCAACTCATCATTATCCACCAACTTACCGGCTGTTTCCATGGCACGCAACAGGGTAGCCTCGGTATAAGGACGCGGGGGCTGTGTCCACTTCTCTACTAATTCGGGGACATGTGGCCCGCTTTCTCCCTTGACAAAAGCCGGCAATACACGGTCTTCATCATTGTTGTCCTTACTACCATCGTCCGTAGCATCCTGCTGCGACGAAGCGTTGTAATTGAAGACAACACGCCAACCCGGATCCAAAATCTGCTTACCCGAGGTTTTGAATTCGATTCCTCCTGCCTCGCCCATCACCGTGGTTGTTGAGAAACGGCAGTCGGGATAAAAGACAGCAATAAACCGACGGGCAATCAGATCGAACACCCGACGCTCCAGATCAGTCAGATTGACCGGTGGCTGACCGGTAGGAATAATGGCATGGTGGTCGGTTACCTTCGAATTATCGAACACCTTCTTCGACTTTGGCAATGTGACGCCTTCCAGCGGAGCGGTCAACGCTTCGTAACCCCGCAAACCTTTCAGGATGGAAGGACATTTAGGATAGATGTCATCACTCAGGAAAGTAGTATCTACACGAGGATAAGTCGTTATCTTCTTCTCGTAAAGCGACTGGATAGTCTTCAGTGTGTCATCGGCCGAATAGGCAAATTTCTTGTTACACTCTACCTGCAACGAGGTTAAGTCGAACAAACGGAGCGGAGCTTCTCTACCTTCTTTTTTAGTAACGGCAGTGACGGTAAAAGGTACGTCCTTGATGCGTGCCAGCAGTTCTTCCCCACGTGTACGATCGGTGATGGGGTCGATTCCACGGTTTTCTTCCTCTTTCTTAGGCTTCTTTCCTGCGGCTACAGCTTCCTTCTGCTTTTCTGCCTCCAACGCCAGTTCCTCGTCGCTCTTACGGATAAGCGCTGAAAACGACGTATCCCGATAGACGGTATTGAGAACCCAATACTGTTTGGGAACAAAATGCTGAATTTCCAACTGACGGTTCACGATAAGTGCCAGCGTAGGGGTCTGCACCCGTCCAATGGAAAGGACCTGACGGTTCTGTCCATACTTCATGGTGTAGAGGCGTGTAGCATTCATGCCCAGTAGCCAGTCACCAATGGCACGGCTTAAACCGGCTTCATACAAAGGCTGAAAATCGGCAGCATCGCGCAACTTGGCAAAGCCTTCACGAATAGCTTCCTCGGTCAGCGACGATATCCACAACCGCTTTACCGGACACTTGGCTCCCGCTTTCTGCATCACCCACCGTTGAATCAGCTCACCTTCCTGACCGGCATCACCGCAATTGATGATCATATCGGCTTTCTGCATCAGGCCTTCGATGATATGGAACTGACGTTCGTAAGTAGGATTACTGATAAGCTTGATGCCGAAACGGGGAGGAATCATGGGCAGATACTCTAATCTCCACGACTTCCAGTCGGGCGTATATTCGTGCGGCTCTTTTAGCGTACAAAGATGACCGAACGTCCACGTCACCTGATATCCGTTTCCTTCGATGTATCCGTCTTTTTTATCCTTGGCCCCCAGCACGTCGGCTATGTCGCGTGCTACGGACGGCTTTTCGGCTATGCAAACTATCATTCTTTTTCCCGTTGTTTTTAGTCGGGCAAAGATACAGATTTAATAAGGAATGAAAAAACGAAGCATTGGAAAAATCGCCCCACCGAAAAGGAGCACTTTATCCCTAACTGGGAAAAAATAATTGCCTGACTGGGAAAATATTTTTTGCCAACTGGAGAAAAATACCAACCCCTGCATATTCGGGGTCAGCGGATATTTCAGGTTGGTAATCCCATAATGTATCAAGCATATTGCGTG
>CAJKOW010000059.1 GCA_905201685.1 uncultured Bacteroides sp. | reverse complement strand
CCGTACAAATGGCGCTCGCGAGCCATGCAAGTGTTGCTCAAAGCCCCCGCCAGACGCCTTCTGAAGCGGGGCCCGCCCCCCCCGGTTTCACGCATCTTCTGTAACACCGACGTAACGTTTCCGAAACAGAGATGTACGCCGCCCGACACACGCATGTAACGCACTCTTCTCACCTTTGCAGCGGAAAAAAGAAATGCATAAAGATGAGTATGAAAGTAGATTTAGGAAAAATTCTATTCCTTATTTTATTCCTTACCCTATCTGCCATGACTGCGTTGGCAGGCACTATCAAGGGAACAGTTACCGACAAACAGACCAAAGAACCGCTGACCGGTGCTACCGTACAAGTGGCAGGCAGCACGTCAGGAGCCGTAGCCGACATTGACGGCCACTACACGCTCAGTGTGCCCGACGGCACGTACGACCTCGTGGTGCGCTACGTAGGCTACACGGACATCACCGCCCGACAGGTGAAGGTGAACGGCGAAACCGTCCTCGACTTCGAAATGGAGACCGACGCCCAGGCCCTGAGCGAAGTATCGGTGGTAGCCAAGAAGAACCTGGAAGGCGAACGCGCCCTGCAGGTAGAACGCCAGAAGGCAACACTGGCCATCGAGAATCTGGGTGCCAAAGAGATGAGCCTGAAAGGCATCGGCAACGTTCAGGAAGGTGTGAAGCAGATAACGGGCATCTCCATCGCCGAGTCGGGCCAGCTCATCGTACGCGGACTGGGCGACCGCTACAGCAGCACTACGCTGAACGGACTGCCCATCGCCTCGCCCAACCCGGACAACAAACTGATTCCGCTCGACCTCTTCCCCTCGAGCACGGTGCAGAACATCACCGTCAGCAAGGTCTATGACGCCAGTGCCTTTGCCGACTACAGCGGCGCGCACATCGACATCAGCACCAAGGAGAACGTGACGGACGAGTTCCTGAACGTCAGCTTCAACGTCGGCGGACAGTTCAACACACTGGGGCGCGACTTCTACCAGATGGACCGCGACGGAACGCTGTTCAAGACGCCTTCGCTCGACGAAAAGATATACGACATGTCGCTGCTCGACTTCGACGAGTACGTCACCAAGAACAACATCTTCCGCACCACCTTCGACGTGAACAAGCGTACCGCCCTGCCCGAATTTGGCGGAAACTTTGGCTTCGGACGCAACTTCGGCATTGGCAATCAGACCCTGAGCCTGCTGGCCTCGCTGAGCCTCAGCAACGAGACGCAACGCATGGACGACGCTTTCTATAAAACGCTCGAAGCCACGGGCAACGTACAGAACGACTTTACTTACGACGAATACACCTCGACACTGAAGATGGCCGCACTGGCATCCGTAGGCTACACCCTGCGTCAGCACGACCGCATCGGCTACACCTTCTTCTATGCCCGCAACGCCAGCGATTCGTACCAGAGCCGCGAAGGTGTGGACGCCGAGGGCCACAACCTGTGGGGCAGCAACGACATCACCCACATTTATACCCTGCAAAACCATCAGCTGAACGGACACCACGAGTTCGGCACCCGCTGGCAGCTGAACTGGGCAGGCTCCTATGGCAAGACAGGCAGCGAAGAGCCCGACCGCCGTCAGGTGATGTTCACCAAGGACGATGCAGGCAACCTGCAACTCTTCAAGCTGAACCGTCAGGAAACCATGCGCTACTACGGCGAACTGAACGAACAGGAATGGGTGGGCAACCTCGACCTGAAATACAACTGGACCGAACAGAACTTCGTCAAGATGGGTCTGGCCTACAAGAACAAGGACCGCGACTACATGGGCACCCGCTTCTACTACAACGTCAACAAGCTGACCCCCACCATCGACAACATCTACGACACCGACGGCTTCCTCAATCAGGAGAACGTAGAGAACGGCAACATCGTCATCGAACGCAAGATGCAGCCCCACGACACCTACCGTGCCGGAATGGACATCTACGCCGCCTACGCACAGACGGACTTCTATCCGCTCAGCTCCCTGCTTGTCAACGTCGGCCTGCGCTACGAAATGACCCGTCAGTGGGTGGAATATGCCATCGAGGGCGACCAGAAATACCAGCGCCGCCGCGACCTGAACAAGAACGACATCTTCCCCACCGTCAACCTGAAATACTCCATGAACGAACGGAACAATCTGCGCATGTCACTGTCGCGCACCGTGACCCGCCCATCGTTCATCGAAATGGCGCCCTTCCTCTATCAGGAATCCTACGGTTCGGCACAGATCCGTGGTAACGAAGAGTTGCAGAACGGCTACAACTACAACTTCGACCTGCGCTACGAACGCTTTGCACAAAACGGCGACATGCTTTCGGCAACCGTCTATTACAAATTCCTCGACAAACCCATCGAACGCATCCAGAAGCTGCAAGGCGGTGCCACGATGCACTCCTTCCAGAATGCCGACCAGGGTATGGCAACAGGTATAGAAATAGAACTGCGCAAACAGCTGATACGCGACCTGCGCCTGGGAGCCAACGTCTCCTACATGTACACCAACGTGAAGCTGCCCGAAGGCGGTGCCTATACCAACAAGGACCGTTCGCTGCAAGGCGCCTCGCCCATCCTGCTGAATGCCGACCTCACCTACTCGCCCCGCTTCGGCGAAGAACGCCAGCTGAACCTGTCGCTCCTCTACAACCTGCAGGGCAAACGCATCCATGCAGTCGGCGTATCACAGCTGGGCGACATCGACCAGATGGCTGTCCACACGCTGAACTTCAACGCCAGCTACAACTTCAGCCGCCACTTCAGCGCCAAGCTTCAGGTGACCGACCTGCTGAACCGCGCCGTAGTCTTCAAGCAGGAAGTACCCAAGACGGGCGAATACATCGAGGTGGAACGCTTCAAGGAAGGCACGGGTTTCCAGGTGGGATTCAGTTATAACTTTTGAGTTGACGAGAGGACGAGGTGACAAGTTGACGAGGTGACAAGTTAACGAGTAAAATAACTGAGTCCACTTTAAAAAGTACACTTTTTGTCTTAGCGCATAACATAGTTATCATTCTGTCATCCTGAACGAAGTGAAGGATCTCTTTCGAAGACTATGTGATAACAGATCCTTCACTACGTTCAGGATGACAAAGCAAAGTGATAGTAACTATAAAGAAACTCATAGGAAACAGACTTGTTTAAAGTAAACCCAATAAAATAAAGAGTAATAATCCAATAGTTGACAAGAGGACAGGGTAAGCCTCGTGGTCTGAAGCCTTGTTCCTTGTCAGCAAAACACTAAACTTAAAACTTAAATTATGAGCAGAAAATTGTTTTCAATGGCCCTTTTGGCCGGCATGGCACTTCTCAGTGCATCATGCAGCGATGACGAAACAACAAACAACGACGGCGGAATAGCCGACGGCACTACGCTGAGCGGTACAATCACCGAAGACGTAACCCTGAAATCGGGCAACACCTACAAGCTGAGCGGTGCCTACACCGTAGAAGAAGGCGCTACCCTGAACATCGAACCGGGTGTAAAGATTGTAGCCGTTTACGATGACAATGTTGACTACATCCTGATAAAGCAAGGAGCCAAAATCAACGCCAAAGGTACGGCATCGGCTCCCATCATCATGACTTCCGAAAAAGAAGAATCGGGTGCCTGGGGCGGTATCCACATCTGCGGACGCGCCCACACCAATGCCGAAGGCGGCAAGGGAAGCTCTGAAATTGGCGGTGCCGAATACGGGGGCAACGACGACAAAGACAACTCGGGTGTTCTGCAATACGTACGTCTGGAATACACCGGCTATGCTTTCGACGAGGAGCACGAAGCCAACGGTATCAGCTTCTACGGCGTGGGTAGTGGAACAACGGTTGATCACTGCCAGGCTTACCAAGGATCGGACGACGGTTTCGAATTCTTCGGCGGATCGGTCAACGTCAGCAACATGGTTGTCACCAGCTGTAGCGACGACTCTTTCGACTGGACCGAAGGCTGGAACGGTACGGCTACCGACCTCATCGCCATTCAGGAAGCCGAAGAAACACTGGGCTATGCCTGCGACTGCCTAATCGAAGCCGACAACAACGAAAACAACTACAGCGCCACTCCCGTAGCTCATCCTACGCTGAAGAACCTCATCCTTGTAGGTAACGGTGCAGCCGGTAAAGGTGTACACCTGCGCCGCGGTACTCAGGTAACCATCGAAAATGCCGAAATCTACGGCAAGCAGAACGCTATCTACGTAGAAAGCGCTGAAACAGAAAACGCATTGGTCAACGGAACATCAAGCATGAGCAACGTAAGCATCAGCGGAATCCTGACCAGCAAAGAAGGCATCTATACCAATGCCGAATTCGAAGCCGACGGCAACAAAGCCAATCAGGCCAACCCCTACACTTCGTACGAAGACATCATTGCCAAATGTCCCTGGGCTGCCGGATGGACCAAGAACTGGAGCGAAAGCGACAACGTACTGGCCAACGAAAGCACCCTGCAAGGAACCATCACCAACGACATCACGCTGGGAGCCGGCAACACTTACTATCTGAGCGGTGCCTATACGGTAGAAGCCGGAGCTACCCTGCACATTCAGGCAGGTGTGAAGATCATCTCCAAATACGATGACAACGTAGACTACATCCTCATCAAGCAGGGAGCCAAAATCAACGCTACCGGTACAGCCGACGCACCGATCGTAATGACTGCCGAAAAACAGTCGGCCGGCGCATGGGGCGGTATCCACATCTGCGGACGCGCTCATACCAATGCCGAGGGCGGTAAAGGAAGTTCTGAAATTGGCGGTGCCGAATACGGTGGCAGCGACGACAAAGACAACTCGGGTGTTCTGCAATACGTACGTCTGGAATACACCGGTTATGCCTTCGACGAAGAGCACGAAGCCAACGGTATCAGCTTCTACGGTGTAGGCAGCGGAACAACGGTTGACCACTGTGTAGCCTATCAGGGTTCGGACGACGGTTTCGAGTTCTTCGGCGGATCGGTCAACGTCAGCAACATGGTAGTCATCAGCTGCAGCGACGACTCTTTCGACTGGACTGAAGGCTGGAACGGTACAGCTACCGACATCGTAGCCTATCAGGAAGCCGAAGCCACACTGGGTTACGACTGCGACTGCCTGATCGAAGCCGACAACAACGAAAACAATTACGAAGCTACTCCGGTGGCTCACCCCACGCTGAAAAACCTGATTCTGGTAGGTAACGGCGGTTCAAAACAAGGTGTACGTCTGCGTCGCGGTACTCAGGTGACAATGGACAACGCACAGATCTGCGGCAAAGGCAAGGCACTGACAGTAGAAAGCGCTGAAACAGAAAACGCACTGGTCAACGGCACTTCCAGCATCACCAACACCACCATCAGCAACAACGTGAACAGCGAAAAAGGTATCTACACCAACGACGTATTTTCAGCCGCTACCGGCAACAAGGTCGATGCCAACCTGTCATACGCTTCGTTAGAAGACATCAAGAAGGCTTGCGACTGGATGACCGGCAGCTGGGTGGACTAACCTACCCCGCCGGCTGACGCACAGCCACGCCATAACAGACTGTACCGGAACAGGTTTCCTGATCGCTTCCCCAGTAAAGGGAAGACAAAGGACCTGATTCCGGTACAGTTTTTTTGTTTGTTGGTTTCAGGAATGCGCTTATACACAACAATACTAACCATTCTCATCTATTCAAAAGTTAACTATCAGCCTGTAGCAAAGGAAAACTGCCGCTTTCATCCTGTCATGTTGAGCGTAGCAAAGTGGAGTAGAAACATCTCGTATGTACGGCAAGGACTACAAAAGCCCAAAAAGGTGGTGAGTAGAGAACCCAGAGGCTGCGTCAAAACCAAGTTGTGGTAACTGACTCCCCTCCTTCCAGAAGGAGGGGTGCCCAACGGGCGGGGTGGTAGGTTTTACGATATTCCCTCTATCAATAACCTGCCTCTCACCCTCTCTTAACTCCCCCGTCATCAGGGAAGAACAACCTTCCGGCAGAAGAAGGGTTTCAGATACTTTTGTTTTGCCCCCTTTTTCTTAACCTATTAGGCATGGATTTTTCTCTAACTGGGAAAAAGTTTTTGGGTAACTGGGAAGGAATTTTTTCCTAACTGGGGAAAAATAACAGAGTTAAATAGGTGGGAAATACAGTTGTGTAGGTTAATAGGATCAGAGGATCAGAAAATGGTTGCATTCATACTGGTTGAACATGCCGTTTTTGATGGTAAAAGTCGGAAGTCTGGAGAAAGGGGGAAACGCGATAGATTTTGGATGGATAAAGAAATTCACAGGATAGAAATGGCCGGTAATCAAAAGCTTGTAGCATAATGACCGCATATCCAGTGAAAGAGTTTTGGTAAGAAACAGCAGCTGATGGGAAGCACATAGACTTCTCAGTTCAGGGGATCCAGACGGCCGGAACGGATTGAGCCGCACAGACTGTCAACACCTTTACGGCGGATTTCGGATGGTTACTTTCATTCAAGTTGAACATGGCTTTTTTGAAGCAAAGCTCGGAATTTGTTCAAATATAAAAAACACGGCGGATTTCGGATGGTAACTAAACTTTAGTTAAACCTCAATAAAGTTATTATATGCAATTAAAGGATTGGAAAGGATGCAGTTCCTTTCCAATCCTCTAAATTAATTGGTTATCAGATAAATTTAGCAATTATTCATCTAACAGATAATCATATTTCTCTGTAAATTCACCTGAAATGGTTCCATTGTTAGTCTTTATTAAACCATAAGCTTTAGCGCCAGTATTATTAAATTTAATTGCGCCATTATTTACGTAAACAAAGAGGAAGTCTTGGAGATGACCATACTTTTTAATATGCTCATTTGCCTGATATTCTACATTTGTAGCTGTAGTATATGTAGATTTAATCAAAGAATAATCTTTTTCTCCATTTGTACCTAATGCAATGTAGTCATCACTTGTTTTTGTTCCAATCTTCAAAACAGCTTTTTGGACATCAGCAGTTAAACTTTGATAGTTAGTAGAACTTCCAATTGCTGCCTCAGAACCATTACCTGTAGTAGTGATATAATAGTAATCACTACCAATCTTTGCAACTTGAGGATGTCCACTTTCTGTGTTCCAGCTCGTATAATTTTGTAAAGCACTAACATAATCATGGAAGAGCTTCCAAGTACGATTATTTTTGTTCACATCATTGCCTGGCCAAGACCAACTTCCACTTGACTTTTTAATATTCCAAGTATTTACAAAGTCATAGTAAGCTTTATTAATAGCATTGATCAATTTAAGTTCTGCGCCAGCATAGTAAACAGGGTTCTTTGCAGGCGAACCAATAGTACCCATGTTGTTCAACGTACCATTAGCACCCACAACAGCTTTCAAGACGGTTGGTTCTTCCTTTAGAGTTGTATGCAATTGACCATAGTTATTCAATGTACCATTAATCGTCAGCTTAGTGTTAGCAGTAGCGCTATTAGCTTCACCAAATGTCAAGGAAGGAATGATATAAACTTTCACATTATTACCATTTTCCAGCTTTGCACCCTTCAAAATTTCAATGTCAGCACATTCCAAAGTGTATGCATTAGTAGATTTAAAGGCAGCAGCAGCATTTTCGGCAACTTGAACTTTTTCAAACTTCAAGGTGGCATTAGCTTTTGCAGCAGCAATTTCGGCTCCATTGGTCAGTACAAGATTCTTATAAGACACAGTAGTCGTCTGCTCGGCGCTGAAACTCAATACACCTTCTACGTTAATCTTGTTGATAACCTGCCATGCTGTTTCTTGGCCTTTAGCAGAATATTCCAAATGATGAGCCCATACTGTTGCTAAAGTTTCAGCATTCATAGTAGCTACAATCGTACCTTTAACATCTTTCAGTTGGTTCGGTTTTGAATAATATCCGGCAAAAGTTCTATACACTGTAGGAGCAGTAATTTCGATATAACCATTATTTTGAGACTTGAATTGATCACCGTTCAGTTCGATTACTGCATAGTTATCTTTTCCTAATTGGATGATACCATCATTAACACCTGTGGCTTTGGAAGCGACAAATTCACCGTTTACAAGAATGTTACCTTGGGCACCGTTAGTAACTTTTGATGTCACTTCCAAGAGTCCGCCCCAAGTTCCCTTTTCTTTACCACCGGCTTGGATATTAATTGAACCATTGTTAACCAACGTTTTGATTGTAGCTATACTTCTGTCTCCATTATCCCATACGCCACTTTCTTCAGCCACCAAAATCAAAGCTGCGCCAGCCGCATTGGTAAAGGTTGCTTTAGATACGTCAAGCAAGCCAGTCACTTTTACATTGATTGTTCCTTTATTTGTACCACCTTTTTCCAAAACCATCTTGGCATCGCTATCGATTGTGGCAACGGCACTGTTTGTATAAGTTGCCTTTGCAGTCATCACAGCATTACTGTTTACATCCAGTGTACCAGCAGTAGAGGCTGCCCCAGTCAAGGTAATTTGAGAATAAGCGCCGAACACTGTAGTACCTTCCATAATGCTTTCTCCGCTAACATTAACTTTAGCTGCTTTGACTGCACTTTCTGCATCTGCCACATTCAAGGCTGTATAACTCTTCAGCAATTCAAAATTAACTTCGATACCGTCCTTAATATTGATAGTAGCCTTTGAGTCAAGTTTCAAAGCAGCTGTGATGCTTTCACCGTCAACTCCCACTACTTTTTCATGATTCATAATGCCATCTTTAACAGCCATTTTGAAATTAAGTACTGCAGTTGCATCTTCAATCTTAATGGTAGGACGATTATCTGCATCCAAGATCACTTTTGTAGGATCGAAATCGTAGGTACCAACATGGTTCAGGTTCAATATTGCGTTTCCACTATATTTCACCGGATAATTAGGCAGTCGCGAATCTTCATTCGCCATATCTACTTCTACCTTATCAGCATTAATTGTTATAAGCGGTGTATGCCATTTGTTACCTTCGTTATACTCCAATGCATGTTCGTTGATATAACGAATTGCATAACGCCAGTCTTCGTCTGTATTAACAGTAAATTCAGTTTTCAGCTCTTCTGTTTCAAGATTGGTTTCACCATGCTTGATAATCATAGTCTGCGCAGGGAAAACAGATTTTACACCTCTTTTGAGAATATAATCAGACTGGCTAGTTACGAGCAAGCTATGATAAACACCTTCGCTGGTATAAACAGAGAGTTTGAACACACCCTTTGTCTTCCCTTGAATAGCTTTTGGCAAATCTGTTTCATTTTGACTATAGTTACCAGCAGGCAGAATCAGCAGAAGTTTCACTTCCTGATCTTTATCAGTAATTGAATAATAGTCTTTACCATTGCTCTTAACCTGGAAAGTCAGCAAGGAAGTCTCATCCTCATAGGCACCAATGTTGGCTTCCTGTCCCTCACCCGGATCCTGCATTTCCTCTGTTATTTTTTTCAGTGTTGTTACAATTTCCTCATCGGAACGATTTGCTGTGATGATTGCACCATTACTCTTGAACTCTGTATTGAACAAATTATTTGTCTCTGCGTACTCTTTCTGTAAATTTGCGATCTTTGCCGGATCCAAAATCAACGTACGATGGAACTTAGTATTATCATTCATAGTACGTAATTCAATCTTGTGAATTCTAAATCCGTCTTCCTGTTCGTAATATTCAGGTAAAAGGTCAGTCTTGAATGTAAATTGAGCAATGTTATATGCACTTGTCAACATAATGGGGGTAGCCTTCATATCTTGTCCCACCTTCATATCAACAATAGGTGACAAGAAGAAATTCTGTCCTTTATTCTCTTCATCACCCGCATTATCGGCTGTACCCAAATGAGTGTATTCTGTATCAGTCGGATCTACATAAGTGATTGCATCAATGGTATGACGAAAATCACGTCTATTAGTAGATTGACCATAATATCTGTTATAGAAAAGATATGCACCATCTACAACAGCAGTGGTCGGTTTAAAATCAGCTGCAGTTGTAGGATAAGATGAAGCTTGAGGAACAAACGGTAGATTAGTAATAACATAATTATCATAACCTGTACTTGGACCTACAATTGCCTCGTCCTTTCCATAATCCACTACGGCTGCTCCCAACCAATCATCTTCACCTGTAATAACCCATTTCAATTTTCCGTTAGCATCAACGACCCCACCTGCACGGGTTTCAGCATCTTCATTTGCTGTAAAGACGGTCAAATCACCAACAGCACGTCCTGCGAATACAGACTCATCGATTTTCTCAGGGGTCTGTATTTGCTCAAACTCGTCATTGGTACAAGCAGCAAATAATGCAGGAAGTGCCAATGCTGTAAATAAATACTTAGCTTTCATATTTTTCATTTTTTGTTTTTAACTTATTGCCTTAACTCAAATCTTGTTTAGACACTTACGCTGGAACATCTTCATCTGGAACTTCCGGAAATACACTTCCTGCAAATCCCTTTTCGATAACCACCTCCAGAACTTCCACTTCCGGAGCTACATAAAACTTTTCCATTTCCATAATTT
>CAJKOW010000058.1 GCA_905201685.1 uncultured Bacteroides sp. | reverse complement strand
GAAGACCCGCTGGGCTGACACACGACGCGCGTTGCTGCAACACAGTCACTGCGTTGCAGCAACGCAGTCACTCCGTTGTAGGAACGCAGTCACTGTGTTTAAATGAAGAACATTGAGAATAAAGAATGAAGAATGAAGAACGAAGAATGAAGAATTATTGAGAATGGAACTGATAACGCTCATTAAGATGCTGTTTGCCAGCCGTCCGTCGGACATCTTCGAAGCCGAACTGATGCCGATGAAGCACTTCCCCTTCAAGGGGTACAAGTACATGATGTGGTGCGGCCGCATCATCTACCGCAAGGAAAACGAAGAGAAAGTAAAAAACGAAATCGACACCGAAGCCGGCCGGCGGAGCATCCGACACGAAACCCTCCACCTGCGCCAGGCCGAAAACCACGCCCGCAACTCGTGGGTGCGCTACTACTGGCGCTACTTCGTGGAGTGGCTCAAGGGAAACCCCATACGACACCCCTCGGCGTCGGCCTACTACACCATCCCCTACGAAGTGGAAGCCTACGCCCTCGAAGCGACCGAAGGGGCAGAATTGTATTACGACATGGACATGCTAAAAAGCAAATACACGCTGAAAAATAGAAAACAAACCTATCGAGATCATCGAGAAAATTGGAAGGACTATGTGAAGACATTGTGATATCCAGATTATATTTTAGAAAAGATGATTGGCATATAGAGGGTAAAAAGCCCCCGGCCATTTGTCAACCGTAATACCACTCACATATTAACAAAGATGCGTCACCACGCAAGCCGGGGGCTGTAAACCTTCTGCTCGTGGTAACGCATCTTTTTTATGTGAGTGGTTATGCAAAAGTAAAACAATAAAATGAATTATTAATTATGAAGACACCTATTTCTTATTATGGAGGTAAACAAACAATGCTAAAGCACATCCTCCCATTAATTCCAACTCATAAAGTCTATACGGAATCTTTTTGTGGTGGAGCAGCAGTACTTTTTGCCAAGAAACCGGCAAATGCAGAAATCATCAATGACTTAAATATGGATTTATATATATTCTATTATGTTGCTAAGACAGCTTATCCTGAGCTGAAGATGGAGATAGAAAAAACACTGCATTGTAGAGATCTCCACATTCATGCTGCACATATCCTCAATTACGGTAAGCTGTTCACGCCAGCTCAGAACGCATGGGCTGTTTGGGCTTTATGCAAGATGTCCTTTGCTTCCATGCTTGATGGCTCCTTCGGTTATGATTTTACAGGGTCAATGCCAAAGAAACTATCCAATGCAAAAGATGACTTTACAGAATACCTCTGTCGTAGACTTGATAATGTAACGATTGAGAATAGGGATGCGCTTGATGTGATTTCTTGTTATGACACACCAGAAACATTCCATTTTGTCGATCCACCATACGTCAATAGCGATTGCGGACATTATGAAGGAAGTTTCAACGAAAGGAATCTGGAATGTTTGTTACAACTTTTGTCTAAAATAAAAGGGAAATTTATGCTAACCATGTTTCCTTTACCAATGATAGAAGAGTATGCAAACCAAAACGGATGGATAATCCATCGCATAGAACGCACTATTAGTGCGTCTAAAACCAGTAGGCGTAAACAAGAAGAATGGATGGTATGTAACTATTCAACAACAGGAAACCAGGCAACGTTATTTTAATTCTATTTGTGGAATGATTAGATACTATTTGAACATTGTTTTACATACAAAATATCAGTAGAATGCCACACATAGAAAGCTATTCAAGCTATGATAAAAAGCTGGAATAAGGCATCTTAATCGCTATGTAAAGATAGTAAAATAATAGCAAACGACCAAATTTTTACGGAATATTTCCAAGAAAAAAACAGTGATTTAATAGCGTTTAAACTCCATTAAATCACTGTTTGAATATCACTCGAAAAATCCAAAATTGTCACATTTTGTTTTGGAAACCAATCTGTTAAAATGACGCATTTTGATTTGGGAAAGTCACACAAAGCGATTTGCGGTTTTTAAAAAAATCATATAGACCAATCCCTTAGACTCAGTATAAGCAACCATTTTTGCACCTGACTTACTTCGTAACACCACCGTATTCTACTTCCGCCCGAAAACGAAAAAAGCCCTGATTCTGTTGTGAATCAGAGCTTTTCCTAATTTTGCTTTGTAAGCTTGCGGTGCGTACGGGACTCGAACCCGTGACCCCATGCGTGACAGGCATGTATTCTAACCAGCTGAACTAACGCACCAGAATTTCATTGTTGGGTTGCTATCTCTCTCGATTGCGGATGCAAAGGTAGGTATTTATTTTGAATCTACAACAGGTGATATACGTTTTAACAGATTTTTATATATAAGATAAGGAAACGGAACTATCGTAAGTAAAACGAATGTAGCTCATTCTGTGAAGATTAGCAAGAAAACCGATTGTACGGGAACAACCCGGAATGGTTCGACAAAAGGACGGATTCCGGGTTGTTTGGTTACTAAATGAGATCAGCAAACGGGTCAGTCTTTGGCTTGATGAACTGTCAGCTGCGGGAACGGGAAGCCAATGCCGGCCTTATTGAACTCGGCATAAATTTTCTTGTTCATGTCAAAATAGACATTCCAATAATCAGACGTCTTCACCCACACACGGATCACCACATTCACACTGCTGGCATCCAATGCATGCAAGGCTATAAAAGGAGCGGGAGTTGTCAGGATACGCTGGTCGGCAGCAAGAATGGTCCGTACTGCGCTCTCGACCTTGTCGTAGTCCTCACCATATTCCACACCTACAATCCACTCTACACGGCGAGTTTCCTCGCGGCTGTAATTAACAATCGTCCCACTGCTCAAAGCACCGTTGGGGATGTAAATAACCTTGTTATCGGCCGTTGTCAGCAATGTATGGAAAATCAGAATTTCGCGCACTGTACCGGACTCACCTTGGGTTTCTATCCAATCGCCCACCTTGAAGGGACGTAAAATCAGTATGATCAATCCGCCGGCAAAGTTCTGTAAGTTACCCGACAGGGCCATACCGATAGCCACACCGGCCGAAGCCAGCAACGCGGCAAATGAAGTCGTCTCGATTCCCAACTTTCCGATAATGGCCACAACCAGCAAGATCGTCAGCAAAATACTCATCACATTCCTAACGAAACTCTGTATGCCCGGATCCACTTTCCTTTTTATCATGATGTTTGCCACCATCCGGTTCAGGAAAGATATCAGGAAGCGTCCCACCACAAAAATGATAAGTGCACTGATCAGATGCTTGCCGGCACTGATGCCCCAGTCGTACATCTGTTCCGCCAACGTCTGCAATCGGCTCAGCCCATCAACACTTTTCTCGGCAGTCGCTGCTGCCGTCAATAAAATAGATAACATATACTCTTTCTTTTTTTAATAACAGATGCTAAACTAACAAACAAACCTTCGTTTCGTTCACCGCACCTGTATTTTTTATGGTTCAAAGCTCGCCTTTACATGCAATCGGCAAGCCCGAACGCCGCTTACCGGACATGCACCTGGCCAAACGACTCATACCGTCATCAGATATTGTTTGAAAGCTGCAAATTCTTTCGACATCGGGATGCTCTGCTTCTCGCCACGCATGAAGGCCTGCAACTTCTCGGGGATGCTGATGGATTCGCCTAGAATTTCCTCCACCGTGTCCTTGAACTTGGCCGGATGAGCCGTTTCGAGGAAGATGCCCGTTTCGCCCGGTTGCAAGCCTTCGCTAAGGGCACGATAGCCACAGGCACCATGCGGATCGAGCAGGTAATGATGCTCCTTCCACACACGACGCATGGTGTCGGCTATCTGCTCGTCGGTATAGGTAGCCCCACTGATCTCGGCTGCAATGGCCGCATGGCTATGCCCGTAAAGGTCGAGTACGCGGGCAAAGTTGCTGGGATCGCCCACATCCATCGCATTGGCAATGGTGGCAATGCTGGGACGGGGAGTATAGACACCCGTACGGAGATACTGATAGAAAATGTCGTTGCGATTGTTGGCAGCAATGAAGCGGCTGACAGGAAGCCCCATGCGCTTGCCGAACAGACCGGCCGTGATGTTGCCGAAGTTGCCACTGGGCACACAGACTACAGGACCACGCGACAATACTGCCTCAAGCTGCTCGCCCTCGCCAAAGCGTGCCTTCATCTGCTTTACCCACTGGGCGTAAGCATAGAAGTAGTAGAACGCCTGAGGCAGGAAACGGGCCACGTTGATGGAATTGGCACTCGTCAGCTGCAGGTGCTCGTTCATCTCGCGATCCATGAAGGCCGACTTTACCAGTGCCTGACAGTCGTCGAAGGTACCGTCCACTTCGAGGGCGGTGATGTTCTGCCCCAGCGTAGTGAACTGTTTTTCCTGTATCTCGCTGACCTTGCCTTTGGGATAGAGCACATACACGTGAATACCCTCCACACCCAGAAAGCCATTGGCCACGGCACTGCCCGTATCGCCCGAAGTGGCTACCAGTACATTGACCTGCCGTTTGCCTTCCTTACGGATAAAATAACCCAGCAGACGGGCCATGAAGCGGCCGCCCACATCCTTGAAGGCAAGCGTCGGGCCGTGAAACAGTTCAAGCGAGAAGATGTTGTCGGTAACTTTGACTAACGGCACGTCGAAGCTCAGCGTATCATATACAATCTGCTTCAACGTATCGGCGGGTCCGTCCTCGCCAAAGAAGGCATCGGCCACCCGATAAGCTATTTCCTGAAAGCTCAACGTATCTATCCGGTCGTAAAACTCTTGCGGCAAGGCTTTGATGACATCGGGCATGTAAAGTCCCTTGTCGGTTGCCAGCCCTTTTACCACCGCGTCTTCCAGACTGACGTTGTTTTCCTGTTTATTGGTACTGTAGTATTTCATAGTTTCTGTTTCTGTGAGTTGCTTATGCTTGTTTCATAAATTCGTTGATAAACTCGTCTTCCTTCATCAGCCCATAGATGCCGTTGCAGGCAGCCACTTCGTCGAAGGTCTGCACTTCGTCGGGTTCGATGCCCGGATACCAGACGAGGAAAGGCACTGGCTCGGCCGTATGCGTACGCAGTTTGCAGGGCGTGGGATGGTCAGGCAGCACGGCGATGGCTACCGGTTCGTCCCAGTCTTTCACGGCTTCGTAGATAGGGCCTACGGCACGCTTGTCCAGATTCTCGATGGTACGCATCTTCAGTACGATGTCGCCCTCGTGTCCGGCTTCATCGCTGGCCTCGACGTGCAGATAGACAAAGTCGTCCGTCTTCAATGCCTCAAGGGCGGCAGCCACTTTGTTTTCATAGTTGGTATCGTACAGTCCGGTAGCACCTTCCACGTTCAAGCGGCGCAGACCGGCATAGTAACCGATACCGTTAATAAGATCGACTGCCGAAATGACGGCTCCCCGCTTCACTTGCGGAAAGGTTTGCGAGAACGGTTCCATCTGCGGACGATAACCCGGGCTCCAGGGCCAGATGCTGTTGGCGGGGTCCTTGCCTTCGGCCATGCGTTTCAGGTTGACAGGATGATTCTTCAGCAGTTCCTGTGAACGGAGAATAAGGTCGTTCAACAGTTCGGCCGTTTGTGCCGGCGTCAGGTCAGCATTACCTTCGGGCACGCAGATGTGTTCGGTACCAGCCTGAGGCTTCACCATAAGCGGACGGAAAGGTTTCAGAGGCACATCGTGAGGCGGCGTACAGTCGATACGTTTATCCCCTCCCCTGACTACCAGCAGATGACGATATTGCACGCCTGTATAGAAGTGGATGCGGTCGTCACCCAGCTGCTCTTGCAGGTAGCGTACCAGTTCGTCGGCCTCTTCAGTTGTGATGTGTCCGGCTGAATGGTTCTTGATATGGTCGCCTTCGATGCAGATGATGTTGCAGCGCATGGCCATTTCGCCCGGCTTCAGGTCCACACCAATACTGGCGGCTTCGAGCGGTCCGCGGCCTTCGTACACCCGCGGCAGATTATAACCCAGTACGGACATATTGGCCACCTCGCTTCCCGGATGGAAACCGTCGGCCACCGTCACCAGACGGCCCGTGCGTCCCATGCGAGCCAGCCGGTCCATGTTGGGTGTGTCGGCTGCCTGTAGTAGTGTCTTGCCTCCCAACGAGTCGACAGGCCAGTCGGCCATGCCGTCCCCTAATATGATAATGTGTTTCATCGTTTAATGGATCATTGAAATTTGAAAATGAGATATGGGAAATGGATGCTGCATCGATATTTGCAAATTATCCATTAACCAGTATCCATTCTCCATTATTTACACGTTTGCAATGCTCATGATGTCGGCAAACACGCCGGCGGCAGTCACACTGGCTCCAGCACCGTAGCCTTGTATCATCATCGGATATTCCTTATAGCGCTCGGTAGTGAGCAGAATGATGTTGTTGCTGCCCTCCAGACCGTAGAACGGATGCCCCATGCCTACTTCCTGCAAGCCTACCGAAGCCTTGCCGTCCTCCAGCTTGGCTACGAAACGCCAGTGCTTGTGCTCGGCTTCGAGCACCTTGCGGCGGGCTTCGAAGTCGGCGTCCAGGCTGGGCACCTTCTTCCAGAAGTCGTCCAGCGAACCTTCGAAGAAGTCGTCGGGTACGAAGAGGTGTTTCTCCACGTCGCTCTGCTCCAGGCGATAACCGGCTTCGCGGGCCAGGATGACCAACTTGCGGATAACGTCCTTACCGCTGAGGTCGATACGCGGGTCGGGTTCGGAGTAACGCTCTTCCTGCGCCATGCGAATGGTGCGGCTGAAGGGGATGTCGGCACTGATCTTGTTGAAGATGTAGTTCAGCGTACCGCTCAACACGGCTTCTATCTTCAATATCTTGTCACCACTATGGATGAGGTCGTTAATGGTATTGATGATGGGCAGACCGGCTCCCACGTTAGTCTCGAACAGATACTTCACACCACGCTGACGGGCAATCTGCTTCAGTGTGCGATAGTTTTCGTATTCGGACGAGGCGGCTATCTTGTTGGCTGCCACGACCGATACGTTGTGTTGCAGCAGGTCTTTGTAGAGCGAAGCTACTTCGGCACTCGCCGTACAGTCGACGAAGACGGAGTTGAAGATATTCATTCCGATAATCTCGTTGCGCAAAATGCCTACAGTGCTTTCCTTACCCTTTGCGGCGAGTTCTTCGCGGAAGTTGGCCAAGTCGAGCCCCTCGCGGGCAAACATCGCTCTGCTGGCATCGGCGATACCTACAACATTGAGTTGCAGACCGTTCTCCTGCATCAACTTCTGCCGCTGGCTGTGAATCTGCTGTATCAGGCTGCCTCCCACGGTGCCAATGCCGCAAATGAAGAGGTTGAGTACCTGATATTCGGAGAGGAAGAACGAATCGTGGATGACGTTGAGCGACTTGCGAAGCGACTTGCTGTCCACTACGAACGAAATGTTGGTCTCCGAAGCACCCTGTGCACAGGCTATCACATTGATACCGTTGCGTCCCAACGTGCCGAACAACTTACCGGCGATACCTGGGGTATGCTTCATGTTCTCGCCTACGATGGCTACGGTAGCCAGGTTCTTCTCGGCCTGTATAGGCGAGATCTCGCCCATCACAATTTCTTTGGCAAACTCTTCGTTCAGTACTTCGCAAGCCAGGTCGGCATCGGCATTGCGCACACCGATGGATGTCGAGTTCTCCGACGATGCCTGCGACACGAGGAAGACACTAATGCCATTCTTGGCCAATGCCTTGAATATGCGGTAGTTGACACCGATGACGCCCACCATACCGAGACCCTGCACGGTAATGAGGCTCGTATCGTTGATCGAAGAGATACCCTTGATGGCCTTACTCTGCGGATCGGAAACTTCCTGCTTGATGATGGTACCTTCGCCCTCGGGATTGAAAGTGTTCTTTATCAGAATAGGAATGTTCTTGTGGCAGACGGGATAGATGGTAGGCGGATAGACTACCTTGGCACCGAAGTTACAAAGTTCGGTAGCTTCCACGTAGCTCAACTCCTTGATGGTGTAGGCAGTGGAGATGACACGCGGATCGGCGGTCATGAAGCCGTCCACATCGGTCCAGATTTCCAGACTGTCGGCATCGAGCGCAGCGGCCACAATGGCTGCCGTGTAGTCCGAACCTCCGCGACCCAAGTTGGTCACGACGCCCGTCGTCTTGTCGGTAGCAATGAAGCCCGGTATCAGCGTACGGCGAGGCAATTCGCGGAAGGCCTCACGCACCAGGCGATAGGTCTGGTCGGCATCGAGAATGTGTTTCGAGAATTTCTTTTCCGTCTTGATGAACTGACGCGAGTCACGACACTCGGCCCCTGTCAGACGTGCCGCAATGAGCGACGACAGGCGTTCGCCATAGCTTACGATGGTGTCGCTGGTCTTCTGCGACAGGTCTTTTATCAGGTATACGCCCTGAAAGATGTCCTTCAGTTCGTTGAGCAACTCGCCCACTTCGCGTTGCAAGGTCACCTGCTCTTCGCCTGCCGGAATAATTTCCTTCACCATCTCGACGTGGCGGTAGACTATTTCCTTGAATTCGTTCTCGTACGAAGCGTCGCCTGCCGCTGCCAGCCGCGAGGCATTGAGCAACTTATCAGTAATGCCGCCCAGGGCCGATACGACAACGATGACCGGCTCATCGACTGCTTCTACTATTTTCTTCACACTCAGGATACTGCTTGCGGTTCCTACGGACGAACCGCCAAACTTCATTACTTTCATTATATTAGACTGTTTTTATTGACGATAATAGATAATTGAAAAAGGAAACGAGACGAAAGAAAAAAGATCTTCTCTCCTCGCATCAAAAAAATAAAGCTGTTTTGAAATGGTGTAACACGTAGAAACACAAATACTATCCCCTAACCCCTAAGGGTCATGGTCCACATGGATGTGACGGTATGTTGGAAGTACTTGTTCATAGCTCTTGTTTCTATCGTTTCTGATAAGTGTTGCAAAAGTAACAATAAAAACGTTCATTCTATCACTTTTTGCCACTTTTTTACGATAAAAATATAGAAAGAGCCCAAAATATGCAGAAATATGCCGAATCCACAACTGACAAACTGTGCCGTTTACAGTCCTCGGAAAGAAGATTGGGATGTTCTTTTCTTACACTTTGTTAGAATTTACGATATATATCATTATCTTTGCACAGTAGAACCGAAAGAAACGAGCGTATGACCCCAGAGAACACTTCCGTTTTGTTAATATACACAGGTGGAACCATCGGAATGATCGAGAATCCGGAAACGGGCGCGCTGGAGAACTTCAATCTGGAGCAGCTCCAAAAGCATGTGCCCGAACTCCAGAAGTTTGCCTTCCGTATCGACACTTACCAGTTCGACCCGCCTATGGACTCGTCGGACATGGATCCCGAAGCGTGGCGAAGGCTGGTACGCATCATCAGCGACAACTACCAACAATATACAGGCTTCGTCATCCTGCACGGCACCGATACGATGGCCTTCACGGCCTCGGCCTTGAGCTTCATGCTCGAAGGGCTGAACAAGCCCGTCATCCTGACCGGCTCGCAACTGCCCATCGGCGTGCTGCGCACCGACGGTAAGGAAAACCTGCTGACCAGCATCGAGATAGCCACAGCCTGCCACAGCAACGGCCGCCCCATCGTGCCCGAAGTATGTATCTTCTTCGAGAACCACCTGATGCGTGGAAACCGGACAACCAAAATCAATGCCGAAAACTTCAACGCCTTCCGCTCGTACAACTATCCTGTACTGGCTTCGGCTGGCATACATATTAAATATAATAATGTGCAGATTCATCCCCACGGCATCCGCCGCGAACTGAAACCGCACTTCCTGCTCGACACCAACATCGCCATTCTGAAGCTGTTCCCCGGTATTCAGGAGAACGTCGTGCGCTCGCTCTTCGCCACCGAAGGGCTGAAAGCCGTCGTACTGGAAACCTACGGTTCGGGCAACGCTCCCCGCAAACCGTGGTTCGTACAGTTGCTGTCCGATGCCAGCCGCCGGGGCATCGTCATCGTCAACGTGACGCAATGCAGCTCGGGCACCGTCGAAATGGAGCGGTACGAAACCGGTTATCAACTCATCAGCGCAGGCGTCGTGTCGGGTTACGACATCACTACCGAATCGGCCGTGGCCAAGCTGATGTTCCTGCTGGGACACGGTCTGAACCAACAGGAAGTGCGCCGCCTCATGGATTCCAATCTGGCAGGCGAGATAACCAAAACATGCTGATGATATAGGAATATACTTGGAATATACATAAAAAAACGAGCCCGTTCTCACGAACCGCCCGTCCACAGAAGAAAAGCCCCAATGGCTTTTCTTTTTTTCGTCAATCGTTATCCAAAAATCAATCTTTCTCTTTACACTAAATCTAATACACTAATGAAAAACACTTAAAAAATAGCCTATGAAAAAACTTTTATTGTTTTATGTCTTCTGCGGTTTCACAACCACGATGCAAAGGTAGCGCTTTTTCAGCTGCCTGCAAATTTTCGTCTTCAGAAAAGCTGTTATATAACATAATTTTCAAGAATGTCAGACATATTCACACAATCTGGCCTCCAAACTCCATTCCAACCACTGCCGAGGATAAAAAACAAGCCACCGAAATACATCTCCCGAGTATTCCGATGGCTGTCCCCTTTAAACACCTTTAAACAAAATGAAAATATGCCTCATTACTAACTAAACTAACTAACCCTTTGAGGCATATTTTGAAGAGGCTGTCTCACCAGCCTCTTTTT
>CAJKOW010000057.1 GCA_905201685.1 uncultured Bacteroides sp. | reverse complement strand
TGAAATTGACGGTTGCATCAAGTGCCATTTCCACTACTCCGTCTATATATCGTGAGGATTCGGTCGGATTCGGTAGTTGTACTCCGAGTTTGCGGGCTACAGATGAACGTACCTGCTCATTGTTCAATTCCACTCCTTCAATTTCTGAAGATGCAATGATGTCATGGGAGATGGATTCAACTACGGCGGACATCTTGTCGTTAAAACCGATTACACTAAGACGTCCCATCAGATAGCCGACAGCCTTGTTTACCTTGTTCAGCTTCTCGCCGACAAGTTCCTTGTCCCACGAAAAGGAAGGCCATTCTTTATGTTCATGTATATACATAGGCATCACAGTTTTCTGCAAATATACGGTTTTGCGGATAATAAACCGCAAATTTTGCGGCTTATTATCCGCATGAAACAGTGAAATCAGTATTTATCAGCATTAAATAAAACACGTTTCGTAGCAAATTTAGCTGTTATGCCTCCTCCTTTATGAAATTATCGGCTTTAACTTCTAACACTGCGAAGCAAAGTGATAACTTCTATTTTCCAAAGGAATATTAAACCCGAAACTTAAATATTAAACAACTCATTTTCGCATTTAGATGTACGCGCGTATGCGCATGCGCGTGTGTGGGTGTGAGGGCTATGCAAGTTTGCAAGTTTTGCAAGTTTTGCAGGATTCCATCTTTATTTTCTTTCCCTGTGTATTTCCGCGTAATCCGTTCCTAAAAGCAACAAGATGTCAGTCGTTTGCGAAAAAAACACTATTTTTGAACCGATTTTATGTAAATACCTGTTTTGCTATATGGAACTTCAGGACATTCTTCATCATTTGAATATCGAACAGCTGAACCCTATGCAGGAAGCAGCCTGTAAGGCGTATGCTGCCAGCCGTAACCTTGTATTGCTTTCGCCCACGGGGTCGGGTAAGACGTTGGCTTTCCTTTTGCCGCTGGTAGGCTCGTTGAAACCCGATGTGCAGGGCGTGCAGGCAGTGGTGCTGGTACCCTCGCGCGAACTGGCGTTGCAGATAGAAGGCGTGTTCAAGGCCATGAATACGCCTTTCAAGGCGATGAGCTGTTACGGCGGGCGTCCGGCTATGGACGAGCACCGTACGATGAAGGGACTGAACCCGGCGGTCATCATCGGCACGCCGGGGCGCATGAACGACCATTTGCAGAAACAGAATTTCGATGCCGGACGGGTGACAACGCTGGTCATCGACGAGTTCGACAAGTGTCTGGAGTTCGGCTTTCAGGACGAGATGGCTGAAGTCATCGGTCAGCTGCCTTCGCTGCGGAAGCGCGTATTGCTTTCGGCAACCGATGCCGAAGAGATTCCGCAGTTTGCCGGTGTGGACGGGGAGGGGCTGGTGAAGCTCGACTTCCTGCCGACGGAAAAGACCGGAGCGCGTCTCAGTCTTCAGCAGGTGCTTTCGCCCGAGCGGGACAAGCTGGAGACGCTGTACAACCTGTTGTGCTGCTTAGGCAATGCTTCGACGCTGGTGTTTGTGAACTATCGCGAAAGTGTGGAGCGCGTGGTGCAGTATCTGCGTTCGCGGAGGTTCCCTTGCGACATGTTTCACGGTGGCATGGAGCAGCCCGACCGCGAACGTGCCCTCTATAAGTTCCGTAACGGCAGTTGTCCCGTATTGGTATCGACCGACCTGGCGGCGCGCGGGCTCGACATTCCGGGCATGGACAACGTGGTGCACTATCATCTGCCGGTCAATGAAGAGGCGTTTACCCACCGCAACGGACGGACGGCCCGTTGGGATGCCAGCGGATCGGCCTATCTGATACTGCATCCCGAGGAACGGCTGCCCGACTACCTGCCCGAGACGCTTCCCTGTTTTCAGATTCCGGCGCAGATACCCAAGCCGGTGAAGCCGCGATGGACTACCTTATATATAGGTAAAGGGAAAAAAGACAAGCTGAACAAGGTGGACATCGTCGGTTTCCTGTATAAAAAAGGCGGGCTGAGTCGTGAGGACGTGGGGACGGTGGACGTGAAGGAGCACTATGCTTTTGTGGCCGTACGGCGCGGCAAGGTAAACCAACTGCTCAACTTAGTGCGTGGCGAGAAGATTAAAGGCATGAAGACCATCATCGAGGAAGCCAAATAGAAAACAGCGAAAAAACGGCTGAAACATGCTTTGGAACATAGCTAAAGAATCGCTTTGTGATAAATATGCATTTTATTTGCACTTTTACTGCTTATTAGTTGCTAATAGTGACTGCCAGCTTTCAGTTTGCCTTTTTGTTAGGTGTCTTGGCAAGTATATGTAACAAATTGGAGTATATTTCCTGTATAATCCAATAAAAAGATAGGAAAATGCGTCCGAAAAGGGTTTTTTCATAAGGAAAGATTTGTTTTAAAGAAATAATTCCGTAATTTCGCCATGTCGAAAGACAGAAATGAACGAATTGTATAACCAAAAACACACTTTAAATGAAAAAGCATAATTTCAATGCAGGACCCTCCATTCTTCCGCGCGAGGTGATTGAAGACACAGCGAAAGCTATTTTGGACTTCAACGGTTCCGGTCTCTCACTGATGGAAATCAGCCATCGTGCCAAAGATTTCCAACCCGTAGTGGACGAAGCTGTGGCATTGTTCAAAGAGTTACTTAATATTCCCGAAGGTTATTCAGTATTGTTTTTGGGTGGTGGTGCCAGTCTGGAATTCTGCATGGTCCCCTACAACTTCCTGGAAAAGAAAGCAGCCTATCTGAATACCGGTACATGGGCCAAGAAAGCCATGAAGGAAGCAAAGGCTTTCGGTGAAGTAGTAGAGGTGGCTTCTTCGGCTGACGCAAACTATACTTTCATCCCGAAAGACTATACAGTACCTGCCGATGTCGATTATTTCCACATCACGACCAACAACACTATTTTCGGTACCGAAATCAAACACGATCTCGATGTGAATGTTCCGATGGTAGCCGATATGTCTTCTGATATTTTCTCGCGTCCGGTTGACGTGTCCAAGTATATCTGTATCTATGGTGGTGCACAGAAGAATCTGGCTCCTGCCGGTGTGACGTTCGTCATTGTGAAGAACGATGCAGTAGGCAAGGTATCGCGCTACATCCCGACGATGCTGAACTATCAGACACACATCGACGGCGGTTCGATGTTCAATACTCCGCCCGTAGTGCCCATTTACTCGGCATTGCTCACACTGCGCTGGATCAAGGCTCAGGGTGGCGTGAAAGAAATGGAACGCCGTGCCATCGAAAAGGCTGACATGCTGTATTCCGAAATCGACCGCAACAAGTTGTTCGTAGGAACAGCTGTCAAGGAAGACCGTTCGCGCATGAACATCTGCTTCGTCATGGCTCCCGAATACAAGGAACTGGAAGCTGACTTCCTGAAGTTTGCTACCGAGAAGGGTATGGTCGGCATCAAGGGTCACCGTTCGGTAGGCGGTTTCCGTGCATCCTGCTACAACGCCATGCCGAAAGAAAGCGTACAGGCGCTGATCGACTGCATGCAAGAATTTGAGAAACTTCATTAATCAGAAATAAAACCAATTGTTATTCACCACAGATTGCACGGATTACCACAGATACTCTTTTTCGGATGATGGCTGTGATGATGGGTGTATTCTGTGGTGAATTCTTTTTTTAATATCATATAGCTATGAAAGTATTAGTTGCAACAGACAAACCGTTTGCCAAAGTGGCAGTGGACGGTATTCGTAAGGAAATAGAAGCAGCAGGCTACGAACTGGCCCTGCTGGAAAAATATGGCGAGAAAGCCAAATTGCTGGATGCGGTGAAGGATGCCGACGCTATCATTATCCGCAGCGATGTCATTGACGCAGAAGTACTGGACGCTGCCAAGCAGCTGAAGATTGTGGTACGTGCCGGTGCCGGTTACGACAATGTCGATCTGGAAGCTGCTACTGCTCACAATGTATGCGTGATGAATACGCCGGGACAGAACTCGAACGCCGTAGCCGAACTGGCTTTCGGACTGATGGTGATGGCTGTACGCAATATGTATAATGGTACTTCGGGCACGGAGTTGAAAGGTAAGAAACTGGGTATCCATGCCTATGGAAATGTAGGTCGCAACGTGGCACGCATCGCCAAGGGATTTGGCATGGAAATCTATGCTTACGACGCATTCTGCCCGAAAGAGGTTATCGAAAATGATGGTGTGAAAGCGGTTGGTTCGGCCGAGGAACTGTACGCTACATGCGATGTCGTTTCCTTGCACATTCCGGCTACTGCCGAAACTAAGAATTCCATCAACCATGCTTTGGTAGGCAAGATGCCGAAAGGCGGATTGCTGGTCAACACTGCCCGTAAGGAAGTCATCAACGAAGCCGAACTGATTCAGCTGATGGAAGAGCGTACCGACCTGAAGTACATGACCGACATCATGCCGGCTGCTCACGAAACGTTTGCTGCCAAGTTTGCAGGCCGCTATTTCTCTACACCCAAGAAGATGGGTGCACAGACCGCCGAAGCCAACATCAATGCCGGTATTGCTGCCGCTAAACAGATTGTAGGCTTCCTGAAAGACGGTTGCGAGAAGTTCCGCGTGAACAAATAAAACAGTGCTTGCCTTTAAACGTAGAATGAAAACAACTTTAAAAGAAAACTGAGTATTTATGGCAACAATCAAACCATTCAAGGGACTCCGTCCCCCCAAAGAGCTGGTGGAAAAAGTAGCTTCCCGCCCATACGACGTGTTGAACTCTGAAGAAGCACGTGCCGAGGCCGAAGGCAATGAGATGTCGCTCTACCACATCATCAAGCCCGAGATAGACTTTCCTGTAGGCACCGACGAACACGATCCGCGTGTTTACCAGAAGGCTGCTGAGAATTTCCAGAAATTCCAGGATAAAGGCTGGCTGGTGCAGGACGAGCAAGAAAACTATTACATCTATGCCCAGACGATGAATGGCAAGACGCAGTTCGGACTGGTGGTAGGCGCTTACGTGCCCGACTACATGAACGGAGTCATCAAGAAGCACGAGCTGACCCGCCGCGACAAGGAAGAAGACCGCATGAAGCACGTCCGTGTGAACAATGCGAACATCGAGCCGGTCTTTTTTGCCTATCCCGACAACAAGACGCTCGATGCGCTGATTGCCCGCTATACGGCACAACCGCCCGTTTACGACTTCGTGGCTCCTGACGACGGCTTCGGACATACGTTCTGGATTATCGACCGTCCGGAAGACATGGCTATTGTAACCCGCGAGTTTGCCAAGATGCCGGCCCTCTACATTGCCGACGGACATCACCGCAGTGCCGCTGCCGCGTTGGTCGGTGCCGAGAAGGCGAAGCAGAACCCGAACCATCGGGGCGATGAAGAGTACAACTACTTCATGGCGGTATGCTTCCCTGCCAACCAGCTGACGATTATCGACTACAACCGTGTCGTGAAGGATCTGAATGGTCTGACCCCTGCACAGTTCCTTGAAGCGGTAAGCCGTCATTTCGATGTCGAGGAGAAGGGTACCGAGATTTACAAGCCGACTTGTCTGCACAACTTCTCGCTTTATTTAGACGGCAAGTGGTACAGTCTGACTGCCAAGCCGGGTACGTACGACGACAACGACCCGATCGGGGTGCTTGACGTGACGATTTCTTCCAACCTGATTCTCGATGAGATATTGGGTATCAAGGACCTGCGTTCGGACAAGCGCATCGACTTTGTTGGTGGCATCCGTGGGTTGGGCGAACTGAAGCGTCGTGTGGACAGTGGCGAGATGAAGATGGCGCTGGCACTCTATCCGGTCAGCATGAAGCAACTGATGGACATTGCCGATACGGGCAACATCATGCCACCCAAGACAACGTGGTTCGAACCGAAGCTGCGTTCGGGATTGGTTATCCACAAGCTTTCTTAAAGAGAAGTCTGTGTCGTTACTTGACGCCGAGTATATAGAGGGTGTATCAAGGGAAGAATAACTGGCTTATGTAGCTATGAGCACAGGGTTACACGGAGGAATATGAATGAACAATCCGTGAATCTCCGTGTAATCCGTGCCTGAAAAAGCCGTTTCTTCATTTGATACACTCTCTTTTTATGCCCATTTATGCTTGTAGCAGTGGAAGACTTTATAAAACAGACGTTCCGTCCCATATCCTGCAGATCTGTTCGACGGTCTGCATGATGTTTCGGCAGGCCGTGGACGGTTGCATGGCTTCTTCCAAAGACATCGGAGCCGGAGTGATGGAGAAGGCGGCACGGAAGCCGGCCCGATTCAGAATGTCGGCATCTTCGATGCTGCCGGATACGAGGACGACGGGGATGCCTTGCCGGCTGGCCCGTTTCAGGATGCCCGACGGAACTTTGCCCATCACCGTCTGGCGGTCCGATTTCCCTTCGCCGGTGATGATGAGGTCGGCACCTTCAATCAGCCGGTCAAAGTCCGTCAGGTCGAGCAGCAAGTCTATGCCGGGTTTCAGTTCGGCGTTGAGCAGGGCAGACAGGGTGCCTCCCATGCCTCCGGCTGCTCCGGCGCCGGGCAAGGTGGCGATGTCGCGTCCGGTGGTCTGCCGGATGACTTGCGCCAGGTGTTGCAGCCCTTTGTCCAATGCTGCCACCATTTCCGGGTCTGCTCCCTTTTGCGGGGCAAAGATGCAGGCGGCTCCTTCGGGACCGAAGAACGGATTGCGTACATCGCAGGCAGCAGTGAAGCGGGCTTCGCGCAATGCGGGCAGGGCGGTGGAGGAGTCAATGACGGCAATCTCGCTCAGCAGTTGCCCGCACATGGGTTGGGCTTTGCCTAATTCGTTTCCGTACCTGTCCCGGAAGCGGAATCCCAAGGCTTGCAGCATGCCCAGTCCGGCATCGTTGGTGGCACTGCCTCCCAATCCGATGACGAAGTGGCGGCAACCCCGGTTCAGGGCATCTTTGATCAGTTCGCCCGTTCCGTAGGTGGTGGTCAGCGACGGATTGCGCTGCCGGAGCGGAACTAACGGTAGCCCGCTGATGGCGGCCATTTCGATGAAAGCCGTTGTACCGTCGCCCGACAGACCGTATGCCGTCTGGCGTATCTGCATCAACGGGTCGTGGGCTGACAACCGGATTTCCTGGCCGTTCAAGGCTTCGGTCAGGACTCTCTGCATGCCTTCTCCGCCGTCGGCCACGGGCAGGCAGATGGTTTCGCACGTGGGGAATGCGTGGCGTATGCCCTGTGCGGCGGCTGTTTCAGCCTCTTTCGAACTGAGGCAGCCTTTAAAGGAATCAATGGCAAGAATTACTTTTCTCATGAGTGAACGGATGATTAGGGTGAACACGATGCTGTGCAGTCTGTTGGGCGCAGCCGGTCGGACAGTTTTCGCCGGTAGTACCATACGCCAGCCACGTCGGCCAGTGCCCAGCCAATGGGTACCGACCACCAGATGCCGGTGTAGCCCACCGAAGGAATGGCTGCCAGCACGTAGGCCAGTAACACGCGGCTGCCTAATGAAATGACGGTCAGAACTACCGACATGGAGGGTAGGGCTACGGCACGGTAGAAACCGTAGAGCAGAAACAGGTAGCCGATGCCTACATAGAAGCTGCCTTCGATGCGGAGATACTCTACGCCTATGGCGATGATGCCGGTTTCGGAGGGTGGAACAAACAGCGACATCAGCCATGGCGACAAGACAAAGACGGCAGCCGAAACCAGCAGGGCGAAAACGGTAGTCAGCACCACGGCGCTGCGGATGCCACGACGGATGCGTTCGTGCCGGCCGGCACCGTAGTTTTGGGCGATGAAGGTGGAGAAGGCGTTGCCAAAATCCTGCACGGGCATGTAGGCGAAAGAGTCTATCTTGACCGCAGCGGCGAAGGCAGCCATGACGGCGGTGCCAAACGTATTGACCAAGCCTTGCACCATCAGGATGCCGAAGTTCATGACCGATTGCTGCACACACGTCAGGAACGAGTAGGAAGCGATGCGGCGGATGGAACGGAAGTCGGTCACACGGTCGGCTTGCGACAGCCGAAGTTCGGGGAAATGGCTGCGTGTGTAGGCATACAGCCCTATGGCGGCTACGGTTTGCGCTATTACCGTGGCCCAGGCAGCTCCTTCCACTCCCATGCCCAGACCAAGCATCAGAGCAAGGTCGAGCCCGATGTTGAGGACAACCGATACCAGCAGAAATACCAGTGGTACGACCGAATTGCCTATGGCACGGAGCAGAAAAGCATAGAAGTTGTAGATGCAGACCGGTATCATGCCCAGAAAGACGATGAACAGATAGCAGTAGGTCATCTGTTCGACTTCGGCCGGTGTTTGCAGCAGGCGGATGATAGGAGTCAGAAAGGCCAGCGATATAATGTTGAGCAGGAGGGTGACACCACCGACAATCAGCATGGCGGAAAAGATGCTACGCCGCATGGCTGCCAGATCGCGTGCGCCATATTGCATGGAGAACACAGCGCTGCATCCCATGCAAAGCCCGATGAAGACTGATGTTACAAATACGATGAGGGCATACGACGAGCCAACCGCGGCCAATGCTTGGGCACCCAGCACGCGGCCAACGATGAGCGTGTCGGCTATGTTGTAGCACTGCTGCAGCAGGTTGCCCAGCATCAGCGGAAAGGCAAAGCGGAGCATGGTTCCCGTAATGCTTCCTTCCGTCAGATTTCCTTGATTGGTAATGCGCATTGGTATGATTGTAAATTGTGCCAAAATTACGTCATGCGTACCAGATACACAAATGTTCGGAAGAAAGTTTTTAAGCTGCCGGCAGCCGGCGTAAAAGTTATGCGAGCAGTTTCTTCTGCTTTAGGTGTGGGATTATACGGAAATATACCGTGGAAGGTAATCCGAGCACCCATTAGTAAATACTAAACCTGAAAAAGTTAGTGGCGCAATTAAAAATGAATATTTATTTGGAATATATGCAGAAAAGTTCTACCTTTGCCGCCGAAAACAGAAAGAAACTTATGAACCAGATGATGAATTATACTTTTTACACGTCCTATCGGCCTGTCTGCCAGCAGAATGGTACAGACAGCCAGCAGACGGTGCATGTGCACTGGTTCAGTGGTTTTATCTAAGTCCGACTCTCCATGTAATTTTTTTATAATCTCCTCCTTCCTGTCTTTATTGCAGACAGAGGGGGAGTTACCTATTCAGGTCCTGCTTTACATCGGGATCCGATGATGTGTGTGCTATAAAATTTACCACAACTTTTTTCTTGTAATCAAAAGTTATGTTCAGCATTATATCTACTATGTTGGCTGGTTTTGTTATCGGCCATTTTCTGCACGAAGGAAAGTTTCTTCAGAAGATTGAGAAAACTACTTCGCTGACCGTATTTGCCTTGCTTTTTGTGTTGGGATTGTCCATCGGGTCGAATCGTCTGATTGTGGACAATTTGGGACGATTCGGATGGCAGGCAGCTATACTGGCCGTTTTAAGTTTGAGTGGCAGCATCGTGGCAGCCCGTATCGTATTTCAATTGTTTTTCAAGAAAGGAGAGGAAAGAAATGAAGAATAGTCTGATCGTTATTGCCATTTTTGCCGTGGGATGTCTGGCAGGAACTTACTGGCATCCGGAGGCTGATATGCACAACTGGTCGCTTTGCATCCTTTATGCGCTGATGTTGCAGGTGGGCATCGGACTGGGCAGTAATAAAGTTTTGCGCAGTGAGCTGAAGCAGCTAAGTCCGAAGATGCTGCTGGTTCCGTTGGCCACCATTACCGGTACACTGATTTTTTCGGCCATTGCCAGCTTGCTGTTGAGCCAGTGGAGCGTGTTCGATTGCATGGCAGTGGGCAGTGGATTCGCATACTATTCGCTGTCGTCCATCCTGATCACTCAGTTCAAGGAGCCCTCTATCGGCCTGCAACTGGCTACCGAGCTGGGTACGATTGCTTTGCTGAGCAATATTATCCGCGAGATGATGTCGCTGGTAGGCGCACCGCTGATACGGAAATACTTTGGCCGTCTGGCACCTATTTCGGCAGCAGGTGTCAATTCGATGGACGTCCTTCTGCCTTCCATTGCCCGTTGTTCGGGGAAGGAGATGATGCCGATAGCCATTTTTCATGGCATCCTGATCGACTTGAGCGTACCTTTCTTTGTGAAGTTGTTTTGTAGTCTGTGATGTTAAGGGCTATCACAGGTTATCAGCCAGTTTCGGGGATGATAGAAAAAACAATCCTTGAAGCAGAATGAACTTCTGAATCAAGGATTGTTGAAAGGAGATTTCTAATACTTTGGTTTAAATATAAGTATTTGTATCATTTGAGTGTTCTTAGAATATTTAATATCTGTTTTTCTAAGTTTCCAATATTATTCAAATATTTCAATCTATAAATACATGAATCTGCATTTACAGTATCATGTAATGGATGTGCTAAATCGTATAATATTCGTGGAATATGGGATTTTTGATTCTTCAATGTCGAAAGGAACAGATCTAAATTATCGGAATTCATTATAGCAAACAACGCTTCATTTCGAAATTCACATAGTTCAATATTGTTTGTGAAAGAATCAGAGTATAAGCATACAAACATATTCATTTCGTCACGACTCATCTTTTCTTTTAGACAAGATTTGGTCAATATATTATTTATTGCAGATAATGAGTCTGTTTGTTGTGCAAATAACTTTGGATAGCAGCATGCTATCAATGAAATTATAAATATTATATTTTTCATTCTTTCATCAGTCTAACCCTTTAATAGATACGTTTGATTCTTAGCTTATTGTTGGTATTTTCTACATTATAAATCTAAAGATTCTCTGAAATGCATTCGTTGTATTGGCGAAGACACCTCTGAAGGGGTAGTAATGGTTCGTTTCCTCCACCGTTCCGTTCTGGTCGATGACCACGCGGTTGTTTTCCTGATGGTCCTGCAGGTAGTAGTGGTACTTGCTGTTGGCTAAGGTGACATAACCGGCTTCCGTCAGCAGCAGCTTCTGCACACCGTTTTCATAGATCACGTTGCCGCAAT
>CAJKOW010000056.1 GCA_905201685.1 uncultured Bacteroides sp. | reverse complement strand
TCATTTTCGACTTTATTCAACTTCTCAAATATCAGATATTGCAGTTCCACGCTTCGTGTTTTTATAACTATCTTGGGGGCTGGAGATAATAATGTGGGGACTATCATGGAAAAGGCTGTATGTCCGAATTGTGGAAAAGAACTTTCTGTTTGCAATTATATAAATGAAACAGAAGCAATTATGAAATGTCGTCATTGTAATAAGAAATTTAAGATCACTTTTGATGAAAAGACATTTCCTTCCAAAATTAATTCTTTTAACTGGGGAGCCTTTTTGTCTGGAGGATTATGGTGTCTATTTAATGGCAAAATTGGTTTAGGATTATTCATGTTGCTATTAGCGTTATTTCAAAACTGGTTTTTCTCTATTTTGATAATAATTATATGTCTGTATCTTGGTATAGAAGGAAATAAACTCGCATGGGATGGAAAAAGGTGGAAGTCTGTTGAACACTTTGAGAAGGTTCAGGAAAGATGGCTCACAGTCGGAATTGCATGTGTGGTCTTATCTATAGCTTACGTTATGATTTTATTTGCGATAATATTATAAGTTATGAAAATCGAAGAAATAACCGAGAAAAAGGAAAGTAGGAATAGTTTTTTGAGATGGGGGAAAAATGAACCTGTGAAAACTAAGAACACAAATCATAATAATTATTGGTTCCCTTTAAATAGAGGCTACAACAGATTATTATGTGTATTATGGATTTTATCCTCAATTATTGTAACAGGGGGAGTAGCGGATGAAAGTGAGGCTCCATCTATATTCTTTGTTATTCTTATTGTGGAATTTATATTATATTTAGCTGCGATTTGGGTATATCAAGGCTTTAAAGACAATCCAGAAAAAACAGATGATGAAAAAAAACTATAGTTGTTGGGTAGCTGTCGGGATAAGTTGCATCTATCTTCTGTTGTTGGGATATCTTTATGGAGTAAAAGCGTTAAGAAGGGAAACTTTGCATGATTTACGAAGCGGTGACGACGAGAAACTTTCAACGGAAACACAGCCGGTGCAACCTTTTGAGATGTTTGCCTATACTCCTCCTGCGGATTGGACAAAGTATATGGTGGGAGATGATTTTTATATTAGCGTGCCTCCTACTGTGGAATTGAGAAAAAGCGATGATTTGTATACTCAAAGAGTTAGAAATACGGATTGGCATGGTTATAAGATAAATACTTCCACTCCCGTTTTTCAACAGAAAGATTTGGCTGTAATGGATTCTGCGGCATTTCAAACATATTGTCGGATCATATTGGATATTGAGAGAGGAAGCCCTGGGGATTTTTTGAAGTCTTCCGAATCCATGGATCTTACAGCGGAGGATATTCATACTTTGCAGGAAAAAGCTGTGGCAGGCGAAGTGGATACAGAATTTAAGGCTATTACCACGCCTACTGTGCGTTGGGTAAAGATAGAAAATTTATATGGGATTAGGGTAGAGTATATACGGAAAGGAACTGGTCGTAATTATACGCATGTATTTCACTATCTTTTCTTTAATGATGATAAAATGGCGCATGTAATCTTGTCGTATAGGGTACGTGATGCTCATAGATGGAAGATGGATTTTGATAATGTAATCAGGACTTTCAAGTGGAAAATCTAATTTTGAGTTTTAGAGGTTGCTGTGTTTTGTTGGGACAAGCCCCTTTTTAATAGCTTTCCAATAGCATTGTACTTTATGTTTTGCTGACGATATTTGCATTTTTACGGGTTCAGCTTATCCTAACGGATCCTCACCTCCGCCTTCGGATGGAGTCCCTCCTTCGCTGCTGTCGGCGGTAGTCAGTGCTTTGTCATACTCAATCCATTCGAGGCTATTGCTTACCATGCTGCGGGTGGCTGCTCCTGTAGAGGCAGGATAGGTAGTCTCGGGGATGAAATTTACTTTTACGCGTTGCAGTTGTGTCTGGAAATCGAAGTCTTCTTCGTTTTTCACGCCTTTTGTGTTCAGTCCTAATCGGAAAGAACCGAGTCCTTCCAGTTTTACGCTTTTGCCTTGGGCCATGTATTGTGACATGACGTCTGCCATTTCCGTCAATACGGCTTTAACGTCCGTTTTGGTGACGGTGCTTCTGTCGGCCAATGCTTCTGCTATTTGGTCGGTATTGATGGCGGTGCCTATGGTGATGGCACGGGGATAATATACTTCGGTTTTCTTATTGTATGCTTTTTTATAGAATGCCATATTCGTGATATTTATTGGGGGTTAATAATCTGATTGTGTTTTGTGATGGGTTTGTCGCGATGGCTTTATGGGGGTGCTTGTTGGGCTATGTCCTGTTGTCTCTATGGGCATATCCCAGCGAAGTTTAGGCCATGAGGGCTGTATTATGATAGTGGATGGTGAAATAATGGGATGGCGAAGCTGGTCTTATTTGTATGGATTATGGTTTTACTTTGTAATCTATTTTATCATTTGCTTTTGATGCTCTTCTTCTCTCTTTTAGATAATATAACGGAGAAAATCTGTTTATGTTGCTCTGTTTTTTAGTTTTTTATGTTTAATAAATATATTTTAATAGCTGTTTTATCTATATTTACAAATAATATCATAAAAACAAGAATGGAATTCTTGTTAAAAGACATTTTGTGGACAGCTATTCACAAAAACGCTCTTTGGAATTATGACAACTCTTTAATAATAGGAACCTAACGGTTCTTGAGGTGAATCGGCTTCTGAGCTGTTAAGTTAAAAAAATCAGACTTCTTTGACTTCAGAACGGGATATCAGTAAGGATGATTTTTTTAAAGGAGTCCTATTATTAAACCTTTTTTAACAAAAAAAGGTAGTAGTTGTAGTCCATGTAGTTTCAAACTACAGGGTAGGGGAAGTTGTATAGAATATCGATGTTTTTAGATAAATTTCGAAAACTGTTTCTCTCCTTCCTTTTCCCTCTTCTGATACTCATATTGTAAAAAAAGTAGTAAGAAAATTACAAAAAAAAGAAACTTTTCCCGATTTTCTTCGTTACTACTTATGAGTAGTTAATTAAGTAGTAATATCAGTAGTAAGTAGTCATACTATAAATAATATCAGTAGTAATATCAATAGTAGGTAGTCATACTAATGTATTATCAGTAGTAAGTAGTTATATGATGTCCTTACTTTAGATATTATGTCTTTACTTTGGAAATCTATTTTTCTCTCTTTCTCTGTAGTTTCTAAAGAAAAAATCCCTATTATCACTTGCTTTCAACAAAAAAGGCTTAACTTTGTAAGCTGTAATTTACTGCTACCCCGATATGGAAAGTCAGAATGTGAAAGATACGGTCAGGCAGATATTCACCGAATATCTCAATGCGCACGGGCATCGCAAGACACCCGAACGTTACGCCATACTCGATACCATCTATTCCATTGACGGGCATTTCGACATTGATACGCTTTACTCGCTGATGGCCGATCAGGAGAATTTCCGTGTCAGCCGTGCCACCCTCTACAATACCATTATTCTGCTTATCAATGCCCGGCTGGTCATCAAGCACCAGTTTGGCACATCTTCCCAGTACGAAAAATGTTATAACCGCGATACGCATCATCATCAGATCTGTACGCAGTGTGGCAAGGTGACCGAGTTTCAGAATGAAGAGCTGCAGCATGCTATTGAAAATACCAGACTGGGGCGTTTCAACCTGACGCACTATTCATTGTATATGTATGGCTTGTGCAGCAGGTGCGAGCGTGCCAACAAACGGAAAAATAAGAACAACAATAATAAAAAAGAAAAATGAAAGTAGACATTCTATTAGGATTGCAATGGGGCGACGAAGGCAAAGGCAAAGTCGTTGACGTATTAACTCCGAAGTACGATGTAGTAGCACGTTTTCAGGGTGGACCGAATGCCGGTCATACGTTGGAGTTCGAAGGACAGAAATATGTGCTCCGTTCCATCCCCTCGGGTATTTTTCAAGGTGACAAGGTGAATATCATCGGTAACGGTGTTGTGCTCGATCCGGCTTTGTTCAAGGCTGAGGCCGAAGCGCTGGAAGCTTCCGGACATCCGTTGAAGGAACGTTTGCACATCTCCAAGAAGGCACATCTCATCTTGCCGACCCATCGTCTGCTGGACGCTGCTTACGAAGCAGCCAAGGGCGATGCCAAAGTAGGTACGACCGGTAAGGGAATCGGCCCTACATATACCGACAAGGTCAGCCGTAACGGTGTGCGCGTAGGCGATATTCTGCACAACTTCGAGCAGAAATATGCAGCTGCCAAAGCCCGTCACGAACAAATTCTGAAAAGCCTGAACTATGAATACGACCTGACGGAACTCGAAAAGGCCTGGTTCGAGGGCATCGAGTACCTGAAGCAGTTCCATCTGGTGGACAGCGAGCACGAAGTGAACAACCTGCTGAAGGCAGGCAAGTCCGTATTGTGCGAAGGTGCACAGGGCACCATGCTCGACATTGATTTCGGTTCTTATCCGTTTGTTACTTCTTCCAATACAATCTGTGCCGGAGCCTGCACAGGTCTGGGAGTAGCCCCCAATAAGATAGGAGACGTTTATGGCATTTTCAAGGCCTACTGTACCCGTGTGGGAGCAGGTCCGTTCCCTACCGAACTGTTCGACGAGACTGGCGAGAAGATCGGTGCGCTGGGACATGAGTTTGGAGCAGTGACAGGTCGTAAACGTCGCTGTGGCTGGATTGACTTGGTAGCTTTGAAGTACTCGGTGATGATCAATGGTGTCACCAAGCTGATTATGATGAAGAGCGATGTGCTCGACACGTTCGACACCATCAAGGCTTGTGTTGCTTACAAGATGAACGGTGAAGAAATCGATTACTTCCCCTTCGACATTACCGAAGGAGTTGAGCCCATCTATGCGGAACTGCCGGGTTGGAAGACCGACATGACCAAGATGCAGAGCGAAGACGAATTCCCTGAAGAGTTCAATGCGTACCTCACTTTCCTGGAAGATCAGTTGGGTGTGCCTATCAAGATTGTATCAGTAGGTCCCGACCGCGAACAGACGATCGAACGATATACCGAAGAATAACGTAAGGCTTCGGATTCGAAAGAAGAAGAGAGCGTATCTGGAGATACGATAGTCCCGCCTGTGTCAGTCAGCGGATGAAGCATCGTATTTTTCGGACAGGCTCTCTTCTTTTATTTTCTGTAACTTCTTTCACTTCTGCAGGTTTGACTTCGTCGAAAACTTAAGCTATCTTTGCATCAGTGACGAGGCGATATGTCAGCCGGAAGCCCGTCGGGCTGTGGCGCTGATTCAGCTCAGTAAAATGAAGTATAAATACTAAAAACAGTCGTATGATGAATTACAGAATTTTAGGAAAAACCGGATTTAAAGTCAGCGAGGTCTCACTCGGTACGTGGCAGTTGGGCTCGAAGTGGGGCGATCCGTTCAACAAAGAAGTAGCTTTCAAGACCCTTGAGGCGGCTTGCGAGCAGGGCATCAACCTTTTCGATACGGCCGATATTTATCAGGACGGGTTGAGTGAAAAAACTATTGGTGAGTTTTTGAAAGGACGAAGCGAACGCATTTACGTGGTGACGAAATGTGGCCGTGGACTTAATCCGCACATTGCGGAAGGCTATAATGCCGAAAACATTCGCCGGTTTGTTTTCAATTCATTGAAGAATATGCAGCGGGATTGCCTGGACATGGTACTTCTGCACTGTCCGCCTTCGGAGGTTTATTCCAAGCAGGAAGTATTCGATACGCTGGACGCATTGAAGCGGGAAGGTCACATCCTGAATTATGGAGTAAGCGTGGAACGGATCGATGAGGCTTTGCAGGCCCTGAAATATGATATTTCGGCCATTGAGGTGATATTCAACATGTTCCGTTTGCGCCCGGCCGACGAGCTTTTCGATAAGGCGAAGGCTCAGAATGTGGGCATCATTGTCAGGGTGCCGTTGGCAAGCGGACTGCTTACGGGAAAATTTACGTTGGAAACCACCTTCGGCAAGAACGACCACCGTTCGTACAACCGCAACGGGGAGGCTTTCGATAAGGGAGAAACCTTTTCCGGCGTCGATTATGCAACCGGCGTGAAAGCCGCACAAGTGCTTAAGGAGCGGTTGAAGACGGACAATCTGGCCTTGTCTGCCTTGCGCTACATCCTGATGTACGATGCCGTAAGTACGGTGATTCCCGGAGCCAGCTCGCCCGAACAGATTGCAGCCAATGCAGCCGCTTCTGCCCTTCCTGCCTTCACGGACGAAGAGATGAAGGTAGTAAGAGAGGTCTATGATGAATATATCAAGGATCAGGTCGATAAGTTGTGGTAACGGGCAGTGGCTGCATCAGTAGCCGTTTTTGTTCGTAACTTTTGTCGATTTTGTTAACTTTGTAAGTTGCATGCCCGTGGTGGCAGGATGGTAGTCTGTTCTGCCGGCATGGGATGCATGATTATATATGATATAAATGATAAGGTTTCGTCAGTGCGTCGGGATAGTCCGCTATCGGCATGTGCTGATGTAGCTTTCACAAAAAATGATGATTTATGAAAACACGTTTTCTTGCTTCCCTGCTGTTGCTGGCCGGCTTGTCGCTGCCTCTGCGTGCACGGCACTATGTTCCTACTGAGGAAAATCTGAAATCGCGTCAGGAGTTTCGCGATGCCCGTTTCGGCATTTTCCTGCACTGGGGCCTGTATGCCATGCTGGCTACGGGCGAGTGGACCATGACCAACAACAACCTGAATTATAAAGAGTATGCCAAGCTGGCAGGAGGTTTCTATCCCTCCCGCTTCAATGCTGCCGAATGGGTGGCCGCCATCAAGGCATCGGGTGCCAAGTATATCTGCTTCACCAGTCGCCATCACGAAGGATTCTCCATGTTTCATACCCGGTACTCCGATTACAACGTAGTCGATGCCACTCCCTTCAAGCGCGACATTTTGAAGGAACTGGCCGACGAGTGCCACAAGCAGGGCATCCGTCTGCACCTGTATTATTCGCACCTCGACTGGTATCGCGAAGATTACCCATGGGGCCGTACCGGCCGCGGGACAGGACGCCCCGACGCCAAAGGCAACTGGCCTACCTATTATCAGTTTATGAACAACCAGCTCACCGAACTGCTAACCAACTACGGCCCGATAGGAGCCATCTGGTTCGACGGCTGGTGGGACCAGGATCAGAATCCCGATTTCGACTGGCAGCTTCCCGGACAATATGAGCTTATCCACAAGTTGCAGCCTGCCTGCCTTGTAGGCAACAACCACCATCAGGTGCCTTTCGAGGGTGAAGATATCCAGATCTTCGAGCGCGACCTGCCGGGCGAAAACAAGGCCGGACTTTCGGGACAGGACATCAGCAGCCTGCCGTTGGAGACTTGCGAAACCATGAACGGCATGTGGGGATATAAGATTACCGACCAGAACTACAAGTCGGCCAAGACCCTGATTCACTACTTGGTGAAGGCGGCTGGCAAGGATGCCAACCTGCTGATGAACATCGGCCCCCAACCCGACGGCTGTCTGCCCGAAGTGGCGGTGCAACGCCTGAAGGAGGTAGGCGAATGGATGCAGACCTATGGCGAAACCATCTACGGCACGCGTGGCGGATGCATCGCTCCGCACGACTGGGGAGTGACGACACAGAAGGGAAACCGCCTGTTTGTGCACATCCTGAACCTGCCCGACAAGGCACTCTTCCTGCCGCTGGAGGGCAAGCAGGTGAAACAGGCGCTCGACTTCGTCACCCGTCAATCGCTGAAGTTCAAGCGGGTGGAAGGCGGCATTACTCTGTTGCTTGATGAAGTGCCGACCGAAACCGACAAGGTGGTCGAATTGGTGCTCGGTTAGTGAGCCGGAGGCCGGTGACTCAGAAAACAAATGCAATGGCGGCGCCCAGTGTGATGTTGTGCATGCTGGTGCGCCGGCTGTATGTTTGTACGTCTCTGTTTCCTTCGCCGTCGGTCCACGAGTTTTTCAGGTCGTACGTCAGGCGGGGAGCGGCGTAGTCGTAGTCGGCAAAGAGGCGCAGGGCCGCATCATCCTTGTAGTGGTAGGTCAGCCACAGTCCCGTCCCCATCTTGAAGGAACTGCTTCTTCTTATCTTCAGGAAGTCGTCGTCCACGAATTCTTCGTTCAGCAGTTCCTGTCGCGACAGGCCTTCCTGTTGCATGTAGTAATCCACGTCTTCCCGGTAGAACCGGTTGTAGGTCGCTTCGTCCACCCGTGTGCGGTCGAATATCTGCGGATTGATGCGGCACACCGATTGCAGGTCGAAGTTGGCGGTCAGCCTTCGCCCGGCCAGCAGCTTGGTCCCGATCTGGAACTGCGGACTGAGGGGGTAGGAGAGGTAGAGGCCTAAGTCCACGTCGAACATGCCTAAGTGGTCCGATTCCAGTCCGTTCAGCAGAAACATGTTTACCGGTGCGCCTTCCTGCCGATCGTTGTCCATGTCGAATCGGTTCATGTTCTCGGCAGGGATTTCGACTATGAGCGGAGTGGTCGATACTTTCAGCCGTCCGCCTATGCCGATGTAGGCGTTCAGAAAGTAGGCTCCTTCGGCGCTGACCACCGTACTGGCACCGGTGTGCAGCTTCATGCCCAGTGGTGTTCCCATCTCCGTGTCGTACAGTTCGGCGGTCTTCAGGTGCGGGGGACCGATGGCTACCCCCATGTTGAAGGCGAGGAAGGAGGGCGGGTCGTACCGTCCGAAGTCTGCCGCAGCACTGCGGGTCGTGTGCTGAGGCTTGAATATCAGGTCGCTGAAGAAGTAGCCTAAGTCGGTCGCAATCATTCCGATTCCGGCTCCTACCAGCACGTCGCCTATCCAGTGGCGGTTGTTCAGCTGTCGGGTGACGCCGGTCAGTCCGGCCAGCGTGTAGCCGCCGATGCTGTACCAAGGGCTCTTCATGCCGTATTCTTTGTGCAGGATGGTGGCGCACATGAAGGCGGTGGCCGTGTGTCCCGAGGGGAAGGAGTTGCGTGTCGAGTTGTCGGGTCTTCTTTCCTTGACGGTATATTTCAGGGTGTTGACCGCTCCGGCCATCAGGGCGGCCGAGAATGCGTTGCTCACAGCCAGTTCTTTCCACGAGCTTCGGCTTTCCACGCCGGCCAGTTTCAGTCCCCACGTGGCGGCCAGTGGCACGTATTGCGTATAGTCGTCGTAGCGTTTGTGGAAGTTGGGTTCGAATCGGTTGCGCAGGGTGCGGAAGTGCGTGTTCTGTTCCTTCACGATGATGCCCGAGGCGATCAGCGGAATGCCCATGTACGAGAAGTTCCGGGCGAAGGCTCCTTGGCGTTTGGCGGGCGGGGGAGGGGCGATGCTGTCAGTCGTGTCATGCGCGTAGCCTGTTCCGGCATCGGCCTTGAGCTGGAGGAAGGCAAGCAGCGATAAGAGGACGGTGAGGAAAAGTTTCGTTGTCATGATTTCGTCTCAATGGTTCTTGGTTTCCGGTTTGTCCGGCTTTTGGTTTGCAAAGATAACGGTTTGCAGGGTGAAAAGCAGCAAATTCCAATGTACATGTTTGGTTTGCAATCTGTTGATAAATAGTGCGTTATTACTTTTTGCTGCTGTACATTTGCTGTCGGTCACAAGCCTGTCTGCCCAGCCGAAGCATCATCCGTTTCCTGTCTGTCCCCGAGGCGACCGATGGAGAATCGTGCAGGAAAAATCTATAATCTGTGTTAATTCTTGCGGCATCCTGCCAATCTTCCGTTATATTTGGCAAACAATTTGTTCTGATATTTGAAAAGACAAATTCGATTATTAATTTAAAGTAAAGAAAAACAGTATGGGAACAGGAATGATAGGAATGCAATGGATTATATTTATCGGCGTAGCTGTGGTGAGCTGGATTGTGCAGATGAACCTGCAAAGCAAGTTCAAAAAGTATTCGCAGATACCGACTAACAACGGCATGACCGGAGCCGATGTAGCGCGTAAGATGCTCAACGACAACGGCATCTACGACGTGCAGGTGACTCATACACCGGGACATCTGACCGACCACTACAATCCGGCCAACAAAACCGTGAACCTGAGTGAAAGCGTATATAGCAGCAACAGCATCATGGCTGCCGCCGTGGCTGCCCACGAGTGCGGTCATGCCTTGCAGCACGCCCGTGCCTATGCGCCGCTTACCATGCGCAGCAAGTTGGTGCCGGTAGTTTCGTTTGCTTCCAGCATCATGACGTGGGTGATATTGGCAGGTATTCTGATGATCAATTCTTTTCCGGAATTGCTGCTGATCGGCATCATTCTTTTTGCCACTACTACGCTGTTCAGCTTCATCACCTTGCCGGTCGAGATCAATGCCAGCAAGCGTGCCCTGGTATGGCTGAGCGCCAGTGGCATCACCAATGCCTACAATCACAGCAAGGCCGAAGACGCTCTCCGCTCCGCCGCTTACACTTATGTGGTGGCAGCTTTGGGCTCGTTGGCAACGCTGTTTTACTACATTATGCTATTCATGGGAGGCCGTCGCGACGAGTAATCCGCAACGCCTCGCAGCATGCAACCCAAGTTTGGCTTCATCGATTTTCAGATTCCCTGTCTATTCACGGAAGGTGAGCCGGACTTGGGTTTCGTGTTGAGTGTCAACGGGTGACAGAAACATAGGATGAGTCACGTGGATATTTTCCTTAAAAGATTGATATAAATTCCGATGAAAGATTTCGCAGCCATCGATTTCGAGACGGCCAACGGCAACCGTTCCAGCGTGTGCAGTGTGGGTCTGGTTGTTGTCCGCGACGGGCGGGTGACCGACCGCTTCTACCGTCTGATCCGTCCTTACCCCAATTTCTACAGCTATTGGAATACGCAGGTGCACGGCCTGACGCGGGAAGACACCGCCGCTGCCGCTCCTTTCCCCGACGTGTGGAAGGAGGCTGCGCCGCTTATCGGCGACCTGCCTTTGGTGGCGCACAACAGTCCTTTCGACGAAGGTTGCCTGAAAGCCGTTTTCCAGGCATACGGCATGGACTATCCCGGCTATACGTTTCACTGCACTTGCCGTGCTTCGCGCCGTGTGTTCGGTAAGGAACTTCCCAATCACCAGTTGCAAACCGTGGCGGCTCGTTGCGGTTACGACCTGACGCGGCACCATCATGCCTTGGCCGATGCCGAGGCATGTGCCTGCATTGCGTTGCTGATACTTTGAGCGACGCTTGCACGGCTCGCGAGAGACACTTGCACGGCTCGGGAGCAACACTTGCACGGCTCGCGAGCCATGC
>CAJKOW010000055.1 GCA_905201685.1 uncultured Bacteroides sp. | reverse complement strand
TAACTTATTTAACAGAATTTACTTGTGCAAAAACTTGTGCAGGTCTTAGAATTCCGCTTAGTCCGCGTATCCATCTTTCACCCACTAAAGTCCCACATGGTGTCCGTAATAACCTACTTTAGCAGCGTAACATTGATAGCTAGCTGGCACAACAAGCAATGCTGCCGGGTATAACAAACAATATCGGCGAGATTTGAAAGCAATGCCGGCGGGTTTTGCCTGCAAAGTCCACGAGTTTTGCAAACAATTGCCTCGGGTTTCACAAGTAATTGCCCCGAGTTTTGCTTGCAACTCCCACGAGTATTGCTTGCATGGCTCGCGAGCCGTGCAAGTGTCGCTCACGAGCCACACAAGTGTTTCTCACGAGCCGTGCAAGCATCGCTCGCGAGTATTCCACACAGCAACTGCCGCCGGATTTTTTCCCAGTTAGGAAAAAAATATTGCCCAGTTAGGAAAAAATTATTGCCTAACTGGGAAAAAAATGGAGAAGAATTACCCGATGAGCCGGTTGCGATTCCAGAAGCAGGAAGTGATGTCTATCAATTCGTCGGCCGTACCTATCCTGTACAGGCGCTGATTGGTGGTAGGTTGGCGCAACCCTCCCAGATGCCGGATGTAGGGACCTATCTTGATATAGTCGAAACGGCTTCTGCAAATAGCTGGTGAAAGGATGGTGCGTCCGCTGTACCAGGCCACCTTCAGCTGCGGATAGCGTTGGCGCAGATAGCCCGCCAATCCGTTGACAGCAGCCGGATCGGAATCGCCTCCCATGAAACAGACACAGGTAATGTCCGAAGCATATTTCGCAAGAAACTCATCTAATGCCACAGGAGTCAGAGGTTTGCCGACATCGCCCCACAAGTACGAACTGTGACAACCCGGACAACGGCAAGGACAGTTGGACAGATTGATGGACAGCGTCACTTCATCGGGAATTTCCTGAAACACGATGCCGGCATTGACATACTTAAGCATAACTTATTTATTAACAACAAACTAAAAACTTTCAATCTAACTCGTTGCCGGCCACCGCATAGTAGCGCTGGGCGGCTTCGTGCTGACGGGCCTCGGAGAAATTGCTGACACGCTTCAGATAGCCGATGATGCGCGTCATGTAGTCTACGTTTCTGGAGTGGCAATGGGGACACTCGCGCAGGTAGCGCTTGTCGATGTAGCCACACTCGTTGCAGATTGTATTGGGGATGTTGAAGGTAAAGTAGTTGCATCCTTCTTCCGCCGCCACTTTCAGCAACTTCCGGTATTGTGCCTGCGAAAGGTACTCTTCGAGGTTCATATGCAGAGCCGAACCGCCCGTCAGGTGTTCGATGTAGGGAGCGCCGTGCAACCTGAACTTGTCGATGATGTTCAGCGAATCGTCCTCGACCACGTAAAAATAGCTATTATAGCAGCTGCGGGGTACGAAATAGCCGTCTTCCAAGTCCCACTTGGCGTGCTTCACACCCACATTTTCGGCCGGAATCATCTCGCAGTTGAACAGGACATTCTTCGTCTGATACTCCTTGTTCTTCTTTTCGACCAGTCCGAGAATGGTCTGCACAAAACGCAGGTAATCGGGATTGTCGCTGATCTTGATTCCCATAAACTCGGCAGCCTCAACCAGACCGTTGACGCCAATCGTCAGGTATTGCCGCCCCATATTGATGTAGCCGGCATCGAACAGGGGCAACATGCCATGTTCGTGCAACGCTTTCAGATTCTCGTTATAAGCCAGCTGCGCCCGGTGGCACAGGTCGATGACATCGATCAGAAACGTTTTGTAGTCGAGCTGGTGATTGACGGCATACTGCACACAGCGGTTGATATTCACCGTCAGCACACTCTTCGAACCGGTCGATACGCCACCCGCTCCCAAGGTGTAACTGAAACCGTTGTCCTGTATCTCGTTGCGCAAGCGGCAGCAGCTGGACAGTGAGTCGGCACTGCTACTCATATAAGTAAAGAAGGAATGCCCCTCGGCATACATTTCGGCTGTAAAATCGCCCCACTCCTGGTCCATCACATCGCCGTCCTTGCTCAGCAGAGCCACCGTCTCGACCGGAAAAGTCAGCACCGTTTTGGTACGTTCCTGGTTGAACCATTTCATAAACCGCTTTTGCAGCCAGTTCAGCCCCTCCCAGTCGGGCTTGCTGCCGTCGGGGAAAAAGAAGTCGCCGAACAGGCTTTCGAAATAGTAACGGTCGTAGTACGAAATGTTCCAGAAGACAGCCTGATAGTTGCGCGCTCCGGTAGGCTGATTGATGGAATAGACAATCTGTTCGAAGCAATCGGTAATGATTTTATCGACCGTACGCTGCTTCAGCGAAAGGTCCACCACCTTTTCCGGCTCCTTGTAATACTCACGGCCGTACTCCAGCCCGATGAAATAGTTGAGATACATCAGAAACTCGGGCGTGGCACAAGCTCCGCTCAACATGCTCGAAACCATGAACACCATGTTGACGAAGCCCCCGCAGAACGACTTCAGGTTGGTGGGTGCCGTCGAATTGCCGCCTATCGACTTCGTACCGCCCGTCAGCCAGGGGTACATCGTGATGGAAGCACAATAATTGGCCAGACTCGTCTCGTCGTTCTTATATATAAAGTGGTGAGTCAGCAGGTCAAGGTACTGGTCCGCCAGTTCCTTGCCATACATTTTCTTCATCCGGTCGGTCAGCAACCGGCGGTTCAGGCGGATGAAGTTCGACTTGGGCAGTTCGCCAATCAGCGTGGCGATGTTTTTATGCTCCACATTGGCGTTGGCATCGTACTTCGAACCGGTAGCGGCATTGGTTGCCTCACAATAGTCAGACAAGAACTTCAGTTCGTCCATCACTTCGCGGTCCTCCGCATGGCGCTGCCGGTAGAGCATGAACGACTTTGCCACCCGATAATGCCCCTCGCGCATCAGGGCTTCCTCTACCAGATTCTGAATCTCTTCCACCTTGATGCCGTCGTACAGGTCGAGCCGGCTGATGATTTTCGAAACATTACTCAGGCTGACAGGCTCGTTTACCGAACGGAATGCCTTGATAATGGCATTCATAATCTTGTCGAGCGAGAAGCGGTCGGCCGATCCGTCCCGCTTCACAATAGTAAAGTTATTGGTTTCCATCACTGTTTTCATTGTTTTTCCTGTTTTGTCCGGCCAATAAACCACTGTTCGCACACAATATGGCTTCCCGAAGGCTACAGCCGGCATTTTGCGGACACACCTCTTCCTCAGGTATGCCTTTCCCACAAAAAGTTTAATTACTGAATATTTTCGCACCGCTTTTCTATCCCACGAGTAAAAACGGCCTTTGATGAAAATGGCAGGTCTTCTGACTGACTCCCGCTCCGACACCTTCCCAGTTCAGTTGACCAGTGGCAAGAGTAATTGTCGGAACGTTGAATGGAGCTTCACAGCAGCGGGACTGTTCGGGACTTTCACCCGATTCCCTTTTAATTCACGAAGATGAATATCCGCATGAAACCAATTCGCGGCAAATATAGCAGAAAAAACAAAAAGGCAGAGAAAGAAACCGGAAGTTTTTTCAGCCGAAAGATGGGAAACAAGGCGAAAGATACCGCCAAATGGGTAATTATTCCCCAACATTGTAGCACAGATTCTACAATATCCCCACTTCCAGTCAGCCAACCGTCTGCCCGATTTTTGCAGCAATATTGCTAACAAACGTAAGTACAGGCTAACATTTCTGAAAGCGATGCCCGAACTGCATATCCGGCACTGGAACACGCGGTATGGAAATAAAAAGAAAACATTTCTGCCCAGATAAGAGCCTAAAATGCCTGTTTTCAAACAATTCCCCTATCTTGTAAGAAACAACCCAAAAGGATTTTTATCATACAAACACACAACCGCATCGTCCAACAGAGCATAAACAGACATTAACAGACAAAATACAGTATGCCACAAATCGCTGTTTCTGTTGGCACTCCCTTTGCACTACAGTTTATGAGTGAGAAAATAAAACCTGAATATTCACCTAAACTTAAACGATTATGAAAAAGGTATTAGTAACAGTAGCGATGATTCTCGGAGTAAGCACTTTTGCAACGTTTGCACAAGAAGTAACCCCACCTGTAACAGAAAACGCAACGGAAGCTACCGCTCCGCAAGATGAGTTTGTAAAAATGGATCCTTCAGCACTGCCGCAATCCCTTGTCGAGAAACTGGCAGCAACAAACGAAGGCGCAAGTGTGAAAGAAGCCTATGTGAAAGAAACAGAAGGCAAGAAAATCTACAAGTTAGTTCTCGTCACGACAGACGAACAAGAGTTGACAGTCATTTTGGACGAAAATGGTGAGCCTGTCAAAGAATAAACTCTTCAGAATGTAAATACCCCTATTGGCAGTCCCGGTTCACGATGAATCGGGATTGCTATTTCGAACGTTTGTAATCTGCGATAAAGCCTTCCATCATCCACTTGGCCAAAGCCTGACGGTTGGAACTAAGAACAAAACGACGCTGGTCGAAAGCATTCTGAATATTGCCCAACTCGACAAATACGGCTGCCGGCGAAGCATTGAGCAGCACGTACAGGCGACGCGCACTGACAGTACCTTCGAAACCGCGGTTAGGCTGATGCCGGTCGTACTTCGACTCGAAAGTATTCTTCATGCCCGTAGCCAGCCGCTTGCCTAACGTGCTTTGCGGAGCGTAATAGAAGAACACGTCGGTCTGCGCACTCTTGCTGCGGCTATCTACATGCAAGAATATGGCCCGGCAATATTTATAGTTCTTACGGTCCTTGCGATAGAACTCGTTGATCTTGGCACAACGCTGCTGAAGCCTTGCCACCTGGTTCAAAGGAATCGGATCGCCCATGCAGGTTTCACGCTTGCTGTTCGACAGGTAACGGTCGTCGCGTATGCCATCCCTGGCATCCTGAATAATGATGCGCACCTCGGCTCCCTCCTGCATCAGATTGCGTGCCAACCGTAGTGCTACGTCGTATGCATACTCGTCTTCGTGCAACTCGGTTTTCCCTATCCGGCCTATCGCACCCGGATCGGGACCTCCGTGCCCGCTCACCACATAGAAGCAGGCTCCTTGCAGGCGGTTGCCCGTCACCTTTACATCAGCCAGCTTTTTCCCGAAGAGTGGTTCGTGAATCACATTTTTTCTGTTATCCGATTTCCGATGCCGGCTCTCCTTTCCACCTTCACCACCTTTGGTACGCAAAGGCGGCAACAGATATTTCACTCCCAAACGCAATTCTTCCTTTCCACGCAGGGCCTTTTTATTCAATTCCAAAAACTCCTTATAATAAGTTCTTCCCAGCCGGCCGTTTCGTTCCAGAAAAGCTGAAATACCTTCCCCTGCTTTCGGAGTGGCGCGCTGCTCTTGCGCTGCCACGAAGCAGCTCAACATAGCCAACAGAATGGTTACGAATAGGATGCGGATCATAAATCTACAATCGATATTTTGGTATGGCAGTTCGCCAATAAATTATCATTTAACCTTCATTGCGGACAAAATTACATTATTTTCCTTACTTTTGCGACCAGTTACATGTTAATTGATAAGAAACTAAAAAAAATAGATAGCATTATGGCAAAACAATTCAAGCCCGAGACCCTCTGCGTACAAGCCGGATGGTCTCCCAAAAAAGGAGAGCCACGCGTGCTCCCCATCTATCAAAGTACTACGTTCAAATACGAAACCAGCGAACAGATGGCGCGTCTGTTCGATCTTGAAGAAAGCGGATATTTCTATACACGCCTGCAAAATCCGACCAACGACGCCGTTGCTTCCAAAATCGCTGCCCTTGAAGGAGGCGTAGCCGCCATGCTGACGTCCAGCGGACAGGCTGCCAATTATTATGCCATCTTCAACATCTGCGAAGCAGGCGACCACTTTGTCTGCTCATCGGCCATCTATGGCGGCACGTTCAATCTGTTTGGAGTCACCATGAAGAAACAAGGCATCGAAGTGACCTTCGTCAATCCCGATGCCAGCGAAGAAGAAATCTCCGCAGCCTTCCGTCCCAACACAAAAGCCCTGTTTGGCGAAACCATCTCAAACCCCGCACTTGAAGTACTCGACATTGAGAAGTTTGCCCGCATTGCGCACAAGCATGGCGTTCCCCTGATTGTGGACAATACCTTCCCTACTCCCATCAACTGCCGCCCGTTCGAATGGGGAGCCGACATCGTGGTTCACTCCACCACCAAGTACATGGACGGACACGCCACCAGCGTAGGCGGCTGCATCGTGGACAGCGGAAACTTCGACTGGGAAGCCCATGCCGAAAAGTTCCCCGGACTGTGTACGCCCGACGAATCGTATCACGGACTGACCTATACGAAAGCCTTCGGAAAAATGGCCTACATCACCAAGGCTACCGCCCAACTGATGCGCGACCTGGGCAGCATCCAGTCGCCCGAAAACGCTTTCCTGCTGAACCTCGGTCTTGAAACCCTGCACCTGCGCATGCCCCAACACTGCAAAAACGCACAGGCCGTTGCCGAATACCTGCAAAAGAACGACAAAGTGGCTTGGGTGAACTATTGCGGTCTGCCGGGCAACAAATACTACGAACTGGCACAGAAATACATGCCCAACGGTTCGTGCGGCGTCATCTCCTTCGGCCTGAAAGGCGGACGCGATGTAGCCATCCGGTTTATGGACCACCTGAAACTGGCAGCTATCGTAACCCACGTAGCCGATGCACGTACCTGCGTACTGCATCCAGCCAGTCATACCCACCGACAGCTCACCGACGAACAGCTGATCGAAGCCGGTGTACGCCCCGACCTGATCCGTTTCTCTGTCGGTATCGAAAATGTGGACGACATCATCGAAGACATCGAACAGGCTCTGAAGGCCTGACAAGGTTTATTCCATCGGCGACAACCACTGTAGAGGACAAAAGCCGATGGAATAAATTCAAATCAGTATTCATCATTCATCAACATCGATCAGACTATGGTAAAGATCACAAAAGAAGCTGCTTTGCTCTATCACTCGCAAGGCAAACCCGGAAAAATAGAAGTAGTCCCCACAAAACCCTACAGCACACAGACCGACCTTTCGCTGGCCTATTCGCCCGGCGTGGCCGAACCCTGTCTTGAAATAGAGAAAAACCCGGAAGATGCTTACAAATATACAGCCAAAGGCAATCTGGTAGCCGTCATATCCAACGGTACGGCCGTATTGGGACTGGGCGATATAGGTGCCTTGAGCGGCAAACCTGTCATGGAAGGAAAAGGATTGCTCTTCAAGATATATGCCGGTATTGACGTGTTCGACATCGAAGTAAACGAAAAAGACCCGGATAAGTTTGTCGAAGCCGTGAAAGCCATCGCGCCGACCTTCGGCGGTATCAACCTGGAAGACATCAAAGCCCCCGAGTGCTTCGAAATAGAACGCCGACTGAAGGAAGAACTGGATATCCCCGTCATGCACGACGACCAGCACGGCACGGCCATCATCTCCAGTGCCGGCCTGCTGAACGCTCTGGAAGTAGCCGGAAAGAAGATTGAAGACGTAAAGATCGTAGTAAACGGCGCAGGTGCCTCGGCTACTTCGTGCACCAAACTATACGAATCGCTCGGCGCACGCCGCGAAAACATCCTGATGCTTGACAGCAAAGGCGTCATCACCAGCGACCGCGAAAACCTGACCGAACAGAAACGATACTTCGCCACCGACCGCCGCGACGTTCACACCCTGGCCGAGGCCATCAAGGGTGCCGACGTTTTCCTCGGACTGTCCAAAGGAAACGTACTGACTCAGGACATGGTACGCAGCATGGCCGACCATCCCATCGTGTTCGCCTTAGCCAATCCTACACCGGAAATCTCGTACGAAGAAGCTATGGCAGCACGTCCCGACGTACTGATGTCAACCGGACGCAGCGATTATCCCAACCAGATAAACAACGTCATCGGCTTCCCCTACATCTTCCGCGGTGCGCTCGACACACATGCCAGAGCCATCAATGAAGAGATGAAGCTGGCCGCCGTGCATGCCATAGCCGACCTGGCCAAACAACCGGTACCCGACGTCGTGAACGAAGCCTATCATGTGAACAACTTCACCTTCGGACCCGACTACTTCATTCCCAAACCGGTAGATCCGCGCCTCATCACCGAAGTATCGTGTGCCGTGGCACGTGCCGCCATGGAAAGCGGAGTGGCCCGTAAAAAGATTGAAGACTGGGATGCCTACAAGCTACAACTGCGCGAACTGATGGGACAGGAAAGCAAACTGACTCGACAGCTCTACGACACCGCCCGCCGCAACCCGCAACGTGTGGTGTTTGCCGAAGGTATTCACCCCAATATGCTGAAAGCTGCCGTAGAAGCCAAGGCCGAAGGAATCTGCCATCCCATTATTTTAGGTAACGACGAAGCCATCGTCAAACTGGCCAAACAGCTCGACCTCAGCTTGGAGGGTATCGAAATAGTCAACCTGCGCCATCCCGACGAAGCTCCCCGCCGCGAACGCTATGCGCGCATCCTGGCTGAAAAACGTGCACGCGAAGGCGTTACCTACGAGGAAGCCAACGACAAGATGTTCGAACGCAACTATTTCGGCATGATGATGGTGGAAACGGGTGATGCCGACGCCTTCATCACCGGACTGTACACCAAATACAGCAATACCATCAAGGTGGCCAAAGAAGTCATCGGCATACAGCCCTGTTATTCACACTTCGGCACCATGCACATCCTGAACTCCAAAAAAGGTACCTACTTCCTGGCCGATACGCTGATCAACCGCCATCCGGATGCCGAAACTCTGATTGACATAGCCCGACTGGCCGACCAGACCGTTCGCTTCTTCAACCACACACCGGTCATGGCTATGCTAAGTTACTCCAACTTCGGAGCCGACCAGGAAGGAAGCCCGGTAAGCGTACACCAGGCTGTAGACTACATGCAACAGCATTACCCCGATCTGGCCATCGATGGTGAAATGCAGGTTAACTTTGCCATGAACCGTACGTTGCGCGATGCCAAGTATCCTTTTACCCGCCTGAAAGGAAAGGATGTCAATACGCTCATCTTCCCCAACCTGAGTTCGGCCAACGCCGGCTATAAATTGCTGCAGGCCATGAACACGGAAATGGAACTGATAGGCCCGATACAGATGGGATTGAACAAGCCAATACACTTTACCGACTTCGAAAGTTCCGTTCGCGACATCGTCAACATTACGGCCGTAGCTGTCATCGATGCCATTGTGGACAAAAAGAAAGCCTGCCAATGAGACGACCTTTATCGAAAACGCAAATCGTATGCATCGTGCTGCTTTGGGCGGCATTATGCTACATTGTTCTGGTATATGCCGAACGTATAGACGGTCCGGTCATCGTAACGCTCGCACTTTCGGCAGCATTTGTTTTCATACCTGTCTTTCAGTCGATAAAAAAGAATAAATAATATCTTTTTATTCCATTTTGCGGGATAAAGCAACAATTTTGTTGTTTTATCCCGCATTTTCTTTATAATTTGTTTGTTATTATCATTTAAATATTTACTTTTGCAACCGCAATCAACAATAATGCAGAAGTTAGTAAGCAATATATTGTTTAAAGTAACAGATAGTAAAAACCAATAAAAGAATCATTAATTATGAATGCAGCTAAGGTATTAGAAGACCTCAAAAGACGTTTTCCAAACGAACCAGAGTATCATCAGGCAGTAGAAGAGGTACTGTCAACCATTGAAGAAGAATACAACAAACATCCGGAGTTCGACAAAGCTAACCTGATAGAGCGTCTTTGCATCCCCGACCGTGTATATCAGTTCCGCGTAACGTGGGTTGACGACAAAGGCAACGTTCAGACAAACATGGGCTATCGAGTACAACACAACAATGCCATTGGCCCGTACAAAGGTGGTATTCGTTTCCACGCATCGGTCAATTTGGGTATTCTGAAATTCCTTGCTTTCGAACAGACATTTAAAAACTCGCTGACAACATTGCCTATGGGTGGCGGTAAAGGTGGTTCCGACTTCTCGCCACGTGGCAAATCGAACGCAGAAGTAATGCGTTTCTGCCAGGCATTTATGTTGGAATTGTGGCGTCACATCGGTCCCGATGTGGATGTGCCGGCCGGTGATATCGGCGTAGGCGGACGTGAAGTAGGTTTCATGTTCGGCATGTACAAGAAGCTGACACGCGAATTCAGTGGCGTGCTGACAGGTAAAGGACGCGAATTCGGCGGTTCGCTGATCCGTCCCGAAGCTACCGGATATGGTAATGTATATTTCCTGATGGAAATGCTGAAGACGAAAGGTTGGGATCTGAAAGGTAAGTCTGTCCTTATCTCAGGTTCCGGAAACGTAGCCCAATATACAGCTGAAAAAGTTCTGCAACTGGGTGGTAAGGTATTGACCATGTCCGACTCTGACGGTTATGTTTACGATCCGGATGGTATCGACCGCGAGAAACTGGATTACATCATGGAACTGAAGAACCTCTATCGCGGACGTATTCGCGAGTATGCCGAACAATATCCGGGCGTTAAATATGTAGAGGGCGCACGTCCCTGGGGTGAAAAAGCTGATATTGCACTGCCGTCGGCCACTCAGAACGAAATCAACGGCGACGATGCCCGCAAGCTGATTGCCAACGGTGTGATTGCCGTATCCGAAGGTGCCAACATGCCTTCTACTCCGGAAGCTATCCGCGTATTCCAGGAAGCCAAGATTCTGTATGCTCCGGGTAAGGCTGCCAATGCAGGTGGTGTATCGGTATCGGGTCTGGAAATGACACAGAACTCCGAACGTCTATCATGGAGCGCCGAAGAGGTAGACGCCAAACTGCACTACATCATGGAGAACATCCACGAGAACTGCGTGAAGTATGGTACCGAACCCGACGGCTACGTGAACTACGTGAAGGGTGCCAACGTGGCAGGCTTCATGAAGGTGGCTAACGCCATGATGGCTCAAGGCATTGTATAATGCAAAAGCAATAAAAAGCCATAGTATAACACAACATAGACAAAGCAAGATTAAGTGGAGACTTTTACCGGTCTCCACTTTTTTTGTCCATACGACACAACAAAATACATAATCACTCGTGTACTACCCAATCATATAACTGTTGACAGGCACATGCTCGCCCCCACCACAACAACTTATGTTACATATGCTATCACAAATGATACATGTAATAAAAATGCCAGTTAATGTATCATCTGTTACATTCCTCAGTTACCTCAACCCTTAATTTTGTTGGCAGAAAACCAAATTATTAACCCTAATTTCCGCAAATAATCTCGACTCTCGTGTTATTAATGGATATTTTATAA
>CAJKOW010000054.1 GCA_905201685.1 uncultured Bacteroides sp. | reverse complement strand
AGTTCCTTGTTCCACGAAAAGGAAGGCCATTCTTTATGTTCATGTATATACATAGCATCACTGTTTTCCGCAAATATACGGTTTTGCAGATAATTAACCGCAAAATTTGCGGCTTATTATCCGCATGAAACCGTGAAATCAATATTTATCAGCATTTTAGATAGGGCTTGTGATTACCATTCATCATACAACAGTTAACCCAAGGTTACTGCATCAGTTAATGCAGTACTACTGCATCAGTCCGTGCAGTAATACTGCAACAGTTAATGCAGTATTAATGCCTGACTATGCCTGCCGCCAACAATAACTGTACGCTTTTGATCACCTTTCATCGATCCTCTTCCACTACTTTCCCAAACTTAAACAGGACATTTGCCCAGAAAAAGCGGGTATCCGGCACTTTATCATTAATTAACTAATCCACACATGCAGTATTCCGGGATTTTGGTATTTCTATCTTCAGAGAAATATTTTTATCAATACTAATTTTAACAGAAAAAAATACGAACTATGAAAAGATCTTTTAGCATTAAACATCTATTCGTTGCCGTTACAGTGTTGGCCGGAACATTTGCACTCCAGTCGTGCCTGGACGATGATGACAATGACTATTACAGATATGCACTGCCCAACGCGCTTGTTACGGTAAAACATGCACCAGACGATTTGTTGTATCTTCAGTTGGACGACAGCACTACCCTGCTTCCGTGCAACCTGAAGAATTCACCTTTCGGCGAAAAGGAAGTCAGAGCACTGGTAAACTATACTCCGATAGACGAGCCGAGCGGTGAATTCGACCAGGCCATCTACGTCAACTGGATAGACAGCATTCTGACCAAACCAATCGCTCCTGATTTGGGTGAGGAGAATAATAAAGTTTATGGTACCGACCCCGTCGAAATCGTAAATGACTGGGTTACCATTGCCGAAGACGGCTACCTGACACTCCGCTTCCGGACAAAGTGGGGAAATTACGGAGCTAAACACTTCGTCAACCTTCTGTTGACACAGAATCCGGAAAACCCTTATGAAGTAGAATTCAGACATAATGCCTATGGAGACATCTATGGAGAATTTGGCGACGGATTAGTAGCCTTCAATCTGGACAAGCTGCCCGACACAGAAGGGAAAACAGTCAAACTGACTTTGAAGTGGAAATCGTTCAGCGGCGACAAGACAGCTGAATTCAACTATTGCACACGCAAAGCCACGCTACCCGAATCCAACGGCATTGCGACTCAAAGGACTACATTACAATTACAATAATTATTCAAAAACACAACTTCCACCTCTCTCATCCCTGCCGGATTCCTAAACCTCCGGCAGGGTTCTTTTTTCCTTGGTCCTACCATGATAACCTCTTCTACAACCAACTGCTTTAGCCAACTCCTTCTTCCCCCTGCATTCTTTCCCTAAAAAATTTGCAATCTATAGATAAACCCTTATATTTGCACAAATATACATCAATTGTGCAATAACCATGGAAAAAAGTTTTATCGCATATATAGAAAACAGCATCAAACAAAACTGGGACTTAGACGCTCTTACCGATTACAAAGGGGCTACCTTGCAATATAAAGATTTAGCCAGGAAAATCGAAAAACTCCACATCATATTTGAAGCAAGCGGCATCAAAAAAGGAGATAAAATCGCTGTCTGCGGACGCAACAGTTCACATTGGGGGGTGACATTCCTGGCCACCCTGACCTATGGAGCTGTCATTGTACCCATTCTGCACGAGTTTAAAGCAGACAACATACACAATATCGTAAACCATTCGGAAGCCAAATTGCTGTTTGTAGGCGATGTAGTCTGGGAAGCTCTTAACGAGGCTGCCATGCCTCTGCTGGAAGGCATCTTTATGATGACAGATTTCACCTTGCTGGTTTCACGTAACGAGCGGGTGACCTACGCACGAGAGCACCTGAACGAGATGTTCGGTAAAAAATACCCGAAAAACTTTCGTAAAGAACACATTGCATATCATGCCGACCAGCCCGACGAACTTGCTGTAATCAATTACACTTCCGGTACAACCAGCTATTCAAAAGGCGTCATGCTGCCTTACCGCAGTTTGTGGTCGAATACCCGCTTTGCTTTCGAAGTATTGCCCCTGAAAGCCGGTGACAAACTGGTATCCATGCTCCCCATGGCTCATATGTACGGTTTAGCTTTTGAATTTTTATACGAAGTGGCTGCCGGATGCCATGTCTATTTCCTGACCCGAATGCCAAGCCCGAAAATCATCTTCCAGGCCTTTGCCGACGTTAAGCCCAATTTAGTAGTGGCCGTTCCCCTGATCATCGAAAAGATTATCAAAAAGAATGTGCTTCCCAAATTGGAGACTCCCACCATGAAATTATTGTTGAAAGTTCCCATCATCAACGATAAAATCAAGGCAAGCGTACGCGAACAAGTGATAAAAGCCTTTGGAGGCAATTTCTGTGAAGTAATAGTCGGTGGCGCAGCCTTCAACCACGACGTCGAAAAGTTTCTGAAAATGATAGATTTCCCCTATACCGTGGGCTACGGAATGACTGAATGCGGACCGATCATCTCGTACGAAGACTGGACACGATTCAAAGAAGGTTCGTGCGGAAAAGCAGCTCCGCGCATGGAGGTAAAAATACTCTCTCCCGACCCGGCCAATATTCCCGGTGAAATCATCTGCCGAGGTCCTAACGTCATGTTAGGATATTATAAGAACGAAGAGGCGACCCGACAGGTGCTTGACAAAGACGGATGGCTGCACACCGGCGACTTGGCACTGATGGACGACGAAGGAAACATCACCATCAAAGGGCGTAGCAAGAATATGCTGTTAGGTCCAAACGGACAAAACATTTACCCCGAAGAAATAGAAGATAAACTCAACAACATGCCTTATGTGGCAGAATGCATCATCGTGCAACAAAACGAGAAATTGGTTGGATTAGTCTATCCGGACTTCGACGAAGCCTTTGCCAACGGATTGAAGAATGAGGACCTTGAACGCGTCATGGAAGAAAACCGAGTTGCCCTGAATGCAGAACTTCCGGCCTACAGTCAGATAGCAAAGATGAAAATCTATCCCGAGGAGTTCGAAAAGACTCCTAAAAAATCAATCAAACGCTTTTTATATCAGGAAGCCAAAGGATAAAAATCTGACCGAGACCGTACTTATTCACTCAAGTTTCGGTAAAACCGAAACTTGCAGGAGTTAGAGGAGTTAGAAGGAGTTATCGCCCGCCAGAGCGGGCTTAGAAGTTAAAGGCCAATAAATTCTGCGACCGTAGTTTTCCTTTTTATGGTGCTATCGGCTATAACTTCTATAACATCTTAACTTCAAGTGATATATTAAAATCGAAACTTAAGTTATGTGTGTCAAAATGGAAATGTATAATCACTATGTAATGTCATCCTGAGCGAAGTGAAGGATCTGAATACCCCAGCATCCTTTTTAAAATTCTTCGCTTTGCTCAGAACGATAAAATACAAGTATTCCTCTATTTCGACACACCCTCTATTCAAGAATTGAAGCGTAAAAAGCATGAAACGAATGATAAACCGAATAAAAAGAATAACATTGCTGACGTACTCCCTGCTGCTGGCAGGGAGTATTTTTTGTCAGACCTCCCAAATTCAAAAGCGACCTCAACCGGTCCTCAACCTCTCTCTGTGGAAAAATGTCTCCACCCAAACCGATACGACAGGGATTACCGGCTTCAATCTCGGTCTGTATTCACGAAACAACCGATTGAATGGTGTCGGGATAAACCTATTGGGAAATACAGTCAGGGAAAATGCTTGCGGGATGTCTGCTTCAGGCTTGTTCAACATTGTCAATGGTGAAACGAAAGGGATTGAGTTAGCAGGCATCACCAACATCAACGGGAGCAATCTTACAGGCGTCGCCATTTCGGGATTAGTCAACATAACAAGCAATCAGATGAAAGGCATGATGCTGTCCGGATTAACCAATATCACGGGTAATAACAGCCGGGGAGCCATCTTTGGAGGGCTGCTGAACTTCTGTGGTGAAGAAGCCGGCGGCTTTCACTTAGCAGGATTGGCCGACATTTCCGGTGCAGATTTTACTGGCACCAGCCTGGCAGGGTTCATCAATATCGCAGGCAACAATCTGCATGGATTCCAAGTTGCCGGCCTTGCTTCCATTGTGGCCAATGGCATGACCGGGCTCCAACTATCAGGATTAAGCAACATTGTAGGAGGTAAGGCTTGCGGACTGCAACTGTCGCCCCTGAATATGGCTACCGAAATCAAAGGAGTACAAATTGGCTTAGTGAATTATTACAAGACCCGTCTCGACGGTTTTCAGTTAGGGCTGGTCAATGCCAACCCGAATACACATATCCAACTGATGCTCTTCGGAGGAAATCAGACCAAACTGAATGTTGGAGTACGTTTCAAGAATGAAATGTTCTACACCATCTTGGGCGGAGGTACGCACTACCTGGATTTTTCCGATAAGTTTTCTTCCTCATTCTTCTATCGGGCCGGATTGGGTCTTCCATTCTACAGGCGTTTTTTCATAAGCAGTGATTTGGGCTACCAGCACATCGAAATGTTCAAGAACAAGAGCAACAGCATTCCGGCACGATTGTATGCATTGCAGGCACGTGTCAACATAGAATGCAAGCTGAACGAACGTTTCAGCCTGTTTTGCACAGGCGGCTATGGTGTAAGCCGCCCTTATACCCAAAACAGGACCTTCGAAAAAGGTCCTATCTGGGAAGGGGGCATCATTCTTTTCTAAGTTCACTCTTTTTCCTTGATAAAGCCCGTACGATAGGCTACAAGCAATTTTTCCAGATCACGAATCTGTGTAGTCAGTACCCGGCCCTTATCCGTATCTTTCACCATCATCCGCTGAGAATTAAATTCGATAACGAAAGTGGTCGATTTAATATCCAGGCCTTCCTCAATTGCCTTCTGACGACTTTGGAAGGGCTCATGCTGAACTAATTGCAGCCCGTGCGAATGATATACCAATGTATATCCGGCAATTCCTGTTTCCGGTTGATAAGCCTTCGAAAAACCACCATCTATCACTAATAATTTCCCATCGGCCTTGATAGGCTTTTCGCCTTTAATGGTTTGTACGGGTACATGCCCGTTAATGATGTGTGAATGGGGACCCGGCTCTACTCCAAACTCGCGTAATATGTTATCACAGATATCCGCCCGGTTACGCAGCGTGTAATAGTAACCTTTCGTTTCCTTCTGCAACTCCTTATCCGCTATAAAGTAGCGTTCGAATGTAGCCATTTTATTTTTATCGAAAGAGGGCGCATCGGGACCACACCACATGTACCAGACATAATCCAAGGCAAAACGTTTTTCCTCGCAATCTTCATCGAAATATGCCGTCCTTATCAACTGGTCGGTCTTCAGCAACAATTTATGTCCCCAATATTCTTTCATCCCGATGCGAACGTGCTTGAAACTTCCGTCTTCGTTCAGTGGTACCGAAGCATGATACAACAGATTGCTGTTGCACACCAGATACATTCCACCGTACGTAAAGAGACAGCGCATGTGTTTCTTCAATTTCTCACTGTTCATGAACGAAGCATGAATCTTGTCCATCAACTCCCGTTCTTCATCGGTCAGACGATATGGATCGGCCGGATCAACAGTCGGCAAATTAGTGTCACGCAGGGGATATTCTTTTCCTTCGTAGATAAAAACTCCTCTTGTAAAGTCGATCTTATGCAACAGCTTACGGTCTTCCATTCCGAATTCCGGCCTTCGGCTGATTATTTCAGCCTCCAGTTTCAGTTGTATGATGGTAATGGCCTTATGCATTTGCGTGATCAGCCTCAACGTCTTTTCATTGTACTCGCCATCAGCAAAATTCATTTTGGGAGTGAAAATAGAACAAGGATCGTCTCCATAAGTATCCATGGCAAAAGTGGCAAGTGGCAACAGATTGATGCCATAACCATCTTCCAATGTAGCCAGATTGGCATAACGCATAGACATACGGATCACATTCGCAATGCAGGCATCGTTACCTGAGGCTGCACCCATCCACAGAATATCATGATTACCCCATTGAATATCGAAATTGTGATAATCACAGAGCGTATCCATAATGATATGAGCCCCGGGGCCACGATCGTAAATGTCCCCAACAATATGCAACAAGTCAATCGTCAGCCGCTGAATAAGATTACACATGGCAATGATGAAATCGTCGGCACGCTTTGTCGAGATAATCGTACTGATAATGACATTGATATAAGCATGCTTGTTGGGCTCAATACTCGATTCGTGCAGCAATTCCTGAATGATGTACGAGAATTCTTTGGGTAAAGCCTTCCGTACTTTCGAACGTGTGTATTTGGATGAAACATTCTGGCATACCTTGACAAGCTGGTTCAAAGTAATCTGATACCAGTCTTCCAGGTCCTGTTCGCGTTCCTTCACTAATTGAAGTTTCTCTTCCGGATAGTAAATCAGCGTACAAAGTTCTTTCTTCTCACTTTCACGCAATGTATGCCCGAAAATTTCATTCACCTTCCGCTTCACGGCTCCCGAACCGTTCTTCAACACATGCTGAAAAGCTTCGTACTCACCATGAATATCGGTCAAAAAATGTTCTGTACCCTTAGGAAGATTTAAAATTGCTTCCAGATTAATAATTTCCGTACTGGCATCAGCTATCGTAGGAAAACTGCGTGAGAGTAGCTGCAGATAGCGTAAATCGCCTACTATACTTTCCGGAGTAATAGTTCCCATAATGAATTATCTGTTTATATTTTCAACCATGTAAGAAAAACATTAGCAACACCTGGGCTATAATCACTCGGATAAACATGCACAACGGATAAACCGTAGCGTATGCTACCGAAGGATTATCGCCCGGAATGGTATCGTTCGCATAGTTCAAAGCCATCGGATTGGCCATGCTTCCACAGAGCATACCCGTCACTGAACCGAAATCGACTTTAAACCACTTGAATGCTATGACACCCACAATCAACACCGGGATTATTGTCAAGCCAAACCCAACAGCAACCCACAATGCACCTTCAGGCCTGAAAACCGTCTCGAAGAAATGCTCGCCGGCATCCAACCCCAAACAGGCTAAATAGAGTGCCAGCCCTAACGCACGAAGCATCAGATTGGCGCTGCGCGTTGTATAAGTCACCATATGCATCCGGGGACCAAACGTTCCTATCAGAATACCGACTATGATGGGGCCTCCGGCCAGTCCCAACTTAACCGGAGCACTGATGCCGGGAATGCTGATTGGTATGGCTCCTAAAGCCAAACCCAAGATAATGCCAACAAACACTGCAATCAGATTCGGTTCTTTCAGACTTTTGATGGCATTACCCAACACTTTCTCCACATTGTGAATAGAAGCGGCCTCACCTACTACCGTGAGACGATCGCCCAACTGTAAGGTCAGTTCGGCCGTAGCAAGCAGTTGCACTCCACTCCGATACACACGACTGATATTGATTCCATAATGATTACGCAGATGCAGGGAACCTAATTTCTTTCCGTTCAACTCGGGGCGGGTCACAACTATGCGTTGCGATATCAACTGACTGTCAATAGCATTCCAGTCTATATCTTTTTTGTTCCAGTCTGTATCCTCCTGTTCACCAAACAATACGGTCAACGCCGGCGCATACTTTTCAGAAGTAATCACCAACAAACGGTCGCCTTCCTTAATAACCTTATCAGAAGTCGGGATGCAGACATTTCCATCGCGCCACAATCGGGAGATGACAAATTTGGGATAATTCGTTAAAGCACCGATTTCCTTGATGCTCATGTTGAAAATGGCAGGATTATGAACTTGAAAAGCAGCGATATAGGTCTTATTCTCGTTTTCTTTCTCCTTTACCTCCAGATCTTCTTTACGGACCAATGCCTTACGAATGAGCAATATAGCCAGAATGACACCCACCACTCCCAAAGGATAAGTTACCGCACACCCCAAAGCAGGAGCACTTGTTTCCATACCCAATTGCTTTAAAGTCTGCTGGGCAGCACCCAAAGCAGGGGTATTCGTTGTAGCTCCACACAGTATCCCCACCATGTCAGGCAAAGCAATGCCACAGGCATAACTGCCTATTACGGCCAGCAATGTTCCGACCAGCACAACCCCAATGGCCAACATGTTCAATTGCACACCGCCTTGACGGAAAGAACTAAAAAAACCGGGGCCTACCTGAAGTCCCAAAGCATAGACAAACAGAACCAGGCCGAAACTTTCAGCATAATTGAGCATTTGAGGATCGATGGACAATCCGAAATGCCCACATAAGATTCCTGTGAAAAACACGAAAGTCACTCCCAGGGAAATGCCACAAATACGCACTTTCCCCAAGCCCAAACCGATGGCGGAAATCAACGAAAGTACAACAACCGCCTGCAACGCGGAATGCTCAATGAACAAACTATACAACCAGTCCAAAACAATTCTTGATTAGAAAAACAACTTCAAGCAAGAAACCCTGTTGCAAAAGTCCAAGTTTCATGCAAAGATACACATTCTCTTCAGAGACTGAAGACAAAACCATAAAAAAAGCGGTCCACCTTTGTTTAGGTAACCGCTCCTCATCTTTATTTCGTAGTGGATACGAGAATCGAACTCGTATTGCATGCGTGAGAGGCATGTGTCCTAACCATTAGACGAATCCACCATCACTATGATTGTACACCCTCAGGGATTCGAACCCTGGACCCACTGATTAAGAGTCAGTTGCTCTACCAACTGAGCTAAGAGTGCATCAGGCGGAAGCTGGGGGATTCGAACCCCCGGTACGGTAACCCGTACGTCAGTTTAGCAAACTGGTGGTTTCAGCCACTCACCCAAACTTCCTTTCAACCTGCATTATTTCTCAAATGCGGTGCAAATGTAGGGCAAACTTTTGGACTGTGCAAATCTTTCCCCCATATTTTTTTCACCACAATCAGTTCCAAGAAGCTAATTGGCTAACTTTCAAAACATAAAAGGATGAAAATTTTTTCTTGATTTACATCAATATACCCATTCTCTCTTTTTTCCTACCTTTGCACAATTTTATGAGAACAGAAGGTGTTCATGAAACGGTAAATCTCTCATAAATATCTATGTATCTGTAGATTATTGTAACATCAACAAAAAGAGTCCAACCAAAACAACAAAATTGTGACCATGATACAACAGGAAAGTTTGAAAAAACGCCTTGCCAAATTAGCCGCACCGATATTCATCGAAACATTGCTTATCATGATGCTGGGTGCCGTTGATACCATTATGCTGAGCCGACATTCCGATAATAGCGTAGCCGCCGTCGGAGTAGTCAATCAAATCATCATGCTTACTTTTCTGGTTTTCGAAGTAATCAATTTAGGAACGTCCGTGCTATGCTCACAATATCTTGGTGCCCGCCTGCAGAAAAAGGTAGTGCAGGTAGTTGGAGTTTCTATTTTAGTCAATTTTGTAGTTGGCGTTACAGTCAGCCTGTTCCTGTATTTTGGTGCCGGTCCGATACTGCGCCTGATGGGGCTTACCCCGGAACTAATGAAAGACGGCCTTTCCTATATGAGAATTGTGGGAGCATTCGCTTTCTTTCAGGCACTTTCACTGACACTTTCGGCTTCGCTACGGAGTGCCAATAAAGCCATCTACCCCATGATGGTGACGGTGGTAGTGAATATACTGAATATCATCGGGAACTATTCACTGATATTTGGCCGCTTCGGATTTCCGGAACTTGGCGTGGAAGGGGCTGCCATATCAACAGCCTTTAGCCGGGGAGTGTCGATGGTTCTGCTTTTCATCATCCTGTTCCGCAAACATATTTCCCGCTTCCCGCTCGCCTATTTCCGCCCTTTCCCTTGGATAGAGCTGAAGAATCTGATGAAAGTCGGACTGCCTTCGGCCGGCGAACAATTATCATATAGCTCCTCACAGGTTGTGATCACTTATTTCATCAACATGCTCGGCGTCGAAGCGCTTGCCACCCGTACTTACTGTGTAAACATTGTCATGTTTGCCTATTTGTTCAGCATATCCATGGCACAGGGAGGCGCCATCTGCATAGGACACCTGATCGGAGAACGAAAGCCCCACGCAGCTTTCTTAATGGGGAAATACGTCATGAAGAAATCGGTCATGATCACCGTTATTCTCTCGACCGTACTTGCCTTATGCGGGCATGGCATTTTAGGCTGGCTTACTTCAAACCCCGAAATTATTCGTTTAGGAGTACTCATCCTGTTCATCGACATCATTCTTGAAATAGGACGTCCCATCAACATCTTTGCGACTGCCGCTCTTCGCGCAGCAGGCGATGTCAATTATCCCTTTTATGTCGGTCTTGTCGTCCAATGGAGCGTAGCCGTAGGCTTGGGTTACTTCTTCGGCATCCCACTCGGATGGGGAATTTGTGGCATGTGGACCGCTTTCCTGTTAGACGAAAACATTCGGGGAATTATCTTTGTACGCCGTTGGTATAGCATGAAATGGGTCAGCAAAAGCTTTGTAAAAGCTCCTCAACACACGAATCAGGCAGTTTAGGCAAAACTGAAACCAAGATCGGTCCATGTTACAAAGCCATGAAGCGGTAAGAGCTTTTGCAAAAACGAGACATTCTTTTTTGGACATTCAGCCTTTAAATGTTACCTTTGTTGTCGAAACAACAAATAATTGCAGACTATGGACGAACTTTTGAAACAAACAGTCGATCTGGCTGTCCATTCACGTTATCCCAGCATGTTGCCCGATGCAAAACGAATGTTGGCGGAAATTCTTATCCGCAAAGAAGTAGCAAAGGGGGAAATCATGCTGAAAGAAGGCCAAGTCAGCCACAACATTGTCCTGATAGGAAAAGGTATGATGCGACAATTCTACTACAAAGGCGGAAAAGACGTTACTGAACATTTCTCGTATGAAGGATGTATCCTGATGTGCATTGAAAGCACCCTGAAAAAAGAGCCTACCCACCTTATGATTGAGGCCATAGAAGATTGCATCGTTTACTTACTGCCATACGACAAATTGATGCAACTCACGGAGATCTCATGGGAAATCAATATGTTCTATCGCAAGATATTGGAATACTCACTCATTGTATCACAAGTGAAAGCAGATTCCTGGCGCTTTGAGACTGCCCGAGAACGTTACAACCTACTGTTGCGCACACATCCTGAAGTCATCAAAAGAGCGCCTCTTTCCCAGATAGCTTCCTATCTGCTGATGACCCCCGAAACATTAAGCAGGGTACGTTCGAATTCATAAATATATTTCTTCGCCATAGACCGCATCCAGCATGCGGTTCAGTCTATCGTAGGTGAACTTGTAGCCGCGGGTGGTTGTCTCGCTGCCCGCCTGCCAGGCCATGCTGCTGATGTTGCCGTAGTAGCAGGGGGTGCCGTTCCCGGTGTTGTAATACAGGTTCTGCGAGAACTTGTTGCCGCTGATGC
>CAJKOW010000053.1 GCA_905201685.1 uncultured Bacteroides sp. | reverse complement strand
GGGTGAGCCATGTCAATCATCAGGATGGCACCTACCTTGTCGGCAATTTCACGCATCCGTTTGTAGTCCCACTCGCGTGAGTAGGCCGAACCGCCACCGATAATCATCTTGGGCTTTTCGCGCAATGCGATTTCTTCCATCTGGTCGTAGTCCACACGTCCTGTTTCTTTGTTCAGATTGTATTCGCAGGGATGATAAATGATTCCCGAAGTATTTACCAGTGAGCCGTGTGACAGGTGGCCGCCGTGAGCCAGGTTCAGACCCATGAATTTGTCTCCCGGATTCAGTACGGCCAAAAATACGGCAGCATTGGCCTGTGCTCCCGAGTGCGGTTGTACGTTGGCCCATTCCGCACCGAAGATCTTCTTGACGCGGTCAATGGCGATCTGTTCGCTCTGGTCCACTACTTCGCAGCCTCCGTAGTAACGCTTACCGGGGTATCCTTCTGCATACTTGTTGGTCAGGCAGGATCCCATTGCCTGCATCACTTCGTCACTTACAAAGTTCTCTGATGCAATCAGCTCAATGCCTTTCAGCTGTCGTTGATGTTCTTTTTCGATAATGTCGAAAATCAAGTCGTCTCTTTTCATTTCTTATATATAAGGGTAATTGATAAGTAGTACTCCGTTCTTTAGCTTTTCAAGTTCTGTAAGTCCATGACATTTATAAATTCCCAACTCACCAACTCAAAAACTCACCAACTCACAAACTCAAAACTTAAATCGTTTGTTATGTGCACGCAAAAGTAGGCAAATAAATTAAGTTTCGCAAAGCAGTGCTTCGTTTTTTCGGTTGCAGGCGGTATTTTTCAGGCACGAATGGCGTGGATGGGCATACACACGTTTTTACCACAGAGGACACAGAGTTTCACAGAGTGGGGGACATCACGACAGATTGTCCGGATTCAATCCTTGACAGGTATTCTGAATCTGCTTACTAACAATACATTGCTTTGTGCCAATCGTTTATATTGAGGTGAATTTTTCAGGATGTTACATCTTCCCGACGGAATCCAATAATAAGCATGGTTTGGAGCCAATGCTTTCAAGTTTGGTGCTTTTGTTTTCAGCCATTGTTTCAGCCATTCCGCCTTCTTAATCACCTCATTTACATTGCTGGTATCAGCCGGATGAATTTCAATGAAATAAGCCTTACTTTCATATCCGATAGCATAGTCCCAGCGTGCTTCATCAGGATGATTTTTCAGTGTACATGCATCAATGTTTACACTGCCTTCCAACAGTCGTGTATTATTTACGGCTATCAGTTGGCTTTCTCCTTCTTTCAATGCCTGTAGTCCGGGTCTGTATCCTTTGCTTATTTCGGGAGTATTTTTAACCGCTTTTCTGAAAGCATTGTCTGTTTGGCCTTTTATAGTTTTATTCTCCATAGCGACTGACAATTTCCGATGATTTACCTGCAAAGCTGGACAGTCCTCCCCATTCAGCTACATCCGCATCATTACTCAGTGCATCCAAGGTAGATATGTCTGCAAAGGTCACCCCTTGAGCGGCTGTTTGCTTGCCCGAATAGAATGTTTTGATACTTTTTCCTTTCAAGTTATCAAACAGGTTGGCTGCTGTCGAGTGCATAGAAATACCGAATATCTCACTCATCGCCGTTTTGAAATCTTCCTCCGGCAAATCCTGAAGGTTGTTGAATGCCCATACAAACTCCGGAAATGTGGTAGAATGTGTTGATACGATGACCTTATATCCGTTTTTTATTAATTCAATGATTTCCAGCAATACCGACTGAATAGCTTGTGGGTGCAACCCCATTTCCGGTTCTTCAATAATTACCCATTCATAATCCTGCCTGTTTACTACCTGTGTAGGAGGCCCGGACAAACAATAGATGCCCAGTAGCAACGGCATGAATTCTTTTTGCCCTGCGCTCCAGGCCATGAATGGTATTTTCATGTCATCAATTTCCAGTTTCATCTTCCGCTGGTTGCCAGCTTGGTCTATAATTACTTTTCCGTTATGAAAGATAGTCTGTGTAATTGAATTTCTCACCGCTCCTTTCAGCCTGTTTCTCATGGGGAAAATAATATCGGGGTTTCCCAATCCTCCCTGCATGAATACTCGGAGTGTTTCGCTGAATCTTCTTAATACATACGGAGTATCCCAATCAAATTCCATGAAATTCTTGGGACGTCCGTCTGCAATGCTCAATATCCTTTGAGCAGGGATATAGAATACAGATTCCTTCGGCATTTCCGATGCCTTTTGTTGGGCGAGTGTGTCCAATAGTGTTTTTGGGGAAAAGATTTCCCCATCGGAAGTTATTTCTGTATTTTTCTTGAACAATTTTGATAGTCCTTCACCAAAATATCCTTCCAGCAAATTGGTTGCATCCTTTTTGTTTAGTATATAGTTATAGTTTCTGAGTGTAGCAATAATATGTTGCTGGTCTATGATCAGTTTTAGTAACTCCAATGACAGACTCTTGCCGGTAGCCTGAGGCCCGATTAGGAAAGTCAGGTCGCCGAAATCCATCTGTGCTTCACTGATAGGTCCGAAGTTACGTATCGTCAGGTTCATAACAAAGTGTTTTTTATTTAAGTTTCACTTAGTAATTGACAAGGCTCCGGTCAACAAAGACTACAAGGCAGGAATGACCTGTTTGATATAGTACAGCTTGAAACGTCTCGTTACAAATGCTTTGTCAACTTGTTACTTCTCAACTGCAACTTGAGTTTGCGAAAGTTGTTTTTTATATTTAAATATTTAGTTTTTAGTTTACAGGTTCATCATCCTTTGATTTACTATAACCTAAAAATTATAAACTAATTGGAAATTCCGCCCTCCCTTCAGAAGAACACCCCCAGCGAGAAGCTCATCACATTGTCCCTGCGGTGGAAGAAGATGCCTTTGTCGGCCTCTGCTGTTTCCGCAGACGCATCGGTAGCAGGTATGGTGTACGCAATCCGCTTCGACATGTTGTGCAGTCCGATGTCGTATCTGAAGTCGAAAAAGACGCGCGAGATGGTGACCGCCACCCCTAACGTGGCACAAATGTTCAGCGGTCGCAACGTCTCCTGTATGTCCGTCTGGTCAAAGTTTTCAAAAGTGATTTCGCTCTGCTTCTGCAGCATGTAGCGGATTTTGGGCCCTCCGAAGATGGCCAAGCTGTAAGGCCCTTCCTTGATGATGTTGTAGCCGTATATCACCGGGATGTCAATACTGTGTATCGACGACGTGATCGACGCCTTTTCCGGCGTGGCGTTACTGTTGCTTCCTTCCGGCAGCGGCTTGTCGAAGGTAATGTCGCAGCTGTTCACCGTGTACGAAATTTCCGGCTGCAGGAAGTGCTTCCCGAAGTTGATGCGCATGAACAGCGACCCGAAGTAGCCTATCCGGTAGTTGTTCTGTATCTCCTCAATGTTCACCCCGTTTACGCTGAGGTGAGGCACTAAGAACAATGACGACATAAATCCGCCCTTCGCGCCGAAGTTCACCACATGCTCGTGCTCAGGCTTCTCCTTCGTCTTTTCCATTTCCGGAGTGCCTGGCACCACCAAGTCCTGCCCCCATGCTCCAGTAGCGGACAGGCATGCACACAGTAGCAGACAACACGACCAACGTCCTCGTTTCATTTTTTCTTCTTTTCTACCGACCAGCCGAATTTTCCTATTTTATTGCCCAGTTCATAGTACCCGCCGTGCACATACACTAACGGATTGGTTTCTGCCAGTTCCAGCTTTCCCGTCTCCGGGTTCAGGTGGTTGTTCTCTGCCCGTACGTTCACCACGTCGGCCACGAACATGTCGTGCGATCCCAGCGACACGATTTCCTTCACCCGGCATTCGATGCACAGCGGCGATTCTTCGATCAGAGGCGCCTTCACCACCGTACACTTGCCCGGAGTCAGGTGCATTTCCTCGAATTTGTTGTGGTCCCTTCCCGAACGCACGCCACACCAGTCCGTGGCACGTGCCATGTCCTTGGTGGTCAGGTTGATCACAAACTCCATGTTCCGTTTGATGATGTCGTACGAATACCGTTCCGGCCTCACCGAAATGTAGCACATCGGCGGGTTCGAACAGATCGTACCCGTCCAGGCGATGGTCAGTATGTTGTATTCTTCGGGACAGCTGCCGCAGCTCACTAACACTGCCGGCAGCGGATAAATCATGGTTCCCGGTTTCCAGTCTTCTTTCATTTTTATTTAATGGATAATGGATAATTGATAATGGATAATTAGCGGTTGAGGTTATCTCTCGTCATTATCAATTCTCTATTAATTAAATAATTTAAGTTTCGCAAGTTTATTAATCGGTTGTAGTTAAGGAGTTAAGAAGTTAAGCCGATACCTTTGTGATAAGGATACAAGCCATATACTTAATCTATTGGCTTTAACTCCTAGCCCACCATAGTGGGCGATAACTTCTTTTAACTTCTTTAACTTCTACAAGTTTCGAACTTGCGAAACTTGAGTTAAATAATCTCAATTTCCTCTCTCTTCTGTTCCTTCTCGCAGTAGTGGCATTTGATGATGCACCGTTCCTTGTCTATCACGTGGAAGCGGGTAGGCATGGGCTCGTTGTTGGTGATGCACTTCGGGTTGGCACATTTCACGATGCCGTGCAGTTCGTCGGGCAGGCTCACTTCCCGTTTCTCCACCACCTCGTAGTTGCGGATGATGTTCAGCTTCACGTTCGGAGCCACTACGGCGATGCGGTTGATCTCGTCGTCGCAGAAGAATTTGTCCGCAATCTTGATGATGCCTTTCTTACCCAGTTTCTTACTGTTCAGGTTGAATCCGATGGTGATGTTGTTGTTCATGTGCTCCAGTCCCAGCAGCGACACCACGGTAAACAGTTTCTCGGAAGGAATATGGTCAATGACAGTGCCGTTCTCCAAAGCGGCTACCTGCAGTTCTTTCTTATCGTTCATAGGGGTTGAGTTTTTAAGTTTTTGAGTTTCTTAGTTTTTAAGTTTTTGAGTTTTCGAGTTTCGCAAGTCCGGCAAGTTCGTTAACAGGTTGTGGTTAAGAAGTAGGACAATTGAGAATGATTAATGGTTAATGAGTCGTAGAAATTCTTCATTAGCTTTGCTCAAAACCTCTTTTAATATTTACATTAAAGAATAGTCATCATTCTTCATTTTCTTGTTCTTCATTCTCTCGTCTCTCGGCTTTAACTTCTTTAATTCCTCCTGAAAGTTTCTTAAGGCCTCAGTCAACAAGGCTACAAGGCCGGAATATCCTGCTTGATAAGGTACCGCCTGAAACGCCTCCTTACAGCCCCCTTGTCAACTCGTCAACTTGTTAACTTGTCAACTTCATCTTGCGAAAGTCGATTCAATCTATTCTCCTGCTTGACAGTGTGGTACAACGTTCAATCACTCCCCTCTCTTTTGGAGAGGGGGTGGGGGTGAGGCCCTTTATTTCTTCACCTCCTCCAGCGTGATGCCCAGCACGTCGCACAGGATGGCTTCGCGGGCATACAGTCCGTTCTGTGCCTGCTGGAAGTAGTAGGCCTTCGGGTTGTCGTCCACGTCGTAGGCAATTTCGTTCACACGGGGCAGGGGATGCAGGATGCGCAGGTTCGGTCGGGTATGCTCCAGCATCTTGTTGCGCAGAATGTACACGTTCTTCACCCGTTCATATTCCATCAGGTCCGTAAAGCGTTCCCGCTGCACGCGTGTCATGTACAGGATGTCGGCATCCGCTATCGTCTCCTCCGTGAAGTCCGTATGCTCTACATATTTAATATCATGTTCGCGGCAATATATCTTGTATTCCTCCGGCATCTTCAGTTCATCGGGGGCGATGAAGTGGAAGGTCGGGTTGAAGTGCCTCATGGCCATCAGCAGCGAGTGCACGGTCCGCCCGTATTTCAGGTCGCCTACTAAGAAGATGTTCAGGTTCTCCAGCGTCCCCTGTGTCTTGTAGATCGAGTACAGGTCCAGCATCGTCTGCGAGGGATGCTGGTTGGCGCCGTCTCCTGCGTTCACAATGGGCACGTTGGTCACTTCGCTGGCATAGCGTGCCGCCCCTTCCAGGTAGTGGCGCATCACGATGATGTCGGCATAGTTGCTCACCATCTTGATGGTATCCTTCAGCGTTTCGCCTTTCGACGAGCTGGTGGCTTTCGGGTCGCTGAATCCGATGACGCGTGCCCCTAACCGGTTGGCGGCCGTCTCAAAGCTGAGTCGGGTACGGGTGGAAGGCTCGAAAAATAGGGTTGCCACAACCTTTCCGTCCAGCAAGTGACGGTTCGGACGTTCTTCAAACTGTTTTGCCATTTCAAGCATGTAGAGGATTTTCTCTCTGCTGTGTTCGGCGATGGTCACTAAACTTCTGTTTTCCATATTGTTGAATACTTTTTTGATAGGTTCCGTACGGGTAAGATTCTTTACGGAACTCCGATACTTATTTTCCGAGAGTGTAAAGGTAGGCAAAAAATGCGGTAGCAGAAAACAATCCGCTCCATTTTTTACGGCGAAAAAACTACATATCATCCATAGACAGTCCTTTGTAGGATATTTTATACCCTTTGAACTCGCCCGTGGCGCGCAGAAAGGTCGTTGCTTTATGTTCCAGTACCTTCATGTCGATGTTTCCTGCCTTGCGTTTCACTTCGAAAAACGAGGCTTCTTCGTTCAGCTCGTTCTCGGCCACGATGTCGATTTCATTCTCGCCCTTCCGATCCCACCATCCGCCTATGCGTGTATAAGCTTGGCTTTCGATCAGCACACGCCTGAAATAGCGTTCGAGCATCAGGCCGCTAAACGTCTCGTAGTCCCGGTTGATAATCGTCTTCACGCTCTCGTAGTTTTCTATCTCCAGCATATAACTGTACTTGTAGATGAAGCGGAACCAGAATGTGAAGAAGTTGTCTTCTATCATATAGCGGACATTCTTGGTAGAACTCTTTTCAAAGAGAGGTTGCTTCTTGGTGATGACCTCATACTCGTTTTCTAATTTGGTCAGGTAGCCGCCAATTTCCTTGCCAACCACGCTCTCTATTTCCGAACGGGATGTCTTGCCTCTCGCTATGGCTGATAGAATCGAGAAATATACCCCGTAGTCCTTGCCGAACTCCTCGATAAGAATAGCCTTCCCTTCTCCCAAAAAGATGGAGTCGGCTTTTATGATGCGGTCAAGCATGGCCGACTTGGTCGTTGCCCCTGCATCCACAAGCAGTTGCACATATTTGGCCACGCCACCTGTGAAGGAATACAGGGCCAGCAGGTCTTCCGCTGTATGTCCGGGATGGTACTCCGTAAGGATTTCCTTCAGCGCCGCCGGAGTGAACGGACGCACAGTCATAAAACGTGTCTGCCTGTTATACAGCGGTTCCTTCTTGTCCTTGAATATTTTCGTCATCATGGAGTATATCGAGCCGCAGACGATGAGGTTCATGCGAGCTTTCGGGCTGTATATGTCCCAGATACGCTGCATGTCGCTGTACACCGACTTGTTCACGCGGAAGAACTCCTGAAACTCATCAATAAACAGTGTGATAGGACGCTCGATGGAAAGTTTCATCAGAAACTCGAACACATCAGCGAAATGTTCTGCTCGCCCCACCGTAGGGATTCCTAATTTACTTTCGATTTCAAGTCGATAATCCTCGCATAAGTCACCTTCGACCTTGCGGGAAACAAAGAAATATAGGATAGGCTCGTCCTCGTATGCCTTCCACACAAGAGATGTCTTACCGATACGCCGCCGTCCCGTCACTACCGTGAACTGAGCGTTGTCTTTTGACATCCCGCGAATCTCACGCAGGGATGCTATTTCTTCTGTCCTGTCAAAAAATCTCATATCTTTGCTCCTTTCTCTCCTTGTTTCCGAAACGTGCATTTCGGAAACAGCTGTTTCGCTACTGCAAATATAATACGTTTTTCCATAAAAGACAGTCTGTTGACACGCATTTGTTCAATTCCCCATCTCCCATTCCCCATTTCCCATTTTTAATTCTCCATTCTTCATTCTTCATTTTTAATTTCCTCCCCCTTGTTTAAAAAAAGGTTCTTTTTTGCCCGATATTTAGTTGTACAATAATAAAATTTTGTGCATCTTTGCAACCCGTAAGAAGGTGCCTGAAGGTTCATATTGGTTCATTTCGAACCCTGCCGAACAGTAAGATAAAAATAATTCTTTTTCTTACTTGTCTGCGGGTTCGGGCTTTCCGGATATCTTTCTTGCACACGAAGATTTGGAGATAAATAAAAAAGAAGAAATAGAACGTCCGTATCCGGAATCCACGCCAACAGCGGAGCTTTCCGACGGATCAAAATTTTCAGTAATGCGCGAAGCGCTATATGTAATGTATTGGTTGTCAGTTTGTTGTAAAACGTGCTGATATGGCCGAGGTTTGTCTATGAACAGTGAAAACACCGCTACAGTCGATGCCGGAATGCTGGAAGGAATCCGCAACGGTCGTCAGGTTCGCTGGTATGTACTTTCCCTGCCGTCCTGTCATCGTGGACCGGCAGTGGGATTGCAGGCCGAGCTCGACCGTCGTACCCGCGAAGGCGGTTCGCTGTTCGAATATTTCGCACCATCCTATGTCGAGGTCAAATCCTCCGGAGGCAAGCTGGTCAACACCGAGCGTCCTTTGCTCTACAATTACGTTTTTATTCACGCTTCCGAAGTCGAAATCTTTCGCCTGAAACGCTCTTTCCCCCTTTACAATTTTCTGCCCCGTGTCCGCGACCGTCAGGGAAGTCACTATCCCTATCTGACCGATGCAGCCATGGCCAATCTGAAGTGGGTGGCTCGTTCCTACAGCGATGTGCTGCCCGTTTACGTACCTCAGGCGGGACAGTTGCGCAAGGGCGATCGCGTCCGCATCACCGAAGGACGTTTTCAGGGAGTAGAAGCCGAAGTCATCATTCAGCCCGGTGCCGGGCGTAAGGATATTGTGGTCTGTATCGACAATTGGATGTGGGTACCCCTGCTGCACGTGCATCCCGGTCAGTACGAAGTCATCGCGCTGAACACCGTAGGCAAGCACGTCTATACCCGCTTGGACAACGACCGCATCTTTGCCGGCCTGCACGAAGCCGTTTGCCGTCATCACACTCCCTCCGGAGTGACCGATGCCGACCGTGCTTTGGCTAATGAGGTGCTGCGCCAGTATGCCGGATTGCAGATGGATACCGACATCCTGCGCAGTAAGCTCTACAGCCTTTTGCTGTGTGCTCGCACTGTTCTGGGGCAGCGTGACGAGTGCCGCCGTCTTCAGTCTGCCGTTGCAGCCTTCCTGCCCTTGGTCAAGGCCGAGCAGTCTCAGGCCCTGCTGCTTGTCACCCTCTACGGATGCACCGACAACAGCATCTATCACGACCGCGCCCACGCACTGATTGATTCCTGGCGCCGTGAGCCGCAACCCAAAAAGAGCAAACTGCGCCTCCTGCACATCCTCGACGAGTACGATCGGATATTGAAACATGAATGAAATGAAAAATAATAATGAGAAATTAAATTGGAATAAGAATAATTACGTACTTTTGCAAAATTATTACGGCATATTCTGGTGCATGACAATCGTATAAAAAAGTTTGTATATGGGCTTTTTTACTAATGAAATGCAAAACTGGATTTTGATAAACGAATTAATAAGAGATAAGGAATTGATTAAAGATAAAGAATAGACTGTTTTTGATGGCTAAACGAAAGAAATTATGGTAGATATTGATTTGGAACACATCGAAGAAGACGACCACTTTATATCCGACGGCATGAATGGGTTCGAACGCAATGTAAAACGCATTGGCGATTGTTTGATAGCCTTGGTTGCTCTCATTATTTTTTCTCCTCTATTTCTGATTTGTTATATAGCAGTCAAGAGGGAAGACGGAGGACCGGCTATTTTCAAACAGGAACGAATCGGGCGTTTTGGTCGCCCTTTCTATATATATAAGTTTCGAAGTATGAAGGTCGATGCCGAGAAAAACGGTCCTGCATTGTATGCCGGCGAACAGGATAGTCGTATGACAAAAGTCGGCAAGTTTCTACGCGATCATCATTTGGACGAACTTCCTCAGCTTTGGAATGTGTTCCGTGGAGATATGGCTTTCATAGGACCCCGTCCCGAACGCGAATTTTATATCAAGCAGATCATGGAACGCGATCCCCGTTACCGTTATCTGTTTCAGATTCGTCCGGGTGTAACGTCCTATGCCACGCTCTACAACGGTTATACCGATACCATAGAGAAGATGCTTCGTCGGCTCCGTTACGACTTGTTCTATTTAGAACACCGTTCCTGGTGGTTCGACTTCAAGATACTTGCCAAAACCTTTATTTATATCATTTTCGGCAAGAAATTCTAATCGAAGTTTCCGGTTTTATATACTACAGTGAAATTAAGGAACCGCTTTTTTTAAGGCACGGATTACACGGAATTTCATGGATGATTATTCTTCTATCTCTGCGTTTTTCCGCGTAATCCGTGCCTAAAAACAACAAGATGTCAGTTGCTTTTAGTTTTGACACACACTCTTAGTTTTACCTGTATTCAGCAACGGCATCGAAGCATGGACAAGCTTTCATGGGATTCAGATCCCGGTGGCCTACGACCAATGCTTGCGGGAACAGGTGTTTCAGTTCGCGAATCAGTGCCAGCAGACTGGCTTTTTGTTCTAATGTCCGGGTGTCACACGGTTGGCGTTGGCGGTCCAGTCCGCCCTCGTAGCACACGCCGATGCTGTGACGGTTGTGGTTCTTGCAGTGCGCGCCGATTTGTTCCATCGGCCTGCCGCGGTGAATCTCCCCGTCGCGGGTGATGTAGAAGTGATACCCGATGTCGCGGAACCCCCGGTGACGGATGTGGTCCTGTCGGCATTGTTCAAAGTCAAAGCTCTGCCCCTCAGGGGTGGCAGAGCAATGAACGATAATCAGCGTGACGGTTCTCATCGCCCCATGCACGATGTGATGCCAAACACTCCGGCCAAGGCAGTTGCCACAGCCACAATAGCCTTGAGCACAATGCCCCAGACCGACGACTTTTTCGAATTGGAATTGCTCATGATGAATGGTTAAAGGTTAATGGTTAATGATGAATGGTTAATGGTTAATGGTTAAAGGGTAATGGTTAAAGGTTAATGGTTAATGATAAATGGTTAATGATGAATGGAACGGATTACACGGCGTTTGGCAGATGATTCAGCTTTTCTCCCGCGTCTTTCCGTGTAATCCGTGCCTGAAAAACAATAAATGGGTCATTCTCCCGTAGCTGTTTATCCTAACGGATCCTCACCTCCGTCTTCGCCGCCAGGTTCAGTCACGGTGCCACCACCGCCACCACCGGTTGTGTCCTCTTCCACGGAGTAGGGAGTCTGTTCGCGCAGAGTAGCTTCTAAGTTGATTTTGGCATTGCTCAGCTCGCCGGTAGCGCGTGCCCGCAGCTTCAGCCCTTTCACGTTGTTCGACACTTTGAACTCCTGAGCCGAAGCCGCACCGTGGTCACTGACGATGCCCACCGAGAAGATGGCGAGGTCGTCCAGTTTCACGTTCTTGCCGTC
>CAJKOW010000052.1 GCA_905201685.1 uncultured Bacteroides sp. | reverse complement strand
TACTATTATAGTTTATAAAATAAAAAAGCGTCTAGTTAAATCAGGAAAAGACAGTGTTATGAATGTCTTGAATTTTGCCCAGTTAGGAAAAAAGTTTTTTCTAACTGGACAATATTTTTTTTCTAACTGGAAAAAAATAAGAGTGCTTTATTGTGTTTTTCAGCATAAAAATGCTGTTAGTTATTGGTGAATTTGGAAATATTGAATATCTTTGCGCCCGCAATTGCGATAAGCGGCTTAAGTCCATCTTAATGGAGAGGTGCTCGAGTGGTTGAAGAGGCACGCCTGGAAAGCGTGTATACCCCTAAAGGGTATCACGAGTTCGAATCTCGTTCTCTCCGCGAAGTTAGATTGCTGTGATGAAAAAGGTCTTGCAAGTATCTACTTGCGGGCCTTTTTTATTTGGTTAGCACTCGCTCAATTCCCAAATTCTGGGTTGTTGGAAAAGAAAAAAACGAGAATATGCTTTTTAGACATATTCTCGTCGGACATTAATATAGAAGGTTTTAGGTTGTATCTTTAAAAATCTACGGTCTGGTAAGTTATACCATTGTATAATGTATTGATACGGATATTTAGACCGCGTTTTCCATCTGTCAGTTTTTTGATGTTGTCCAGTCTGAATGAGACGAGACCGGGACCCAGTTTGTTCTGTGCTTCGTTGAAGCCGTTATGACGGAATTCCAGCGTCAGGTATCCGTCTTTATCATATTTCCCGTCCGACGCTTCATTTACAATTAAGTTTAGCATATGTTTTGTATCTGAAGTGTCATCGTAGTATAGTTGGTACTGTATGTTCAGATGATTGTTGGCTATCCACATGCTTGTAATGTTGATATGGTCGTCTCCAATGCTGTCTGCTTTGTCGGCAGGCATGAAATAAATGTCTTTCGTCAGAATATCTTCGATGCGGTATATGATTGCATTGTAATCATAGCCCGATACTTTTTCATCCAACAAATCGAAATAGATGAATGCACGTTGTTCTGGATGGACAGTATAGTTGTGGATGTTGGTTGTATCTCCGGGGTACATCTTGGTCCCTTCGTCCAATGCAAAATAATATTCTTGTCCATCAATTACTTTCAAAGTACCAATGGCCAGCTGGTGGTGACTTATGTTCTCATCGTCCAAGCAGGCTTGCATTATTAGCGGTGCTAATAGTAGAATTATAAAAACTATAAATGTCGTTCTCTTACTTTTCATAAGCCAATAACCGTCTTTGAAAGTTATGCTTTTACAACTTTGTTTTGCTATAAAATGCAAGTAGAGACGCATTACTGCATAGTAGAATGTTAAAGAAGTGAAAGAGAAAATACTTATTGGCCTGATGCAGTATTTTTGTACCTATTGCATTTTTAAGAATAAACACGTGTTGAAAGAAAGAATGGAAGAACAGGAACTGGCAGAACGGTGTAGGCAAGGCGATAATCTTGCCCGCAAGCAGCTGTATGAACGCTATGGCGGGCGTATGTTCGGTATTTGTCTCCGTTATGTTCCTGACCGGGAAGTTGCACAGGATTTGTTGCACGACGGTTTCCTGAAAATATTCGATTCTTTCGATAAGTTTACATGGCGTGGAGATGGTTCTTTGCGTGCATGGATGGAGCGTGTGATGATTAATACGGTGTTGCAATATTTACGTAAGGCAGATGTGTTGAATCAGGCTACGGCTTTGGAGAATGTGCCGGAGGTGTACGATGAGCCGGATTCTTCGTCGATAGATGTTATTCCGCAGAAAGTGCTTATGCGTTTCATCAATGAACTGCCGACGGGGTATCGCACTGTGTTCAATTTGTATGTATTTGAAGAAAAATCGCATAAAGAAATAGCTCAGTTACTGGGCATTAATGAAAAATCGTCAGCTTCGCAACTGGCGCGTGCTAAAGCCACTTTGGCTGCAAAGGTTCGTGAGTGGATGAAAAACAATGCTTAAATGATGAAAGCGTATGAAAGATGAACTGTGGTTGAAAAAAATAAAAGAACGTTTGGACGATTATTCTGAACCCTTGCCTGATGACGGATGGGAACGTCTTGAGAAAGTTTTGCAACCGCCTTCGGTCAGAATGAAGCGGATTATTCCTTTCCGACGTTGGGCAGTGGCTGCAGCTGTCATGTTGCTGCTCGTTGTCTCCTCGGTAGGGGTATGGCTGTTGCAAAGTCCGGTGGCCGATGAAATTCGTCATACAAATACTCCTGCATTGGCGGTTGTTCCGGATCAATTGCCGGTACAAGCACCTGAGTCGGAGCAGACGGCGATGCCGACTTCTGTCGATTATGATAGGAGTAGGACTCAGGTGGAGACTTTGCCTGAAAATGTATTGGCTCAGCATCTTGATAAAGAAGAAGCAGTAGTAAATGAGGCAGTTGAGACTGTAGTGGATGATATATTGCCTCAGCAGGAGGAAGAAGAGTCGGAAGTGGCAGATAAAAAAACGGAAGATGGCGCTGAGAGTGAAAAAGAAAACAAAACTGCTGATTATCGTCGGTCAGTACGAAAGGATCCTTTGAATTATCGGCCTGAAAAGAAACATGCGAAGGCAAAGGGCTGGTCGGTAGGATTATCGGTAGGTAACACTGGTGGGAATTTGGCAGATAACGGAGACGGAGGGAAATGGATGCAGGATTACAGTGTCAGTACAGTGCCTTATGGAAGTAGGGTCGATTTGGCATCTGTCTCGAATGGTGTGGTAACCATACCTGAAGGACAGGAGGTGGTGTTTCAGGAAGGCATTCCTTATCTGTTGGGGAGAAGTCGGGAAATAGAGTCTGTTGATCACAAACAGCCGGTTAGTGTAGGGCTTTCTTTCCGTAAGGGGTTGCCTTATGGCTTTTCTTTAGAGACAGGCTTGACTTATACTTATCTTGCTTCGGACGTGAAATATATCGGAAGTGCTGAGGTTGTTAACCAAAAGTTGCATTATATCGGCATTCCTTTAAGAGCAAACTGGAATTTTATCGATACAAGGGCATTCACTGTTTACATAGCTGCCGGTGGTGCTGTCGAGAAGTGTGTATATGGGAAAATAGGCAGTGAGCGAGAAACGGTCGAGCCGTTGCAATTTTCGGTTTTAGGCGCTGTAGGTGCGCAGCTGAATCTGACCAATCGCTTAGGTCTGTATGTAGAGCCGGGCATTTCTTACTTCTTCGACGATGGTTCGGATGTGCAGACGATCCGTAAGGAGAATCCCTGTAACTTTACGCTGCAGGCTGGTCTTCGTTTGTCATACTGACGCTTATCTTTATTGTTAATATCCGTAGCGGCTGAGAGCAGCTTCCGCCACTTGTCTGCCGGTATCTATAATGGAGGCGGCACGGTGAAAGTCCATCATGTCGTATTCGTCGCCAGACATCTGTATCAGGATGTCGGGTCGGTAGTCGGCTATTTCGCGTCGGGTTATTTCCTGCATCATGAGTCTGGACGACTTGGTCAGTATCAGGTAGGGAGTAATGCGTCGATTGGCATTTGTGCCTGTTGGAGCATTGACATCTACTGCTATCAGTAGGGTGTTGCCACTACGTGGTGCATGGCGTATGGGCAGTGGGTTCAGAATGCCTCCATCGACCAGAACCTTATCTTCTTTACGAACCGGTCGGAACAGCATTGGGATGGAGATAGAGGCACGGATGGCTTCAAGCAGACTTCCTTGCGTGAATTTTACTTCTTCGTCGTGGGTGATGTCTGTAGCCAGGGCTGTATATGGCAGAGGCAAACTTTCGATAGCGACATCGGGAATGATGCGTTTGAGTTCGCGCATAAACCGGTTCCCTTTTACCAGCCCGTCCCGGCTGATTGTGACGTCTGCCATTTGCAACATTTTCCATTTGTTCCACGAGCAGAACCAGTTCTTACATTCTTCTAAGGTATCTGTTGCATACATGGCACCTACCATTGCCCCCATGGAGCTTCCCGTGACGGAGGTTATTTCGAAGTTGTGCTTCAGTAGAGTTTCTATGACTCCGATGTGGGCTATTCCGCGTGCTCCTCCCATGGAGAGTACCAGTGCTATTTTCTGTTTACTCATGGCCGGTAACTGTTAAGTTTACATTGATTCCTGATACAAAGAAAACGAATTGTTTCCATAAAATGAAATGCTATAACAAGAAGTTATGACCGATAAAAAGAAACGATTGGCACAGATGCGGAAAGAACTGTACCTTTGCGCCCGAAATCAAGAAAATAAACAGTTTTATTCATCTAAAAATAGCTTTTTTATGGCATCACATCAGGCAACAAAGGCGATAAGCCTGTCTGCATTGCAGCGAAACAACAAAATGATTTATGTATCTCTGCTGGTTATCCTTACTTTCTTTCTGTTCTTGGATTATGTGCCGGGCATGCACGCTTATTCGGCTTGGGTGACTCCTCCCGTAGCTTTGTTTCTGGGGTTGGCGTTTGCTCTTTCGTGCGGACAGGCCCATCCGAAGTTCAACAAAAAGGTTTCCAAATATCTGCTTCAATATTCGGTTGTAGGACTGGGTTTCGGTATGAATCTTCAGGCTTCATTGGCTTCGGGAAAGGAAGGCATGGAGTTTACTATTATTTCGGTGATTGGCACGTTGCTTATCGGATGGGTTATCGGACGCAAGTTCCTGAAAGTTGACCGTGATACATCGTATCTGATCAGTACCGGTACGGCCATTTGCGGCGGCAGTGCCATTGCTGCTGTTGGGCCGGTTCTGAAGGCGAAAGATACGGAAATGTCGGTGGCTTTGGGTACTATCTTTATTCTGAATGCCATTGCTTTGTTTGTTTTTCCGGTCATCGGACATGCACTTGGCATGAGCCAGCAGGAGTTTGGAACGTGGGCTGCCATTGCCATTCATGATACGAGTTCGGTTGTTGGTGCCGGTGCTGCTTATGGTGAAGAGGCTCTGAAGATTGCTACTACTATCAAGTTGACTCGCGCACTGTGGATTATTCCGTTGGCATTTGTCACCTCGTTCATCTTCAAGAGCAAGGGACAGAAGATCAGTATTCCATGGTTCATCTTCTTTTTCGTACTGGCAATGGTGTTCAATACTTATGTGCTCGATACGACAGCAACCGGTGTTATGATTGGTGAAGGCATTAACAACTTTGCACGCAAGACGTTGACAATAACCTTGTTCTTTATCGGTGCCTCGCTTTCGCGGGATGTGTTGAAGGCAGTGGGTGTGAAGCCTCTCGTACAGGGTGTGTTGCTGTGGGTTGTTATCAGCTTGAGCACATTGGCCTACATTTATTGGTTCTAATAGGATGTTTGGGTCGGGCATTCCGGCGCATAGATAAAAAATAGGGCGGAGCCTTGCAGAATAGAGTACTATTCGCGAGGCTCCGCCTGTATTTGTTGTAATCTTCGGTGTTTATTCCGAATCAGTAAGTTGTTATTTCTCTTTCTTCAGTTCAGCGAAGATCAGTCCTTCCAGTTCTTCTGCCAGTTCAGGATTGTCCATGATGACTTGCTTGGCTGCATCACGTCCCTGCGCCAGCTTGGTGTCGTTGTAGCTGAACCACGAACCGCTCTTCTTAATGATGCCCAAATCAGCGCCCAGATCAATGATTTCGCCTGCACGCGACACACCCTCGCCAAACATGATGTCGAATTCGGCTTTGCGGAAAGGAGGAGCTACCTTGTTCTTTACCACTTTTACTTTGGTCTGTTTGCCAATAATTTCTTCGCCGTTCTTGATAGCTTGTCCCGGACGGATGTCGATGCGGACAGAAGCGTAGAACTTCAGTGCATTACCACCGGTAGTCGTTTCGGGATTGCCGAACATGACGCCTATCTTCTCGCGCAGCTGGTTGATGAAGATGCAGCAGGTACGTGTTTTGCTGATAGCAGACGTAAGTTTACGAAGAGCCTGAGACATCAGTCGTGCCTGAAGTCCCACCTTGTTGTCTCCCATGTCGCCTTCGATTTCGGCCTTCGGAGTCAGTGCAGCTACCGAGTCGATTACGATGATGTCGATGGCCGATGAGTGAATCAGCTGGTCGGCTATTTCCAATGCCTGTTCGCCGTTGTCGGGCTGCGAGATGAGCAGATTGTCGATATCTACTCCTAATTTGGCCGCATAGAAGCGGTCGAAAGCGTGTTCGGCATCGATAAAGGCTGCTATGCCACCGGCTTTTTGTGCTTCGGCAATGGCGTGGATGGCGAGGGTTGTCTTACCGGAAGATTCGGGTCCGTAGATTTCGATGATACGTCCGCGCGGATAACCGCCTACTCCCAAAGCGGCGTTCAAGCCGATGGAACCGGTGGGTATCACGTCGATAGGTTCGATTTCTTCTCCTCCCATCCGCATGATGGAGCCTTTTCCGAAGCTCTTTTCTATCTTGTCCATTGCGGCCTGCAGTGCTTTCAGCTTTTCGCTGGATGCTTGTGGAGCAGTACCGTTTTCGTCAAAGTTAAGTTCGTCTTTTTTTGCCATAAGTTGTTTGTCTTTTGATCGTTGATAATTAAGGGTGCATCAAGGCATCATTTTCCAAGAATCTGCTTGGCGTGTTCTTTGGTCTTCACCTCTTTAGGTCCGATGATGCGCTCTATCACACCCTCTTCGTTGATGAGGAAAGTGGTGCGGAACGTACCCATGTATTTGCGTCCGTACATGCTCTTTTCGCCCCATACACCAAATTCTTCCACTAACTTTTTGTCGGTATCAGCAATCAGCGTGAAGGGAAGTTCGTTTTTCTCGATGAACTTCTGGTGCGATTTGGCGCTGTCTATGCTTACTCCGATTACTTCGTAGCCGGCCTGTCGCAATTCGTTGTAATTGTCGCGCAGGTTGCAGGCTTGGGCCGTGCAGCCCGAAGTGCTGTCTTTGGGATAAAAGTAGAGCACAATTTTCTTTCCTTTATAGTTGCTGAGGCGGATTTCCTCGCCTTTTTCGTTTACACCCAGCAGTTCGGGTGCTTTGTCTCCTACGTTCATGTGGGATAATGGTCAATGGTTAATAATATAAGTATCCAGTTCTTTAGTTTTTGAGTTTGTAAGTTTATTGGTTATTGCTTTATTTCAAGTCAAAAGCCTATAACTTACAAACTTAGAAAAAAACTCATAAACTTACAAACTCAGAGTTCCAGATCGCCGTCGAACACTTCGTGCCAAGGCAGACCCTGTTTGTTTAACTGCTCCATGAACGGATCCGGATCGAATTCTTCTACGTTCCATACGCCCGGTTTCTTCCAGATGCCTTTCAGGAACATCATGGCTCCGATCATGGCCGGAACGCCGGTTGTGTAGCTTACGCCTTGCATACCGGTTTCCTTATAGGCTGCCTGGTGGCTGCAGTTATTATATACGTAGTAAGTGTGTTCTTTCCCGTCTTTCAGTCCGCGGATGCGACAGCCGATGGAGGTTTCGCCTTCGTAGTTTTCACCCAGATCCTGCGGGTTGGGCAATACGGCCTTCAGGAACTGGAGGGGGACAATCTTCATGCCGTTGTATTCCACCTCGTCGATACGTGCCATTCCAATGTTTTGGATGACGCGCAGGTGCGTCAGATATTCTTGTCCGAAGGTCATCCAGAAACGTGCCCGCTTGATGGTGGGGAAATTCTTTACCAGCGACTCCAGTTCTTCGTGATAAAGCAGATAAGAGTCGCGCGGTCCGATGTTGGGATATGTCAGGTCTTTGTGGATTTCCAGCGGTTTGGTGGTTACCCATTGTCCGTTTTCGTAGTAACGCCCGTTCTGTGTGATTTCACGGATGTTGATTTCGGGGTTGAAGTTGGTGGCAAATGCCTTGTGGTGATTGCCGGCGTTGCAGTCAACGATGTCCAAGTATTGGATTTCGTCGAAGTAGTGCTTGGCTGCATAGGCGGTATAGACTCCGCTGACACCCGGGTCGAATCCGCATCCCAGGATGGCTGTCAGTCCTGCATCCTCGAAGCGCTTCTTGTAGGCCCATTGCCAGCTATATTCGAAGTGGGCCACGTCCTTCGGCTCGTAGTTGGCGGTGTCTAAATAGTTGACTCCCGTTTTCAGGCACGCTTCCATGATGGTGAGGTCCTGATAGGGGAGGGCTACGTTGATAACGATTTCCGGCTTGAAGCTGTCGAACAGTGCTACCAGTTCATCTACATTGTCCGCATCCACCTGAGCGGTCTGGATGTTGGGGTTACCAATTGCTTTTACTACAGCATCGCATTTCGACTTGGTGCGGCTGGCAATCATGATTTCTGTAAATACGTCAGGATTCTGAGCCACTTTGTGGGCAACAACGGTACCTACACCGCCTGCACCAATAATAAGAACTTTACCCATTTTTCTTGTTATATTAATTAGGTTATAAAATTAAATCGGTGTTATCTCGATTCACGCGAATCGGGGGCAGGTTATATCTCGTTGCATTTTATATTTGGAAAATATGTCCCTTGATTTCCGATTTGCATGAAATAAGTAATCTTGAGCAAATATACGGGTTAATTCTCATATAAACGTTAAAATCTTGCTAAATACTTGAGTAAAACAAGGGTGATTTTAGAACAATCTGTCTCTTTTCCGGTTATTTCAGTATATTTGCATCATGCAGAATGTGGTTTGGAATAAAAAATATCTGGTTACGCTTTGTACTTGCGATATGAATTAACTTAAATGATAACGAATGATGATGAAAAAGATTTTTGTTTCTTTATGTATGGTATTAACTGTAGTTATTGCTTCGTCGTGTGGATCGACTAAGAATGTGGCAACGGTGGCTGACATCAGCGGAGAGTGGGATATTATCGAGCTGAATGGTGCGGCTGTGGTTCCGGCACCGGGGCAGGAATTTCCTTTTATTGGTTTCGATGCAAAACAAGGCAGTGTGTATGGCAACACGGGCTGTAATCGTATAACCGGTCATTTCGACGTCAATGCTCAGCCGGGTACCATCGATTTGGGCGCTTTGGGCAGTACCCGTATGATGTGTCCCGATATGACTGTCGAGAAGAATGTTTTGGCTGCTTTGGCACAAGTGAAGAAATATAAGAAATTGAGTGATGAACAGATGGCCTTGTGTTCATCGTCCAAGCGGCCGGTGGTCGTTCTGCAGAAGCGGAAAGCTTCGGTGTCGCTGACCGATTTGTCGGGTAAGTGGCTTATCACTGAAGTCAATGGTACGGCTGTTCCCGACAGTTTGGAGAACGCTCCTTTCCTTGAGTTCAATATAGCAGAGAAGACTTTGCATGGGAATGCCGGGTGCAATGTCATTAATGGTGGCATTCGGTTGGATGATGCCAATTCATCGTCTGTCTCATTTCCTCAAGTCATGAGCACCATGATGGCGTGTCCAGACATGGAGGTTGAAAACAGCATTCTGAAGGCATTGAATAATGTGCGTTCGTTTGGCAAGCTGGCAAGTGGCGGTATCGGATTTTACGATGCAGAGAATGCTTTGATACTGGTGCTGAAGAAAGTATAGCGGAAAAAACATATATGAATGAAGAATGAGGAATGTAGCCTCCTTGTTCTTCATTCTTTTTTTATTCTTCTTTTATTTATTGGTATGAAATATGTAATTATCGGATTAGGCAATTATGGTTGTGTGCTTGCCGAAGAACTTTCGGCTTTGGGACACGAGGTGATCGGAGCTGATATCAATTCGGGTAGAGCCGATAGTCTGAAAGACAGGATTGCGACAACCTTTGTGATCGATGCTACTGACGAGCAGGCATTGTCCGTTCTTCCGCTTAATACGGTAGATGTGGTGATTGTGGCTGTCGGCGAGAATCTGGGTGTTTCCATCCGTACCGTAGCCTTGTTGAAGCAGAAAAAGGTAAAGCGTATCTATGCCCGAGCCATCGACCCCGTTCATCGCGCTATTCTTGAGGCCTTTGGTTTGGAACGTATTCTTACTCCTGAAGCTGATGCGGCTCGGGCTTTGGTTCATACCTTGGAATTCGGAGCCGATATGGAAACATTTCAGATAGACTCTGATTATTATGTAGTGAAATTCACTGTGCCTGCTCGTTTGGTAGGTTATTATGTTGACGAATTGAAGCTTGATTCGGAGTTTCATTTGCAACTTTTGGCATTAAAACGTGCCGGAACCCAGAAAAACGAGCTTGATATCTCCTTTGTCGGGCACAATGTCGTGGGTGATCTCTCCGAAAAGCAGCAGATACAGGATGGCGATCAGTTGGTCTGCTATGGTCGTTATCACGATTTCCGTAAGTTCTGGAAAGCATTATAAATTTCCAAAGTTCTACTTTACGTTCGCCAAGTGCCACTTGGCGAACGTAAAGTCCTACATTAGCCTCCCTAATATTAGAAGTAGTGTTGCTCGTGAGTAATGCAAGTGTTGTTCGTGAGCAATGCAAGTGTTGCTCGTGAGTAATGCAAGTGTTGCTCGTGAGCAATGCAAGTGTTGTTCGTGAGCAATGCAAGTGTTGTTCGTGAGTAATGCAAGTGTCGCTCGTGAGTAATGCAAGTGTTGCTCGTGAGTAATGCAAGGGTTGTTCGTGAGCTGTACAAGTGTTGCTTATAAGCGATCGTTTCATTGTACTTCTAAAACCGTCCAATTAGACGCTGTTGATTCTTTATTCGCATTTGCGAAACTTAAGTCCCCAATTTTGATTCGTATCTTCCTATTGTGAATAGCTTATTGATGCCGATATATATCACTTCTGTTATTATAATGTTAATAAAAAATAAGTATTCATATCTTCCCATTCATGTTTTTGTGTTTAAGTCAGACTTTAAGTTCTCGTTTTCTTTATTAATTAATGAATAACGACAAATGCAAATTTGCATATACGTTACATTTTCTTTTCTGTACGTTACATTTCCATATATACCTTGATTCTATACTCTGTTTTATGAGAATTGAATAGTATGCAAAATATGACCTATTCGTTCATAACTTCATTTTTTGATTATTTATTATAAATAGGTTATAATCAGTATTTTGATTGTTTCGTATGTTATATGTAGTAATGATAATATTACAAAATCAAAGGCTTTTTTATCGTTTGAAAAGATGATGTAACGTACACAAAAGAAGATGTAACAAGCGTGTATATCCGTCTTAAAATCATTTAATAGATTTGTAGCATCAAAAAGAGCATAGTATAAATATCGGGAAGACATATTTATATATGAGAAACACTTTCCTTTCTTTTAGACAGCTCTAACATGAATAATTTAAATGGGTATATTAAAAAGTTAATTATGAAAAAAATCTATGATGATGGTTAGGCTGTTTGCTGGAAATAGTTGTAGAAAGAATTGAGAATGTAATTATTAACATCTTAAACTAATGGTAATGAAAAATGTAAGATTGAAAATTCAAAAAATTCCTTACCTGTTCCTTTTGATGCTTTTTAGTTGCTTGACAGTTTCGGCTCAGAAGGGAATAACGGTAAAGGGTACTGTGTTCGACAGTACAGGTGAAACGGTCATTGGTGCTTCGGTCGTGGTTAAAGGTAATACTTCAATAGGTACGATTTCAGATATAGACGGTAATTTTGTTTTGACCGTGCCCAATGAAAATGATATTCTTATCGTCTCGTTTGTCGGTATGAAGTCTCAAGAGGTGAAAGCTACTTCTTCTATAGTTAAAAAGAAATGGTTTGCGAATTACACAAACGAAATTTGAGAGTTAGAA
>CAJKOW010000051.1 GCA_905201685.1 uncultured Bacteroides sp. | reverse complement strand
CATTTTCATTACATGATTTGCGGCTAATGGAGTCAACCTATTTCAGGACAACACACTAAGCTTAACGTAGCCTTAACCGAAATCCCCTATCCTCTCCCCTACCTTTGCAACATCGAAACAAGAAACAAAGAACAGTTTAACTTATAAAACATAGAAACGAATATGATTACCAATCTCATCATGACCGCTCTGATTTCGGCCGCAGGCGTTGCTTCAAGTTTAGTATATAATGTGAAAATGGAAGGCAACCGAATGACCAACAAAGAAGTTTACACCCTGAACGAAGGCAAGTATCTGAAACGTCTTTTCAAGATGGACTTCACCTACAACGCACAGGGACAGGTGACCGACAAGAAAACCTACGTGTGGAACGAAAACCGACAGGAATACATACTGCGGCAAGTCGAAAATTTCAAACCGAGTCCTAAGGCTCCGGCCAACTGACAAACTGCTGAAGTTTAACTTTACCACTTAAAAAGGAATTTCTGCCCGATGCCGGTTCTTCCCCAAAAGCCTATGCTGTAAGGAAGGAACAAAACCGGTATCAGGCAGAAATCACTTTGTCCGCAACTCACTTCTTCCCGGCCAGATAGACTCCACACAGCACACACGCCGCACCCAGTAAAGCAACAGGAGTCAACGGTTCGCCCAGGAAAAGCAGCGAACCTGCCGAAGTGAAAAGAGGATTGAGATAAATGTAATTGGAAGCACAGACGGTTCCCAATCGTTTCAATACTACATTCCAGACAGAAAAACAAACCAGCGAAGCCAGCACACTGAGAAACAGAAGATTCATCCACACCTCAGGAAGTGCAAACGACGACAGGGGGAACTGCCAAGGATGTATCAGAAAAGCCGGAAGAACCGTAAGCAGGCCATAGAAAAACACCTTGCGCGTGATGAACACCGTAGAATAACGGTCGCCCACACGACGCATAATCAGACTGTAGAACGCCCAACACAAAGCCGCCGACAACGAAAGCACATCGCCCAGCGGCGAAAGCTTCAACACAAAATTACCGTTGAAAATCACCAAGCCGACTCCTGCCAAAGCCAGCAAAGAACCTGCCGCCAATTTCCATGTAGCCTTATCTGAACGATAGAAAAGCCGCGAAAGCAGCAACGTCAGCAACGGCGTACTGCACACGATGAAAGCCACATTCGTAGTCAGCGTCACTTCGAGTGCCGTGTTTTCAGTCAGGAAATAGATAGACCCACCCGTCATACCGGCCAGCAACATCCAGCCCTCGTCGCGCCAGTTGTTGCAAAACAGCTTGCGCGGTGAGATGAACCAGATGCCTATATAAGCTATCAGAAACCGAAGCAGAAATATCTCCTGCGGAGTAAGTCCGCTCTCTATCAGCACACGGGTCGAAATAAACGTCAGTCCCCAGATGCCAACCACTACAACGGCTATCAGATGCCAGATATAATCCTTGCTTTTCTCCATTATACAGGCCTATACTTATTTTACTTCAGCCTGACTTTTACCTTCTTTCTCGGCCTCATAAGCTACCATCTCGGCACGGCTGCGACTCGAAGTAACCAACCACACACCACCGAAAATCATCACGACAGAAAGCACCTTCGTCAGATTGAAACTGTCCATTCCCCAACAGATAGCCACAATGGTAGCCACCAACGGTTGGATGTAGTTGTACATACCTGCCACGGTAGGACGCAGGTTCTTCTGTCCTACAATAATCAGAATATAACTGAGGAAAGTAGCTCCAACTACCACAAAGGCAATAGATGCGATTCGTGCCCCGTCAAGAGCCAGCCAATCGGTAGCCAGCAAACTGTCGTACGAGAAAGGCAACAGGCAGATGAAAGCATAGGTAAACATCCACTTCATCACCGTAATGGCCGAGTATTTTGCCACAAAGTTTTTGAAAAGCACGATGTAGAAAGCATAACTGCACTGAGCAAGCAACACAAACAAATCACCCAAAATCGGATTTTCCCCTTTCGCAGCTGTCGAAGCCGATGCTTGCGAACTGCCCATGATGAGCAACAATGCACCCGTAGCACCCACAGCAATACCCAGAATCTTCTTACCCGTAATAGGTTCTTTCAGGAAAATAGCCGCCAATATCATAGCAATCAGCGGCATACTGGTTGTAATGATGGAAGCATCAACCGGCGAAGTCATTCCCACACCGAAGATGTAACTGCCCTGATTGAACACAATCGCCAGCAACGAAGCACCGAAAAGTTTCATCAGATCCTTATGCCCCACATGTTCGGGTTTCTGGAAAAAAGAAAAGATCCAGAAAAGAATCATTGCGCCAAATACACGCAGGTCAGTCATCACCAACGAACTGACCGCACCACCTATCATCACAAACTTTGCCAACGGGGCCATCAGTCCCCACATGCTGTTGGCAGCCAACATCGAAATGTGGCCTTTCATTTTTGATACATCCATAATCAATATCAGTCTTTTCGGGGTGCAAAATTACGAGAAAAGTAGCCAGGCTATCCTCTCAAACCAATGTTTTTTATGCACTTGATAAGCAAATCTGAAAATAAACCTGTAAATTTGCAACGGTTTATTAACACACATATAAACCGAAACAAGAAGTTTATAAACACGTTTTCAACAAATTATTAATATCTATCAGTATGGAATACAATTTCAGGGAGATTGAAAAGAAGTGGCAAAAACGATGGGTAGAGAACAAAACCTATCAAGTAACGGAAGACGATACGAAACAGAAATTCTATGTACTGAACATGTTCCCTTACCCCAGCGGTGCCGGTCTGCACGTAGGACACCCGTTAGGCTACATCGCTTCGGACATCTACGCCCGCTACAAACGCCTGCAAGGTTTCAACGTACTGAATCCCATGGGATATGACGCTTACGGACTCCCTGCCGAACAGTATGCCATACAGACCGGACAACACCCGGCCATCACCACCGTCAACAACATCAACCGCTATCGCGAGCAGTTGGACAAGATAGGCTTCTCCTTCGACTGGAGTCGAGAAATACGCACTTGCGACCCCGAATACTACCACTGGACACAATGGGCTTTCCAGCAGATGTTCCAGAGCTACTACGACAATGCCCTGAAAAAAGCGCAGCCCATCAGTACTTTAATCAAGTCTTTCGAGACTAAAGGTACCGAAGGACTCGACGTAGCTTGCAGCGAAGAACTCAGCTTCACCGCCGAACAGTGGAAAGCCATGAGCGAAAAACAGCAACAGGAAACATTGATGAACTACCGCATCGCCTACTTGGGCGAGACCATGGTGAACTGGTGTCCGCAACTGGGTACCGTGCTGGCCAACGACGAAGTAGTAGATGGTGTATCGGAACGTGGTGGTTATCCCGTCGTTCAGAAGAAGATGCGCCAATGGTGTCTGCGCGTGTCGGCCTACGCCCAACGTCTGCTCGACGGACTGGAAACCATTGACTGGACCGACTCACTGAAAGAAACACAGCGCAACTGGATTGGCCGCTCGGAAGGTACCGAAGTACAATTCAAGGTGAAAGACAGCGATTTGGAATTCACCATCTTCACCACCCGTGCCGATACCATGTTCGGTGTTACCTTTATGGTATTAGCTCCCGAAAGCGAACTGGTTCCGCAAGTTACCACCGAAGCCCAAAAGGCCAACGTAGAAGCTTATCTGGATCGCACCAAGAAACGCACCGAGCGCGAACGCATCAGCGACCGCAGCGTAAGCGGTGTCTTCTCGGGTTCGTATGCCATCAATCCTTTCACAGGCGAGGCAGTGCCCATCTGGATCAGCGATTACGTACTGGCCGGATACGGTACAGGTGCCATCATGGCAGTACCTGCACACGACTCTCGCGACTACGCCTTTGCAAAACATTTCGGTCTGGAAATCCGTCCGCTGGTCGAAGGTTGCGACGTAAGCGAAGAGAGCTTCGATGCCAAGGAAGGTATTGTCTGCAACTCTCCGAGAACAATTAACGAGACTGGCCAACTTGTCAACTCGTCAACTTGTCAACTGAATCTGAACGGACTCACCATCAAGGAAGCCATCGCCGCTACCAAGAAATACGTCAAGGAACATCACTTGGGTCGTGTCAAGGTGAACTACCGTTTGCGCGACGCCATTTTCAGCCGCCAGCGTTACTGGGGCGAACCGTTCCCTGTTTACTATAAGGACAACATGCCCTACATGATTCCCGAAAGCTGCCTGCCGTTGGAATTGCCCGAAGTAGCCAAGTTCCTGCCTACCGAAACAGGCGAACCGCCGTTGGGTCATGCCACCAAATGGGCGTGGGACATGGTGAACAACTGTGTAGTAGAAAACAGCAAGATTGACAACCAAACTGTCTTCCCGCTCGAACTGAATACCATGCCGGGCTTTGCAGGCTCCAGCGCCTACTATCTGCGCTACATGGATCCGCGCAATCATACGGCACTAGTTTCGAAAGAAGCCGACGAATACTGGCGCAATGTTGACCTCTACGTAGGCGGTACGGAACATGCCACCGGCCACCTCATCTACTCGCGCTTCTGGAACAAGTTCCTGCACGATCTGGGTATCTCCGTTGTCGAAGAACCCTTCCAGAAACTGGTAAACCAGGGTATGATTCAAGGACGAAGCAACTTCGTATATCGTATCAAGGATACCAATACTTTTGTATCACTGGGCCTGAAAGACCAGTACGACACTACCCCACTCCACGTGGATGTGAATATCGTATCGAATGACATCCTCGATGTGGAAGCCTTCAAGGCATGGCGTCCGGAATATAACAACGCTGAATTTATCCTTGAAGACGGTAAATACATCTGCGGCTGGGCAGTAGAAAAAATGTCGAAGTCGATGTTCAACGTTGTAAACCCCGACATGATTGTCGAGAAATACGGTGCCGACACACTGCGCATGTACGAGATGTTCCTCGGCCCTGTAGAGCAATCCAAACCATGGGATACAAATGGTATCGACGGTGTACACCGCTTCCTAAAGAAGTTTTGGGCACTGTTCTACGACCGTTCAGGAAATTATCAGGTTACGAACGAAGCAGCCAACAAAGACGAACTGAAGTCCCTGCACAAGCTTATCAAAAAGGTAACGGGCGACATCGAAACCTTCTCGTACAACACCAGCATCAGTGCGTTCATGATCTGCGTCAACGAACTGGCAGCACTGAAGTGCTACAAAAAAGAAATTCTGAACCAACTGATTGTAACACTCGCACCTTTTGCTCCCCACGTCTGCGAAGAATTGTGGGAGACACTGGGCAATACAGGTTCGGTGTGCGATGCCCACTGGCCGGCCTACAACGAAGAATATCTGGTGGAAAGCAGCGTGAACTACACCATCTCCTTCAACGGAAAAGCCCGTTTCAACATGGAATTTCCTACAGATGCAACTTCTGAAACCATTCAAGCTGCTGTATTGGCCGATGAACGCTCGGCCAAGTGGATGGAAGGCAAGTCGGTAATGAAAGTCATTGTGGTGCCGAAGAAGATTGTGAACGTTGTAGTGAAATAATTCAATAAGCCTATGCATATCAGTAAACCAAGCAAATCTGAATTGATAAGGGAATTGAGGGACTATATCATGATTACCCTCGGACTTATCAGTTATTCTCTGGCATGGGCAGCTTTCCTGCTGCCTTACCAGATTACAACCGGAGGAACTACGGGTATCGGAGCCATCATCTACTATGCCACGGGATTTCCCATCCAGTATTCATACTTCCTCATCAATGCTGTACTGATGACTTTTGCCATCAAAATATTAGGTCCCAAGTTCAGCATAAAGACCACTTATGCCATCTTTATGCTGACCATACTGTTGGAGTTCTTCCAATGGTTGGTGAAGAATCCCGACGGTACCTTCCCGCAAATTTTGGGACCGGGACAGGACTTTATGGCCTGCCTTATTGGCGCTACCATGTGTGGCGTAGGATTGGGAGTGGTATTCAACTGTAACGGAAGTACCGGTGGAACGGATATCATCGCAGCCATTATCAACAAGTATCGCGACGTGACGTTGGGACGTATGATTATGGCTTGTGATGTCATTATCATCGGATCCTGTTATTTCATCTTCCACGACTGGCGCCGCGTTATATTCGGATTCGTCACACTGTTCGTCATTGGCTTTGTACTCGATTATATCGTAAACAGTGCCCGTCAGTCAGTACAGTTCCTCATCTTTTCGAAAGAATACGAAAAGATTGCCGACCGCATAACCAAGGATACCCATCGTGGTGTAACGGTACTCGACGGAACCGGATGGTACAGTAAGGGAAACGTAAAAGTACTGGTCGTACTGGCCTATAAACGTCAATCCGTCGAAATATTCCGCTTGGTAAAAGACATCGATCCCAACGCCTTCATCTCACAAAGTTCAGTCATCGGTGTGTATGGAGAAGGATTCGACAAACTGAAAGGGAAATAAATAGGGAAACCGCCTAAACTATAATGGTATGAAGAAATTCGTCTTTGCAACTAACAATGCCCACAAGTTGGAAGAAGTCAAAGAAATCTTGGGCGACAAGATAGAACTTCTCAGCATGAAGGACATCAATTGCCACACAGACATTCCCGAAACAGCCGATACACTGGCCGGAAATGCACTGATAAAGGCAAGATACATCTATGAGAACTATCACATGGATTGCTTTGCCGACGATACGGGACTCGAAGTGGAAGCACTGAACGGAGCTCCCGGAGTGTATTCGGCACGCTATGCCAGCGACGACCACAACTCGGAAGCCAATATGAAGAAACTGCTTCACGAACTGGAAGGCGTAGAAAACCGGAAAGCACAATTCCGAACCGTCTTCGCACTGATTCTCGATGGCAAAGAGCATCTTTTCGAAGGCATTGTGAAAGGTGAAATCGTAAAGGCACAAAAAGGAACATCCGGATTCGGCTACGACCCAATCTTTGTACCCGAAGGATGCAGCCAGACATTTGCCGAAATGGGAAATGCCGAAAAGAACAAGATAAGCCATCGTGCCAAGGCAACCCAAAAGCTCTGCAAATTTCTGAAGTCTATCTAAAGGCATTCATCACAGATTCCCCGAATGATCACAGATTAAAAAGAATTGTTCCGAAACATCAATCGTTCAATCGGATACACTTCAATCTGTGATGATCCGGGGAATGTTGTGATTATCTCATCCTGATTTCCACTATTCACATTTCAGGCAATAAAACCGATACGACGACGAGGTATCAATATGGGAGATGTCTGCCTACGGAATCGGGTTGCTGCATACGCTACATCTTCTTTCCGTATGCACTGCAAACAAACGGCATCCGTCTGCAACCGTTTTTCCGTCATCACACGCATAGCCATTGCCGGAAATACGCCCGAAGTGAAGAACTTCTTTATCCAACGCGCATTGTCGAAATAGCGGTCCTTCCCTTCCAATGCCTCCCTGATCACTTCGGCCAGTAAAGTTTCCGCATCCGCTTCGAGCGAATATCCCCTACCCGACAAAAAATGCCCGGCTATCTGCATCAGTTCGTCTGCGCTATAGTCATCAAAATGAAAACGGTAAGGAAAACGTCCCTGCAATCCCTGGTTCATTTGCATCAGCCGTTCCATTTCGTTTTCGTAACCAGCCAGTATGACCAGCATGTCCGGATGTGGTTGCGACAAGACGGTCAGCAGACTTTCGACAACATGGTTACCAAAGTCTTTCCGGTCGTCCAATGTATCGCACAACGTATAGGCTTCATCGATAAACAATACATTTCCACGAGCCGATTCCAGCACATCCTGCATGTTCTTTTCCGTCTCGCCAATGTAACGGCCTACCAGTTTACTGCGCTCCGTCATTACAACTTCGCCTTTCGACAGTAAGCCCACGGCATGGAATACTTTCCCTATGCACTGCGCAACGGTGGTTTTGCCTGTCCCCGGATTGCCGGTAAAAATCATGTGATACGTTCCTTCGTCATCGGATGGAAGATGCAGCAACTTACGCTGACGATTGAAACAGACCTGATAGAAAACAGCCTCCAGTTCCTGCTTCAGCGAATGAAGCCCTACCATATTATATATAGGTAACATGCTTTCTTCGAAGCGTTCGCGTAAGTTATCAACAGAGGTTTCAACATCTGTTTCAACCGAAGCAGACTGCATATGAAAATACTCACTCAGCCGTATGTCGCACGGCTGTACGACCGTAAATTCGTCGGCAATCAGCGTACCCGATTCACAATAAGCATCCTGAAGGCGTTTCTGCACAGCAGGAATCAGCGAACCGGATAAAAACGCGTCTGCATCTTGGTGTGTCCACGAAGCAAACGCATTGTATTCCCACAACCGGCGTACCTGCGACACCAACTCGTGCTCGGCTTGTGGCGAAAGATGAAGTGATGTCTCTCCTATCGCACTGCAAAGCGAATAAACCACTTCCTGCCACGAGAAAGGACGGATAACGAAACTTCCCTCTTCGGTGAAGCGGACAAACAGTTCGGGAGCAAAACGGCGCAACTCCTCTACTTCGGAGGAAGTGCCACAAAGAATAAACACTGAAAATACGGTACGGTTGGCCAATGCTTCTTTCAGCTTCCTGAACAATTCACTACCCTCGTCGGTTGTCAAAGCATTGATATGATAAAAAACAAGAAGACTCTCTTCCCTGTTTTTGAGTGCTTCATCCACCGCATTGACTTCCCACTTCTCTGTTTTGGCACAATCTATCTGCACACGGCTGTAAACATTCAAGTCGAGAAACTTCGGCAAGAGAAAGGCCAGCCGACGGCATTCGAACAACGAAGGTGCCGTTATCAGCATACACGAATTCAGCTGAAGTTCGCTGACGCCGTGCATCTTGCACAGGGAATTAAAACCGTTCATGCGGGAAAGTCTCACCAACCTTGGCACAACTTCAGACAGTCCGTTAAATTCACGGATGTATTCCCATTTGTTTTCTTCGTCCCGCTCCAGTTGTTTCACAATCCAATACTCGTCTTCGGTTGCAGCCAGCGGACGACATTCGCAAACGGTTTCCGACATGCCTTCGTAACGGAAACGCAACAGAGCACAGGGTTCCCCATTGTACGACACCACGGCCCAATAGTCTCCTGCAAGCCATATCTTGTCGGGATTCAGACGGAACGATACCTGCTTGAAATTCGTACGCGAAGCCGGAACAAGGCGTTCGGTTACCGCCATCAGTTTCCATTCGGAGGTGTAGCAATGCACTTCGAAGCAACTGTCAGGAACGATGGTTTCGGAAAAACGGAGCTTCAGTTTCATCACTTCCGAAGCAAACAAGGGTTCTGTTTCCGCATGAGAAACGCGGGTGAGCACAGCTTTGGTCGGTACAGGGAAACCGACATTATACATATTATGTCCATGGTTAGGACAATTTTTCTGTTCATGAATCATAGCTATAAAGTTTTAAAGTGAATAATAAAGAGAGAAAAATAAAAAATGCACCAACATCGCAGGTGCACATCGTTTTTCCGGCCTCATGCTTTATGCCTATACCAAGTACATAAATCGCCGGAGAGTGTCCAACCATTCAAAGAACCAAACGCAAACAACAAGCAGGCAAAAGGATTCAGATCCTCCTGCGGTGCGTCATTACATTCACGTTCTTTGAATTTCGGATATCGCTATGATTCGTCATAATGAAAAAAATTCCCTCCTTTTCACTTTCGCAAAAATAGAGGGAATTTTAGAACTTACCAATTATTTGACCGAAAATGTGGATCAGAGTCCCAATTTAGCCGAAATTTCAAGCATCCGTTGGATGGGTTTCACGGCTTTTTGTGCGATTTCGGGATCGACCGTTATTTCGGGAGTTTCGTCTTTCAGGCAATTGTAGAGCTTCTCCAGCGTGTTCAGACGCATGAAGTTACACTCGTTGCAGGCACAAGTACTGTCGGCCGGCGGTACAGGTATGAAGGTTGTCTGCGGACACTTCTTGCGCATCTCGTGCAGAATACCCGATTCGGTAGCTACGATATACTCTTTTTCGGGATGGGCTACGGCGTACTTCAACAGAGCGGCTGTCGAACCTACAACATCGGCCATCTTCAGCACAGCGCCCTTGCATTCGGGATGGGCCAGTATTACGGCATCGGGATGTTCGCGCTTTATTTCAACCATCTTTTCAACCGAGAATTGTTCGTGTACGTGGCAGGCTCCGTTCCATAATAACATGTTCCGGCCGGTAACGGAGTTGATGTAATTTCCGAGGTTTCTGTCCGGACCAAAGATTATTTTCTCATCTTTGGGGAAGCTTTCCACAATCTGACGGGCGTTGGTCGAGGTTACAACAACATCGGTCAAAGCCTTGACGGCTGCCGTTGTGTTGACGTAGGAAATGACCGTATATCCGGGATGCTCTTTGACAAACTGACCAAACTCTTCGGCCGGACAGCTGTCGGCCAGCGAACAGCCTGCTGCCATGTCTGGCACCAGCACCTTTTTGTCGGGACAGAGCACCTTGGCCGTTTCGCCCATGAAGTGCACACCACACATCACAATGATGTCCGCCTTTGTCTTGGCAGCCCATTGTGCCAGGGCCAGACTGTCGCCTACATAGTCGGCAATGTCCTGTATCTCTCCTTTCTGGTAATAGTGAGCCAGAATAATTGCGTTTTTCTCTTTCTTGAGTTGCTCAATAGCTTTAATCAGATTATCCATAATTATATTTTTTAATTTCTCTTTTTAAAAGAAGAATTCTTTGATGCTGATGATAGCCTGTTAATAGTGTGGACAAATAAATGGGATTTTTCTTGCCCATGAAGTTATTAGTCCAAAGGGCTGTTTTGCGGCAACGGTTTTAAACAGGCATTATTAGCTTATGTTTTTTGATAATAAGCTTCTTATGCCGACAGACTATCGGTACTTAACAGCTTGTTGATACTATGCAAAGTTAATAACTTTAGGCTTACGAACTACTGAATTTCTATTGAAAAATGTGTTTAAACAAGCTTTGAAAATACCTCTTAACTTTTTTGCAATGTTCGTAGGCTTGTTGCTATATACGTTGATTTGAATAATGCAAGAGATATTTTTGAATTTGTTTCCCATCGGTATTGACACCTTTTCAACGGTTATTCACCACGATGTGAACGGAAAAAAGTATCTTTGCAGACGCATACGCGAAACATTTCAAACTGATACATCATGGAGCATCGAAAACTGAAGATTACCGAACTGAACCGCATTAGTACTGAGGAGTTTAAGAAGGCCGAGAAGCTGCCGTTAGTAGTGGTACTGGACAATATACGCAGCTTGCACAACATCGGTTCGGTATTCCGTACGTCGGATGCTTTCCGCGTAGAATGCATTTACTTGTGCGGCATTACGGCCGTTCCTCCCCATCCCGAAATGCACAAGACGGCATTGGGAGCCGAATTCACCGTGGATTGGAAGTATGTTGATAACGCGGTTGAAGCGGTTGATAACCTGAAGAAAGACGGATATACGGTCTATTCGGTGGAACAGGCCGAAAGGAGCATCATGCTGGAAAACATTAAGTTAGATCCGAACCGGAAGTATGCTGTTGTTTTGGGAAACGAGGTGAAAGGTGTGCAGCAGGAAGTGATTGACCATTCGGACGGCTGCATCGAAATTCCGCAATACGGCACCAAACACTCGCTGAATGTATCGGTTACGGCAGGCATTGTCATCTGGGACTTGTTCAAGCAGCTGAAGCCATAAGAGGGTAGGGAGGCAGTTTCGTCTTTTTTCAACAACGTTTTTAACTTATCCGTTCTTGATGCTGAAAAGTGTGTTCATACGCTTTCCGGCAGGCATTCTCGTGTCTTGTTGCAGCATGTTCGGCGGACAGAATGAACATACTGTTTATATGGTTATCAACAAATGTATTTCATTGAAATACAGTAAAGTGCTTTTTCTTCTTCCCAATTAGTAACACGGTTCTCAACAAGTTGTTAACGATGTTCTGATTGCTGTTCTGTCTGTCCGGATGGCCTGTCGGTATTCTTTTGGGAGATATGAACGGGGCAGGTTATTGATTTCCGGTTGAAAGCCATCATGACCATGCCGATAATTTTGTTGATACCTTTATTAGCAGGTATTTATCTTTTTTGTATATTTGTTGAATACATATATAAAATGTATGAAACCGTATGAATAGATTAGTTGTGTTTGCCGTGTCTGTAATGGACACTTGCATGGCTCGTGAGCAACACTTGCACGGCTCGCGAGCAACACTTGTACGGCTCACGAGCGACACTTGTACGGCTCAACC
>CAJKOW010000050.1 GCA_905201685.1 uncultured Bacteroides sp. | reverse complement strand
ACGCAATATGCTTGATATATTAAGGGATTACCAACCTGAAATATCCGCTGACCCCTAATTATGAAGAAAATAGAATTGTAAGATATTGATTGTAAATCGCTTTTAGTGGGAGCTAAAGACGCAAAAAAGTTGCGTCTCTACACGGAACGGGGCAGATTCAAGATAGGTTATCTGATCCATCTCCGTGTAGAGACGCATTCAAAACATGTGCTGACTCCTGAGCAGGTACGCGCTTACTTCTTCAAGCGCAACACGCGGATGCCTGTCCATTTATCGTTGTTCTTCAGCATCTGCGACAATGCGATACGCGATACAGTCACCTTTTTCTCGGTAGAGGAAGCATGAAGCAATCCCAGTTTGCCATCCACATAGAATGCAATGCCCATGTGGGCAATGTCTAATCCCGGAATATTGGTGGTAATGGCTATGATATCGCCGTTCTTAATCCACGGCAGTCCGTTGACCGGAAGTTTGTCTTCAGGGATATAATGAATCTCTTTCTTTGACAGTTCATTTTCTATTTTCTTGATCTTTCTCATGTCCTCGGGCGAATCGGCCAATTTCCAGTACTGTTCCGGATGGGTGCTCATGTAGTTGACCGTCACTTTCTGCGTATAAGGGCTCTTCTTTTCGGTGATGTCTTCCAGAAAACCGTTCCGGATGCCATTCTCCGCCCAATCGGTGATGTAATGCAAACGCGACGCATATCCGTCGATACGTCCGTCACGATAACGGATTCGCTGAACATTGTTTGCGAAATCGCCCTCGGCCACCTGTCCGTCCTCGGTCGGCGAAAGCGCCATGGCCAGCGTATATTCGACAAACGTGGTGCAATCCATTTCGTCGCAATTGACAACCAGATCTTCCTTGACTTCCCCGTCCAGCGTATGGGGCACATAAGGGACATCCAGGAAACCGAGGCCATAGCTCAACACCGCCTCACCAGGATCTTCCTGAGCATAAGTCGAAATAAAAGGTATAGCCATACACAGTATGCTACACAAAGTCTTTGTAATTATTTTCATCGATTTATCAAAAAAAAGATTGTTACATTTTTATTCTACGAACTTCAAACCTTCGCGAAGCCATTTTTCCAATTCTCCGGTCCACTGACGCTTGTACGTAAAGTCGTCACGGAATCCCCAGCCATGCCCGCCGGTAGGATAGGCATGAAGAGTGGCAGGAACCTTCTGCCTGACTAAGGCCAGATAATAGTTGATGCTATTGACGGGAGGAACAGCGGCGTCATCCGTCGAAAGCATAATGAATGCCTGCGGAGTGTGTGAAGTGACCCGGTTTTCAAGGGAATACTCACGCACCAGTTCCTCTGTGGGGTTCTCTCCCAGCAGATTGACCCTGGATCCCCAATGGGTATCCGCTCCCATGGTAATCACCGGATAAAACAGAATCTGAAAATCGGGACGGGTTTCGTCGCTGCCGTAAAGTGTAGCCAAGGAGGCCGCCAGATGTCCACCTGCCGATGCACCCATAATGCCTACGCGCGAAGGATTAATATTCCATTCGGCCGCATGCTGACGAACAAGACGAATAGCCTGTTCGGCATCGGACAAGGGCACTTCGCGATGTCCGTTCGGCATTCTGTACTTTAAAACTACATAAGTAATGCCTTGAGCATTGAACCACGAAGCCATGTCGTGTCCTTCGTGCCCCAAAGCAAGGCGGGCATAACCGCCGCCCGGACACATAATAACGGCCAATCCGTTGGGACAAGCCGCCCGATAAACGGTGATGGTAGGCGTCACGACGTTGGCCACACGTCCACCGTCCAAATCTTCCTGCTCTCCGGTCAATCCGTTTGTATTGGGTGCCCCGTCGGGCCATAATGGAAGCTCGACAGGCTTTTGCGCATATATCATAGTCGTAATGATGAATGAAAAGAATAAAACTAAAATTTTTTTCATGGCATTCGGTTTCTAATAATTATTTTATCTTCATGGAAGCTTTGATAAAGTAGAAGATAAGCACGGCATAAGCCACAAGTGACAATACTTCCGACCAGGAATTGGCAATCCAGGCCTCGTTCATCAGATTGATGTTGCCAAAACGCATGGCAGCACTGACTACTCCCATCAGCGCACCGCCGGCAATGAAACCGGAAGCCAACAGCGTTCCTTTCTCACCGCGTTCGGCATTGACAGCGGCATCCTTGCTGCGGCTGGTAACGTACCAGTTGATGGCTCCACCCACAATCAGAGGAATGTTCAGTTGCAAAGGAATGAACATACCCAATGCAAAAGCCAGTGCAGGCACCTTGCAGAATGTCAGCACAATAGCCAGCAAGGCACCGATGCCGTAAAGCAGCCAGGGAGCCCCCACGCCGCTCATCAGCGGCTCGATGACAGCAGCCATGGCATTGGCCTGCGGGGCAACCAGGTCACCGCTTGTGAATCCATAGGTTTTGTTCAGAATGATCATCACGCCTCCTACGGTAGCCGCCGAAACAATGGTACCCAAGAATTTCCAAGTCTCCTGCTTGACCGGAGTAGTACCCAGCCAATAGCCGATTTTAAGGTCCGTAATGAATCCGCCCGCCATGGACAGTGCCGTACAAACCACACCTCCCATCACCAGAGCGGCTACCATGCCCTCAGGACCTTTCAGTCCGACAGCAACCATAACCACGGAAGCCAGAATCAGTGTCATCAAGGTCATACCAGATACAGGATTGGTTCCCACAATGGCTATGGCGTTGGCAGCAACAGTCGTAAAGAGGAATGAAATGCCGGCCACAAGCAAGATGGCCACTACGGTATGTATCAGGTTGCCCTGCATCACATCAAAATAGAAAAACAGGAAAACCAGAATCAGCGTAATAGCAGAACCTACAACAATAATTTTCATGGAAAGGTCGCGTTGGGTACGCTTCAGATTGCTTTCCACATTCGACTTCCCGCCCATCTCTTTGGCTGCCAGTCCCACAGCACTCTTAATGATGCCCCAGGACTTGATGATGCCGATGATACCGGCCATGGCAATACCACCAATGCCGATGCTCTTGGCATAATAGTCGAATATCTGTTCGGGAGTCATGCTGCCGACAGTCGCCGTGATATCCGGGTTCCACTGATTGAGCACTTCATTGCCCCAAATGAGCGACATGCCGGGAATAATAACCCACCACACAACTAATGAACCGGCACAGATAATGGCCGCATACTTCAATCCTACGATATAGCCCAGACCAAGCACGGCAGCACCCGTATTGACCTTGAAAACCAGCTTCGTCTTTTCGGCCAGCATTTCACCCCAGCCGCAAACACGGGTCGTGAAGTTTTCGTTCCACCAACCGAAAGTAGCTACAATGAAATCGTAAAGACCACCAACAAGACCAGCCATCAGAAGAGGTTTGGCCTGATTGCCGCCCTTTTCGCCGGATACCAGAACCTGTGTCGTGGCAGTCGCTTCGGGAAAAGGATATTTTCCATGCATATCACTGACGAAATACTTCCGGAACGGTATCAGGAACAGGATGCCCAACACACCTCCAAGCAGAGAACTGATGAACACCTGCATAAAGGTGACCGTAATCTCCTTAGGATAAGTTTCCTGTAATATATAAAGAGCCGGCAACGTAAAAATGGCCCCGGCTACAATAACGCCCGAACTTGCACCGATGGACTGTATGATCACATTCTCGCCCAACGCATTTTTCCGTTTCCCGGCACTGGAAATTCCGACCGCAATGATGGCAATGGGAATAGCAGCCTCGAACACCTGTCCGACCTTCAGCCCTAAATAGGCTGCCGCAGCCGAAAAGAGGATAGCCATGGCAACACCCCATAATACCGACCAAAGATTCACTTCCGGATACTTCCTGTCGGGACTCATCAACGGATTATACACCTCTCCCGGCTTCAATTCTCGAAAAGCATTTTCCGGTAAACCGGTCTGTTTTTCTTGTTCTTGTTTCATGATTTAGCAGTTTTTTTATATTTAATTTTCTAATTTACAGACCTATACATTTCCATAACGAAACAAAACAGGCACGGATTGCATAACAAATCACGCACTACGAACTCGGTGTTTCGTGACGGTTTGTGCAATCCGTGCCTAAAAATACACTAAAAATCTGATACCTCCATCATGTGGTATCAAAAAATTACCTATTTATTTTCTTTTGCAGTCATATCGCCTTCCACATACAACCGCATCATCTCGGTTTTACCGTTCGTACGCAGCGTAATGGATTTCTTAAAATGTCCCGGATATTTGCCTGCTCCATTGTACGTAATCTTTATAGTACCGGTCTTTCCCGGCAAAACGGGCTCTTGCGTATATTCGGGAACCGTGCATCCGCATGAAGCAATGGCCTGATGGATGACCAACGGAGCATCGCCTACATTGGTAAACGTAAAGACACAACTGACGACGGGATCATCCTCGGAAAATGTTCCGAAATCATAGGATGTCTTATCAAACTTAATGTCGGCCTTTCCCTGTGCAAAAGCATAGCTGATACCCACTAAGAGCATCGCCATATACAAAACAAGCTTTTTCATTTTATTCGTTTTTTTAGATTCTACCGCGGCAAAGTTAGCCCTTTTTTATGGAAATGGAAGTTTCCGTATGCGAAATAGTATTAAATAGAAGGTTTATTCGGACCGTTTCCAACCCTTTTTTCCATACCTTTGCAAAAGAAATGAGCCTGCATGCCTCGCTTAAAAGTTTGGAATATTGTGCCCGAAATCTGAAAACAACCTTTTTTTGATATGCTACACGTGAATACAGAAACCATACATATCAGCAATCTGTCCATCGGATATACAGGAAAAAAGAGTATAAAGGTGGTAGCGGAAGGCATTCAGGCCGGCATCAACCGCGGAGAGCTGACCTGCCTGTTAGGAGCCAACGGAGTGGGGAAGTCCACGCTGCTCAGAACCTTATCTGCCTTCCAGCCTAAATTGTCCGGACAAATACGCATTTTGGACAAGGATATCGAGACATATTCGAACCAACAGATGGCCAAGGTAATCAGTGTGGTACTGACCGAACGGTGTGACGTGCAGAACCTATCCGTCACCGAGTTGGTAGGATTGGGGCGAAGTCCCTATACTGGCTTTTGGGGAATATTGTCCAAAGACGACAAAGCGATAGTGGGTCGTGCCATTGCCCTGGTAGGAATCGGACATTTAGCCGACCGAATGGTACATACCCTGAGTGACGGTGAGCGCCAGAAAGTAATGATAGCCAAAGCCTTGGCACAGGAAACCCCCATCATCTACTTGGACGAACCAACGGCCTTCCTGGACTATCCGAGCAAAGTGGAAATGATGCAATTGCTGCATACACTCAGCCGCCAAACCGACAAGACCATTTTCCTGTCAACTCATGACCTGGAACTGGCCTTGCAGATAGCAGACAAAATCTGGCTGATGGACAAACGTAAAGGAGTCGTCATCGGTACCCCCGAAGACCTCTCGATAGACGGCAGCCTGAGCGACTTCTTTGTACGCAAAGGCATCGTCTTCGAACCTGAAACCGGTTTGTTCGGCGTGGAGCATGAATGTACCTCGCACATAGGGCTGAAAGGGCAGGGGCAGCGGTATGCCATGGTACGCAAAGCACTGCTACGCAACGGAATTGAAAGCAACAGCGACCTGACCGATACCTATATTGATGCCGACGAAAACGGCAGTAAAAGCTTCGGTCTGCACCGGCAGGGGAAAGAAACCGTCGAAGCCAACAGCATCGAAGAATTGCTCAGTGCCGTAAAAAGGCTTCTGTTTCGCACCTGACAAACAGGAAATCCTGAAGAATGAAGACTATTTTCCTTAGCAAAAAAGTCAAAAAGAGGTTTTGAGTAAAGCTAATTTCTGCAACTCATTAACCATTACGAAACCACCGGCTGTAACTTCTAACGAAGCGAAGTGATAACTTCTACGACTTCTTAACCTCGAAAGAAACAGTAAACTGTAACTGATATATACCTATTATATTATGCACCACTCAAAAGACAATTATACTTACCTGACAACGACTTCCGTACCTCGGTTAGTCATATCGTTGGCCATCCCCACCATTATCAGTATGCTGGTGACCTCGTTCTACAACATGGCAGATACGTACTTTGTGGGGAAAATCAACACACAATCCACAGCAGCCGTAGGCATCGTGTTTTCGGTCATGTCCATCATCCAAGCCATAGGATTCTTTTTCGGCCACGGCTCGGGCAACTTTATCTCGCGCAAGTTGGGGGCCAAAGACCTGGACAGTGCACATAAGATGGCAGCCACAGGATTCTTCCTGGCACTGTTTATGGGAGTGTTGCTGACCATTACGGGATTGCTGCTGCTTACTCCTCTGTCTCTGGCATTGGGATCGACTCCGACCATCCTGCCGTACACCGAACGCTATTTGGGAATTGTTCTGTTGGGAGCCCCCTTTATGACCTCGTCGTTGGTACTGAACAACCAGATACGCTTTCAGGGAAATGCTTCGTACGCCATGGTTGGAATTGTTACCGGAGCCGTCATCAATGTCATATTGGACCCGATTCTGATTTTCGGACTCGACATGGGGATATCCGGAGCAGCATGGGCTACCGTTATCAGCCAGATGTGCAGCTTCACCCTGCTGATATTCATGAGCCGCCGGGGTGAGAACATACGTATCAGCTTCCGGAACTTCACCCCTTCGCTGGCTTTTGTCAAGGAAATCATCGGTGGAGGAAGTCCTTCCCTGGCGCGTCAGGGACTTGCCTGCATAGCTACCATTCTGCTGAACATTGCAGCAGGTGCCTATGGAGATGCCGCTATTGCCGGAATGTCCATTGTGACCAGAATAGCCATGTTCATCAATGCATTCCTGATAGGTTTCGGACAGGGATTTCAGCCGGTATGCGGTTTCAACTACGGAGCCGGCCTGTATGCCCGTGTACGTCAGGGATTCTGGTTCAGCGTAAAAGTAGGTTTTGTATTTCTGTTGGTCTGTGCCGTATCGGGCATGGGATATGCCGAAGAGATAGTGGAACTGTTCCGTAAAGGCGATCCGGAGGTTGTTGCCGTAGGTGCCGCGGCATTGCGGTGGCAATTTATCACCTTCCCATTAGGCTCCTGGATCATCGTCAGCAACATGATGCTGCAAACCATCCGTAAACCGGTACGTGCTACTCTGCTGTCATCGGCCCGTCAGGGACTATTCTTTATACCTTTCATCTTTATCCTGCCTCATTTCTTAGGATTGCAGGGAGTTGAAATGTGTCAGGCCTGCTCGGACGTGCTGTCTTTTCTGCTTGCCATCCCATTGACATGCGGCGTACTTTCCGAGATGAAACGGAAAGAAAAACTTGGCAATGTGCCGACGGCGTAAAGAAGAATAATCATCCGCGAAATTCCGTGTTATCCGTGCCTAAAGAAAAGCGGTTCCTTAATTTGACACACTTTCTTCCTCCTGTAAGAATGCCTCTGCCTTGGCCAGTGTTTCAGGTTTCCCGATATCGAACCAGTGAAACCCTTGAAGAGGATAGCCCTGTATCCGGACTTTTTCGCACACAGACAGGTAGAAGGGGATGATGGAAAACTTGCCGCTCCACTGATCCTCCTCCATAAAACGGAAAAGAGCTGGGGATATTACATGAATGCCTCCAAAAGCATACTCCCGAAAGCGGTCCGGATCGGGGACAAAACCCTGCGGCTTTACTTCGCCCGTAGCCTTGTTGGTCCACCCGTGCAACCGGTTGTCGGCATCGAACAACAAATAACGCGAAGTTTGCCGTCGGCTGACCAACAAGGTGGCATCGGCTCCGCTGTCGCAATGGACACGGTAAAAACCGGCCAGATCGATATCGGACAGAATATCAGCATTATGAACCAGAAACGGTTCGTCACCCTCTAAAAACGGACGGGCTTTCCGAATGCCTCCACCGGTATCGAGCAATTCATCCCGTTCGTCGCTGATGTGTATATTCACTCCAAAATGATGATGAGCCTCCAGAAAATCGATAATCTGCTGGCCCAAGTGGTGTATGTTGACGGTAATGTCATCGAATCCCGCTTCTTTCAGCTTCTCGATGACCCTCTGAAGCATCGGTTTCCCGCCCACCGGAACAAGTGCCTTAGGCGTATAATCGGTCAAAGGCCGGAGACGCGTACCCAGTCCGGCTGCAAAAATCATGGCTTTCATAACTATAAATCTTATACTGAACAAAAAACGGATTATAAACTTACGGAGATATGCTGCTCCCGATGAACGAGCCGCACCTGTACACCAAACTTCCGATGCAGATGTTCGGCCACATGCTGGGCGCTGTAAACAGAGCGATGCTGTCCGCCGGTACACCCGAACGAAACGGAGAGGTTAGTAAACCCACGCTCCATATAGCGCTTGACAGAAGCATCGACCAGGGCATACACATGCTCCAGAAAGACCGTGATTTCTCCGTCATCTTCCAGAAAACGGATCACCGGTTCGTCTAATCCGGTGAGCGACTTATAACGTTCGTACTTTCCGGGATTGTGAACAGCCCGACAATCGAACACAAAACCGCCTCCATTGCCGGACGTATCTTCCGGAATACCTTTTTTATACGAAAAACTGGTCACCGTGACAACAAGCGGTGATTTTTTCTCCGTAAACCGATCCAGTTCGGTCAGCCGGCTCAATACCTCACACAAATATGGATATTCCTGATAAGGCCCACGAAGCAACTGGCGCAAACTGTCTATGGCATATGGCACACTTTCCAGGAAATGTGCCTTCTTCTCGAAGTACCCCCGAAAACCATAAGCTCCCAATACCTGCAAGAGACGGAACAAAACAAAATGACGCAGACGCTGCTGAAAATCTTGCTCGCTAACCGTCATGTACTTCTGCACAGCAGACAGATACTCCCGGATCAGTTCCTGCCGAAGCTCTTCCGGATAGCGTGCTTTCGCCTGCCACAAGAAAGACGCCACATCGTAATAGACAGGTCCCTTGCGGCCTCCCTGAAAATCGATAAACCACGGAGCACCGTCTTTTATCATCACATTGCGGCTCTGGAAATCGCGATACATGAAGGTTGGCGTGCTGTCCTGCAGAAGCACTTCCTTCATTTGCTCGAAATCGTCTTCCAAACGGTCTTCCTGAAAATCGAGTCCGGTAGTTTTCAGAAAGCAATACTTGAAATAGTTCAAGTCCCACAGAACGCTGCGGCCGTTGAACTGTGCCTGTGGATAGCATTCGGAGAAATCCAGCCCGTCTGCTCCGGCAAACTGAAAGTCGGGAAGCAGACGGATGGTCTGACGCAACAGGTCTTTTTCCCTTTCGGAGAACACCCCGGTGCTGCGTCCCTGCCCGATGGCATCGAACAGAAGGACATCGCCCAAATCGTCCTGCAGATAAAACCGACCGTCTTCCGAGCGGGCCACAACGTTAGGTACCGGCAAACCTTTGGAGCGAAAATGGCCATCCAAATAAAGGAAAGCCTTGTTTTCATCAACCGATTCACCTTCGACTCCGATTAAATCTGTCACTCCCTTCAAACGAAAATACCGACGGTTGGAACCCGCCGGTGTCAATCTGACAATTTCTTCCGGATCCTGTCCGGTATGGTTTCTATAAAGTTCTCTAAGCTCTTCTGGTATCATAAATATCTTTTTATTCTATCATTATATTTCAATACTGATGATCCCGCCATAAGGCGTCAAAGCACTGAAGGCCTCCTCCGGCCTCACTAATCCGGCATATATCTGTGCACAGATAAGGACGCCTCCATGAGCAAACACAGCAACGCGCCGATAATCTTTCTCTTTCAGTTCGTCCAGAAATCGGCTGACACGCTGGTACTGCATGGCAAAGGATTCGCCTCCGGTGGCTGCCACGTTCAGATAATCGGCGTACCACTCCTTCAGACGGGGATCGTCGTTCGTCTCGAACGGTTTCATCTCCCAGGCTCCGAAATTTATCTCCATAATACGACGGTCGCGCTCGGCATCCGGATAGCCGCAATAAGCAGCCAGCCTGACACAACGTGTCAGCGGACTGGTATATACCTTATCGAAAGGTTGAAACTGCTTCAGATCTGCAGCCGTGGCAGCCGCTTCCTGTTCGAAAGTTGCCTTCAGAGGCACATCGGTCTGCCCATAGCACACCCCGGGTGGAACATCTACTGAAGTATGCCTGATAAGAATCACTTCCATACGTTATGACTGTTTCATTTTTAATAATAGTAATACATCCACAGACTTCCCAAATAGAAAGACAATTCGCAAAGCAAAAACATGGCCCCGCAACAATCGCCCGTATATCCGTTCAGGCGCCGCTTCATCAGCCAGCACACCCCTGCAAAAACTACTACCGGAAACAGGGCGACCGGCCATACTATGACCGGAAATACGCATATCAAGGGGAGTAGGCCGCTGGCCAAAGCCAACAGGAACTCGCTTACCCTCATGCGCTGATACACGACGTGTGCCTTGCTCTCTTCTTCCTTTCGCGCATAAGGAAGGAAATTGATCAGTTGCGAAGCTGTAAACTTAGACCAGCAGTCACCACAAAAGGCCAATGCGCAAAGAAGCTCCAATGGCAAAACATGCAACTGAAACAATAACAGGAAATAGACAATCAGGCCTATCACCCCGTAGCTGCCAATATGCGAATCCTTCATAATGGCCAATGTCTGCTCGCGCGTACGCCCTCCGCCAAACCCGTCAAAGAAATCGGCCAAGCCGTCCTCGTGCAGGCAACCGGTAAGCAGCAAACGGGCAGTGATGGCACAAAGCCACGCCACCGACATCGGGAACACCTGTGCAGCCAGCCACAAGACGGCAGCCATCACGCCTCCGGTCAGCCAACCGACTACCGGCCAATAGGGCACCACATGCTTAAAACTGTCCGAAGAAACCTCTCCCAGCTTCCAGAAAGGCAATCGGGTGAAAAAGATAAAAGCTGCTAATACACTCATTTCCGCTTAGAAATATTTGGTTATGGAAGCGTGAGCAAAATTGTCCATCTCGTTGATCATCCGCACTGCCGAATCGACAATGGGATAAGCACAGATAGCACCCGTACCTTCGCCCAAACGAAGCCCCAGATGGAGCAGGGGAGTCGCCCCCATGGCATCGAGCAGCAGCTTGTGGCCGGATTCGTCGCCGCAGTGCCCGAAGATGGCATAATCGAGAACGGCTGGATACAGCTTGCTTGCAGCCAGCATACAGTTAGTCATGATAAAGCCGTCCACCAGAATCAGCATCTTCAGTTCGGCCGCCTGAAGCATGGCACCTACGGCCATCACCATCTCCAATCCACCGAAATAGCGGATCACGTCGGAGGGAGAAAAATCGCCTGCATAATGCTGCAAAGCCTGCTGCAACACCTGATACTTGTGGCGGATGCCTTCGGTGTTCAGTCCGCTGCCGGCACCTACGCATTGTTCCAAAGGAATGCCGGTGAAACAGGTCATCCACAACGATGAAGAGGACGTGTTTCCGATTCCCATTTCTCCGAAACTAAGCACATTGCTACCTTCTTCGTAACAGCGCCTTACCACCTCGGCTCCGCGTTCGATGCACAGCTCCATCTCTTCGCGGCTCATCGCTGCCTCGTGCAGATAGTTACGGGTCCCGCGACGAACCTTCATATTGATGATGCCCTTCTCGTAAGGCAAATCATAATCGACACCGGCATCAACGATTTTCAGTGTAAAACCATGCTGACGGCACAGGAAGTTGACTCCGGCGCCACCATGCAGGAAATTACTGATCTGCTGCCATGTCACTTCCTTGGGCGAGAGGCTTACGCCTTCTTCCACAATGCCGTGGTCGGCAGCAAAAATGATATTCTGCGGATGATGCAGGGCAGGCGACAAGGTCTGCTGCACTAATCCTATCTGGAGGGCAAGAGCCTCCAACATGCCTAAAGAGCCTTTGGGCTTGGTCAGGTTGTTTATCTTATCGACCAATGCCTCCCGGATAGCCATATCCGGACGGGGTATATTGAATGTTTTCATGCGGTAATTATAATGGTGAATGATTAATGGTTAATGATTAATGGGGTACAGGGCTATTTTATTTTCACCGGAATGCCCGATACCATCAGCACGACCTCATCGGACTTTGCTGCCAGATATTGGTTCAGCCAGCCCAGCATATCGGTGAATTTCCGTTGTATTTCGTTTCCGGAGGTGCCGCCCATACCTATTTCGTTGGTGACAAAGATAAAGGTGGCGTCTTGCGCCGTGAAACGGTCGAACTCCTGCCTGGCGGCTTCGAGCGACCGATCGACATCGGCTTTCAGTTCGTAGAAGAAATTGGTAGCCCACAGGGTGACACAGTCTATCAGCACCACACGGCCTTCTACCGCGTGCCTGCTCAGTTGCTTTTCTTCCTCTATATTGGTCCATTCTTTTCCCCGCCGTGCCTGGTGCCGGAGTACCCTTTGCCGGAACTCCTCGTCCCAGATGCGGGCAGTGGCCATATAGACGGGAGAGGAGGAGAGAGACAGTGCCAACGTTTCGGCATAAGTGCTTTTACCCGACCGTTCTCCTCCGGTGATAAGTATGATTCGTTTCATGGTTGCTTTCTTCTAAAATTGGAAATCACACACAAAAGTAGGAAATAAATTAGGAAATGCTTGATTCTTTCTAAAAGATTTTATTACCTTTGCCGACGTTTTAAAAGGGAGGTCGCGCTCCCGATACATACATCTTGCGGCAGTAGCTCAGTTGGTAGAGCATCAGCTTCCCAAGCTGAGGGTCACGGGT
>CAJKOW010000049.1 GCA_905201685.1 uncultured Bacteroides sp. | reverse complement strand
ACCCCAACATTAAAAGTGTTGTGCTCTACCTGCTGAGCTAGCGAATCAAACCTGTTTTGCTATCATTTCCTGATTGCGAGTGCAAAGGTAAGGACTTTTTTTGAACCTACAAGGGTTTTGATGATTTTTTTTCTTCGTTTGAGTCACTTTTTTCTAAATATGCCTGATTATCAGTGTCCTCTTCTTTGTGAATATTTTCCCGGCTGATGATGAATCGCTGGTAATAGGAGAGCATCAGTGTGGTTAGCGGGAGGGCGATGATCATGCCCAGCATACCCATCTGCGAGCCCCATACTGACAGGGAGAGCAGGATGATGGCCGGGTTGAGGCCGGTAATTTTTCCCATAACCCGTGGGACGATGAAGCCATCTTGGATAATTTGAACAACAACGAAGACGGCAAGGGCTGCTGCCAGAATCAGCCAGAAGTTACCACCCGTGTCGGCAGCTTTCAGTATGGCCAGGATGATGGTGGGGATAAACCCGATGATTTGCAGGTAGGGTACCAGATTCAGTGCTCCGATGAACAGTCCTAAGCCGATGGCCATGGGGAAGTCGATGATGAGGAAGCCGATGCTGAACAGTATGCCGACGCACAAGGCTACAAAAGCCTGACCGCGAAAGTAGCGGTTCATGCCGTTCTTGACGTCGTTCAGTACGCCCGTGACGAGCTTGCGGTATTTGGCGGGTACTAAGTAGGGCCAGCCTTCGGCAATGCTTTCGTAGTCGAGCAGGATGAAGACGATGTACAACAGGATGATGAAGAACGTGAACACGCTGAACAGCAGATTGACGGACTCGGACAGGATGGTCCATACACCCGGCAAGGTTTCCTTGAGGGCCGAAAGCAGGTCTCTTTCACTGAAAAGTTGCGTCAGCAGTTGGGTGTCGATGTTGTCGCGCAGGAAGTCGGACAGGGTTTTAGGAACGTTGCCTTCGTTGGTCGAACTCGAAAAGTATTCGATGAGCAGGTCCTTCACCCGGCCGAACTCTTCGATCATGGGCGGTATCAGCAGAAAGAATGCGGCGACCCCCACAAGCAGAATGCTGAACAGGGCACAGAAGATGGAGACAACCCTGTTCTTAAGTCGCAGCTTGTATTGGAAGAAGGTGACTAACGGATATATCAGGTAAGCTATCAGCCAGGCGATGAAAAAGGGGAGGAGTACGCCGCTCAGACGTTCGAGCAGCATGAGGATGCCGATGATGATGGCCCCGATGAGGACGCCGCGGATAAAGCTGTCGAAGGTGATTTTCTTGCGTTCCATATCTTGAGGGTTTTAAGGGTGTGGCGGGTGTTGGTCGCTGTTGCCATTGCGGTCTTCGGCCACGGCGCGCTGGTAGCACGTGCGGCACAGGGGTTCGTATTCTTCGGTTTCGCCCAGCAGCACTTGCTTGTCGTTCTTCACGGTGCGGTGCGAGAATACGGCCAGTTGTCCGCACTTCACGCAGATGGCATGTACCTTTGATACTTCGTCGGCGATGGCACACAGTCCCGGCATCGGACCGAACGGGCGGCCACGGAAGTCCATGTCGAGCCCTGCCACGATGACGCGGATGCCATTGTTGGCCAGTTGGTTGCAGACGTCTATCAGGCCTTCGTCGAAGAACTGTGCTTCGTCGATGCCCACTACATCTACTTCGGAGGTGAACAGCAGGATGCTGGCCGACGAATCGATGGGGGTGGAACGGATGGAGTGCCCTTCGTGCGAGACGACGTCTTCTTCCGAATAGCGTGTGTCGATGGCGGGTTTGTAGATTTCGACCCGCTGTTTGGCAAACTTGGCACGCTTGAGGCGGCGTATCAGTTCTTCTGTCTTTCCGGAGAACATGGAGCCGCAGATGACTTCAATCCTGCCCCGGCGTTTGGTTTCCTGTATGTGATCTTCCGAGAATAATACCATGTCAGTACAGTGTTATATTTGGTACAAAAGTAATACTTTTGTTTGCTTTAAGATATTATTTCATTATTTATTTCTACATTTGTGGCATTAACGAGGATGGATATTGATAGGTTATGCAGACTTTATTGACAGACATTGAACTGGATATTCAGGAATTGAAATGTGTGATGCAGGCTGTGGCGCAGGGGGGAAATCCGGCTTTGCGCGAAGTAGCCAGGCGGAATATACGTCAGATGCAGGCTCGTTTGGACGAATTGTCCCGACTGCTTGATGGCGGAACGGCCGGAGAGGCACCTGCCGGAACGGTGTCTGACGCTGCGGCTGCTGTTCTGTCTGCAGAGCCGAAGGTGTACGAGAAGCCGGTTGTGGAGACAGTGGAAGAACCGGTACCTACTCCAATTATTGAGCCGGAACTTCAAACCCCGTCTGTCGGGCCAGCATCCGGAGACGAACCTTCGCCGGTGTCGGCCGAAGCGACTGTGCAACCCCAACAAGTCACGCCCATCCTGGGCGAACGCATCCGGCCTGCTACCGACCTGCGTCATGCCATCAGCCTGAACGATGCGTTCCGCTTCACGCGCGAACTGTTCAAAGGTGACGGAGCGCGGATGAACGAGGTGGTGGAACAATTGGGCAACGCGGCTACGCTGGACGAGGCGTTGCGCATATTCTATTCCATCGTGGCGCCCGACGAAGAAAACGAGGCGGCGGCCGACTTTGTCGAACTACTCAAAAAATATTTCAGCTAAAGCACAGATTATATAGGTATGGGAAAACTGTATGTAGTACCTACTCCGGTAGGCAATTTGGAGGACATGACGTTTCGTGCCATCCGCGTGTTGAAGGAGGCTGACCTGATATTGGCCGAGGACACGCGCACTTCGGGCATTTTGCTGAAACACTTCGAAATTAAGAATGCCATGCAATCTCACCACAAGTTCAATGAACATAAAACGGTGGAAAGCGTTGTTAATAGAATAAGGGGGGGCGAAACCGTGGCGTTGATTTCCGATGCGGGCACGCCAGGCATCTCCGACCCGGGCTTCCTGTTGGTGCGCGAATGCGTGCGTGCGGGCATCGAAGTGCAATGCCTGCCGGGTGCAACGGCTTTCGTCCCTGCGCTGGTGGCTTCGGGCTTGCCCAACGAAAAGTTCTGCTTCGAAGGCTTCTTGCCGCAGAAGAAGGGGCGGATGACGCGTCTGAAAGCCTTGGCCGAAGAACGGCGTACGATGGTGTTCTACGAGTCACCTTATCGGTTGCTGAAGGCATTGACCCAGTTTGCCGAGTTTTTCGGCGCTGAAAGGCAGGCTTCCGTGTCGAGGGAAATATCGAAGGTGCACGAAGAAACTGTTCGCGGAACCCTTGGCGAACTGATCGAGCACTTCACGACCAACGAGCCGCGGGGCGAAATAGTGATTGTAATAGCAGGAATAGACGATAAATAAACACTTTTATTAATTCAAACGTAAGAAAGGAAAAACGTATGAAAAAGTTTGCAGTATTAATGGCTTGTACGGCCGTGCTGGCATCGTGTAACAACTTTTCGGGAGGGGACAAGGACCGTTTGCAGGCCGAAAACGATTCACTCTTGATGGAACTGAGCCAGCGCAATACCGAGCTGGACGAGATGATGGGCACATTCAATGAGGTTTCGGAAGGATTCCGCCAGATCAATGCGGCCGAAAACCGCGTGGACTTGCAGCGGGGAGCCGTTGCCGAAGGTTCGTTGAGCGCCAAGGAACAGATTGCTTCCGACATCGAATTCATCCGCAAGCAGATGGAGGAGAACAAGGAGCAGATTGCCAAGTTGCAGTCGATGCTGAAAAGCAGCAAGAACAACTCGGCTCAGCTGAAGAAAGCCGTTGAGTCGCTGACGCAGGAACTGGTGATGAAAACGCAACGCATCGAAGAGTTGCAGGCTGAACTGGCTTCGAAGAACATCCGCATTCAGGAACTGGATGCTGCCGTGTCCGACCTGACAGCAGCCAAGGAAGAGCTGACTACCGAAAACGAGGCCAAGTCGAAGACCGTAGCCGAACAGGACAAGGCCCTGAATGCTGCCTGGTTTGTATTCGGTACGAAGAAGGAACTGAAGGATCAGAAGATTCTTTCGAACACCGGCCTGTTCAAGAAGGGCGAAGTGATGCAGGATGCCGACGTCAATAAGGACTATTTCACGCAGGTTGACATCCGAACCACGAAGGAAATCAAGCTTTACTCGAAGGATGCCGACATTCTGACCACGCATCCCACCGGTTCCTATGCCCTCGAGAAGGACGACAAGGGACAACTTATCTTGAAGATTACCAACCCGAAAGATTTCTGGAGCGTATCCAAGTATCTGGTTATCCAGGTGAAGTAAACTTCGGTGTCATCTGACATTTTCCGGGCACGGGTTGCACGGATTGCCACGGAACGGGCCGACTGTTCCGCCGCTTTCCGTGCAGTTCGTGCCTTCGAATTGTACGCACCCCGACTTCTGTCCGCCGGACTTCTTCTTCCGGTTTAATCCCCGTAAACGTATGCCATACAAGAATCTCTTTTTCGACCTCGACGATACGCTGTGGGCCTTTACGCAGAATGCCCGCGACACGTTCGAGGAACTGTACCGGAAGTACCGTTACGACCGGTTTTTCCAATCCTTCCAGCATTACTACACTCTTTACCAGCAACGCAACCACGAATTGTGGGAAGAGTACGGTCGCGGGCAGGTGACCAAGGACGAGCTGAACCGCCGTCGCTTCCTCTATCCGCTCGAGGCCGTTGGAGCCGCCGATGCCGAGCTGGCCCGGTCGTTTACGGCCGACTTCTTTGCTATGATTCCTACCAAGAGCGGACTGATGCCACATGCGCGCGAGGTGCTGGAGTATCTGTATCCGCGGTACAACCTGTACATCCTGTCCAACGGCTTTCAGGAACTGCAATGCCGCAAGATGCGTTCGGCCGGCATCGACCATTATTTCAAGAAGGTAGTCCTGTCCGACGATATCGGGGTGCTGAAACCACGGGCACCCATCTTTCACTTCGCCCTGTCGGCCACGCAGTCGCAGCTGGGCGAGTCGCTGATGATAGGCGACAGCTGGGCGAACGATGTGGAAGGTGCCGCTGGGGTAGGGATGCACCAGGTGTTCTACGACGTGGCGGGCGATAGCCCTCTTCCCTTTAAGCCCACTTATCGGATTACCGACCTGAAAGATTTGCTCGGAATCCTGTAGCACATGTCAGATTAAGTCGTATTTTTGTATATTCAATAACAAAACTTAAAATCCTGTATTATGGAGACCCTTATTCCTTTTGCATTGCTTTGTTTCACGTCCTTCTTCACACTGACCAACCCGCTTGGCACCATGCCCGTGTTCCTGACCATGACGCAGGGCATGACGGAGCACGAACGTCGTTCGGTGGTATCGCGTGCCACGCTTGTGGCGTTCATCACCATCATGGTATTCACCTTTGCGGGTCAGTTCCTTTTCAAGTTCTTCGGTATCTCGACCAACGGCTTCCGCATTGCGGGCGGAGTCATCATCTTCAAGATCGGATACGACATGTTGCAGGCGCGCTACACGCCGATGAAGCTGAAGGATGAAGAAATCAAGACCTATGCCGACGACATTTCCATCACTCCGCTTGGCATCCCCATGCTTTGCGGTCCGGGAGCCATTGCCAATGCCATCGTGCTGATGCAGGATGCCAATACTTTTGCCATGAAGGGAGTGCTGATCGGCATGATTGCCTTCATCTACCTGATCACTTTCTTCATCCTGCGCGCTTCGACCCGTTTGGTGAACGTGTTGGGCGAGACGGGCAACAACGTGATGATGCGTCTGATGGGTTTGATTCTGATGGTGATTGCCGTCGAATGTTTCGTAGGCGGTGCCAAACCGATATTGGTCGAGATTCTGAAGGAAGGAGTACCGGTCATCACTCAGTGAGATGCTTGTGTGTCTCGTGTGGGACGCTTGCGTTACGGTTGCTGCACGCTTGTTGCAGAGCCGCTGCACGCTTGTTTGCAGTGTCGCTGCAACCCTGTTTGCAGTAGCACTGCAACCCTGTATGCAGCGATGCTGCAACTAAGGTTGCAACATTTACTGCCAAGTGTCTGACTTTTGCAGCGTAAGGATTGCCCGTTTTCTGCTCCAGATGTAGTTCGGGGATAGGCCGAAAAATAAAAGGAGCGTATGCCTTTGGGCATACGCTCCTTTCTATTTACCATGGTGTATTCTTGATCTTATTTGAAGATCGGGAATGCACTGTTCATCTTCTTGATGCGGAATTGCTTCTGGATAGAGAACGGCTGAACCATTTTTCCACTCTTCGGTGCACTGAATGCTCTGGTAGTGGCAGTTTCGCTTCCTGCATTGTTTGTCAGGGTGAAGGTCTCTTCGCCATAGGCGAGTTAAAAAGCAATCTCGTCGGGTTTGGTAGGCAAAGTCCACGAGTATTGCCTGCAACTCCCGTGAGTGTAGTTCGCGAGCCATGCTTGTGAGACACTGTGCGTAATTATTTGATGTTAAAAACAAGGGATATTTAGGTTCTTTCCATCTGTTTGCAGTAAACCTAAATCTTTTTACAAGAATTCACACGGTATCTACGTTGAAAAGGGAATTTGCATAGCCAACCTATCCAGATGTAAGTTAGGCTATAGCAAATTCCCTTTTGTTTTACAGAAAATAAGAACTATTATTATTCTATTGTCACAAATGCATAAGCAAAGTGAGGCACTCCGGCGTTACCTCCTTCAACGATAAGGGCTACCAGCGATTCAAAGTTGATGGTTTTACCTTGAATACTTCCTACGTTATCGCCAGAGTATAATTGCCCAGTATTGGGATCCATCATACAATATTGATAAGGCCCATAGTTAGGTTCATTGATCACCTGGTTATCGGGGATTGTAACTGTTCCATTCTCAAGGTCGAATATCATTTTGACAGGCTCTAATGGTAATGTCACACCAGCAAAGGATGATAACCCTGTAAGGTAGGCTGTTTTTTCATCCTGTTCATCGGCTACGATTTCTACATTTACTGGAACTACAGGTGATCCTTCTAGACTGAGGTTATAGCCATTTAATGTTTTCTTACCTAGGAAATCGCCCAAGTAATGGCTTTCGGTAGTGAAGGCTTTCACTTCTGATTTGGCTAACTGATTGGTGGTAAGTGCATATGCACATGCGTAGTAAGTAATACCCGGTGCTAATGTGGCTTGGACAGTAGCCTGTTTTTCGGCCATGTCTGCGGCCACAATAGTCGAGTTGTTCAGGTCGGGTTGAGTTTCTGTACTGATTAGTACTCCGTATTCATATGCTTCCGGGATCCCTTTTTCACTCAGGTCGATTGTGAAAGAGGCGGTATATTTGTCTACCGTAACACTTTGTAAAGAGATGCTTGGTGCGGCAACTTCCGCAACCCTTGTTTCGTCAAGGGTTGCATCGGTTTCACAAGCTGTATTAATGGCAAGCAAGCTAGCTGCCAATATCATTGCTCTTATTTTTTTCATACTCAGATTTCTAAAAATAATAAATGTAATACTTTTATTTGAATTTGCTTTCAGTAGGTGCCGGATTTTGTTCGGATTCATCAATAGCATCACTATTGTCCAATTCTCTCAATGGCAATTGGAAAAGAAAATACCAGCTTCCTGCATCGATAGTGTAGCGTGCACTGCTTAGGTGGTTGCTACCTTCATAATTGCGGTCGATGCCTTTTTTCAGTCGCAAGTGGTCGAATAAAGAGAAACCTTCACCCCACAATTCCAAGCGGCGTTGTTGGTACACATCTTCGGCTGTTACGGATGTCGCTTTCCACGAAGGATCTCTTTGCGACATCAACTCCTTCAGCACTTGTGCAGTGCCTGTATAGTCGCCTTTGTGAGCAAGTGCTTCTGCTTCAGTCAATATCATTTCAGACACTCGCATGTATACATAATCGGCTTCCCAGTTGGCTACTTTTTTAAACTTGATGTTGGTATATTCGGGGAAAGCGGCCTCTTGCGGAGTATACTGAACACCCGTACTGGTGTGTTTGAAGAGTTTCTTTCTAACATCTGTCGGGTTCATGGAGTCGTACAGGCGAGCATCAATCTTACGGTACTGACCTACATCGCCACCGTATCCAGCATCATACGAACACATAAATGAGAAGAACGAAGCAAATGCTGTAGATGTCTCCGCTGTAATGTCGGCACCCCACATCCATTCCTTTGCACCGATATTATTGAATGCATTGTCTGCCAGCAGTTCTTCGGGAGTGTATACGCTGTATCCGGCACGGGCTTTACGTGCATAGGTAATGGCATCGTCCCAGTTATTCGTAACCAAGCATACGCGTGAATACAAACCGGCAGCGACTTGTTCGTCAATCATAGTTTTGTTGGGGCGTTTCCAGCCGGCCAACAGTTCCATGCCTGCTTTAAAATCTTTTTCGACTTGTGCATATAGTTTTGACAGAGGAGCACGGCCTGCATACGCATCGGCAGCTTCTTCTGGGGTCAATACGATGGGGACGCCCGGAGCTTCTTCGTTTCCAACATAAGTCTGTTGGTACATCTGTGCCAAATAAGCGTGGGCGAATGCTCTATATACCAAGGCTTCTCCTTTGTATGCTTTCAAGTCGGCATCTGTCACATCAGCTGAAATTTTCGAAATAATGTCGTTCGCCTTGTTGATGATGGAGTAGAAGAAGTTCCAATAAAAGAACGGACGTACGTATTGTTCGCCCCAGTAATCCAATTGGTAGTCATATGTGAACCAACCGCTTCCTGCAACTTCAAATGCGAGGTCGTCGTTCATTACATCGCCTAAGTGGTAGATACTCATCAAACCAAAATCGTTGTGTACGGCGCTAGAGCTTGATTGCGTATTATATTGATATGTATAATTGTTCAAGCCCAACATTAACGGCTCAACCACTTTGATCAGTGCATCGGGGCTGCTCGAACCGATTTCGTCAATTTCGTCTTTGCTGGCCACTCCGGCATTTTCAGTGTCGAAAAAGTCGTCACCACATGCAGTCAGAAGCGAACATGCAGCAGCCAAAAGGAAAATTTTTCTAAAATATTTCATATACTTTTCTTTTTATCTGTTATTAAAACTCTAAGTTGATACCGAATGATACTGTACGCATGGCCGAATAGTTGTATCCGGTCTGTCCGTCCAGAATACTCTGACGAGGATCGAATCCACGACGTGCAGACAACAGGAAGAGGTTATCGCCTACAATGTAAAAACGCAATTTTTCGATTTGAACTTTCTGCAACCAGCTTTGAGGAAGTGTATAACCCAGTGTCAGGTTACGCAGGCTCAGGTAAGAAGCCTTGGTCAGAGCACGGTCACCTGAACAACCTTGGTTAAGGTCATTGGTCTGCAGGCGAGGAACATCGGTATAACGGTTTTCCGGTGTCCAGCGGTTGTAGATGTCTTTGTGCCAGTTGGTACCAGCTGAACCTGACCCCATAAAGCCGCTGTAAAGTGAGTCGTACACCCATCCACCTATCTGATAGGCAAAACTTGCACTCAGGTCGAATCCGTAAGTTTCGATGGTTGTCGAGAAACCGCCGTACAGATCAGGTATTGGAGACTTGCCTAGTTCGTAGCGGGTTGCAAGCTCTGTCTTGTTGACTGTTTTTTGTCCGATTACGTTTCCGTTTTCATCTGTTTCGTCGGCCCAATACAATGCGTCTCCGTTTTCAGGATCAACTCCTGCATATTTGTAATCGTAGTAATTGTATAAAGGTTTACCAACTTTACGGAAATAGTTTCCTGTAGCCCATCCGTCTTGCGGACGGTCTTCTGGCAGTTCCAACAATTCATTTTTATAGTGAGTTGCGTTTAAAGCAACGTTCCACTTGAAGTTGTTATGGGTAAAGATGTCAAAGTTCAATTCGATTTCCACACCTTGATTGCGCATACGCATGGTGTTTTCGTAGATTCCACTCGGTACACCTTGCGAAGGTGGCAGTGGTTTGTAGTATAGCAGGTCCCATGTAGTTTTATTAAAGTATTCAATGTTACCTGATAATCTGTCCCAGAACTTGAATTCAACACCTGCATTGAAGTTGTTACTCTTTTCCCAAGTGATGTTCTTGTTACCTCGGAATACATATTGGATACCGATGGCTCCATCGTTACTTACTACTTGATATTGGTCTTTGTAAGGCTGGTTATTACCGATATTGTCGTTACCCTGCGTTCCGAAGCTGGCTTTTACTTTCAAGTCATTGATCCAGGTAAGATTCTCCATGAATGCTTCTTTGTTCATTCTCCACGATGCGCCTACTGACCAGAAACTACCCCAACGGTGGTCAGGATGGAAGCGTGAAGATGCGTCTCTACGATAGCTTCCCGAAACATAGTATTTCTCATCAAAGTTATATTTTACTTGACCAAAGTAACCTTCCAATGCGTATTCTGCAGCTGAAGAACTGGCATCGGATAGTTTGGCTGCATTGTCCAATTCCGGATTGTCGGGAACCAAGAAGTTCTCTTTCTGCGCCCAGAGACTTTCACTGCGGTCTTGTTTGGTTTCGTGGCCCAATAATACCTCTACATTGTGTACCTGATTGTAAGTGTGAGACCAGTTCAGTAACTGATTGGCATTGATTACAAAATAGCGGCTCATTTGAGTGGTTCCGCGTCCGTTTACGTTCTGTGCATCACCGCCTATAGGCGTTTGGAAGCTGACAGATCGGCTGTTGAAGTTGTCAATACTGGCGTTTACAGTCAACTTAAAGTCTTTTAGGAAAGAAAATTCTGCATAAGCCTTTGCGTTTATAACATCAGTGCTTCCTCTGTAAATATTATGCAATTGCTGATCGATGGGGTGTGCATTGGCACCTTGCGGACGTTTACCCATTTCCGTACCATAGTCATAACGTACGTTTCCTTGGCTATCATATATTTTATTACCTTCGCTGTCGTACATGTAAACCGGATAAATCGGCGCAATGGTTTGTCCAAAGTAGAAGATCGAAGAATAAGTGCTTGAACCTACACTAGGTGAATTGGTTTTTACATTACTGTAGGCCAGATTGAATCCCGTTTTGAACCATTTGTTCACTTCCTGGTCTATTTTGACACGAGCGTTGATACGGTTCATGTTGGAGTTTACTGTATATGAGTTATCGTACAGGTAACCTAACGAAGCATAGTACGAGGTTTTGTCGGTACCACCGCTAAGCGAGATGACATTTTCTTGACGCATAGCGGGGCGGAAGGCTTCTTCCAACCAATCGTCGTGGTATAACAAACGGGCGTTGGGGTTCAGACGTCCTGTAACGGGATTGATTAATTCGGTATTGGGTACATTGTAGTTGTTATATCCACCTAATTCCTGAATAAGGTTTTGTGAAGCGTAAACACCTGCTTCGGCATATGACATGCCTTGTTTAAAGTGGGCATTGTTACGCATAGCCTCCCAATAAAGCTCATAGTACTCGGCTGGCGATGACAATACATCATAACTGGGAACACCGCGTGTGTTGACACCAGTACGGTTTTCGAAAGTAACTTTCACTTTACCGCTTTTACCCTTCTTGGTAGTAATCAGCACAACGCCATTGGCACCACGCGCACCATATAGTGAGTTGGCAGCAGCATCTTTCAAAACAGTCATGGTCTCAATGTCGCTCGGTGCTATTTGGTTTAGATTACCTTCATAGGGTACACCGTCTACTACGATCAATGCTTCTCGTCCGGCTGAAATAGAACCAATACCGCGTACATAAATGTTAGCAGATGCTCCCGGCTGACCACTACTTTGTGAAATCTGCACGCCTGCCATTGCACCTTCCAATGATTTAGAAACATTTGAAGTTTGCATTTTGGCAATTTTTTCACCGCTTACTACGCTAGCCGAGCCCGTAAACGATGACTTTTTTGCTGTACCGTAGGCTACTACCATCACTTCATCCAATACCTCTGTATTCGCTTTTAATAGGATGCGCATGTTGGGCTTGATTTCAACCTCCTGAGTCTCCATACCAATATACGAAATCTGCAAAGTCTTCGCGGAACTCAAATGCAGATAAACCTCTGAATATGTGTTATATACAAAACCGGATAGAACTCTTCCCATAAATCGGAAATCCCTTTGGAAGGCGATTGATGCAATAACAGATGTCGTGTTGAGATACCTGTATTCTACCCGAATGGAACGCATGTAGCTGTAAAACAGCCTTTTAATCAATATTCCATCAATTTTGTGGAACTTTTCAAGCTACTTGTCCAATGGACAGAGACAGGAAACGGGGAAGTTCCGAATGGGAAACGATAGAATAAGTATTGACATTTAATGAAATGCTCTTTTATGTTGGGTTGGCATCTTTTGTAAACTATAATTGGTGTATATGGGCAATTCAGTCATTTTCCACTGCTTTCATCCAATACCCGTTTCCATACTTCGTATGTACCCTGCGCCCCAGCTGCGCCAACAGCCGTGCGAACGACGTACACGAACAGTCCTTTAGCGCAGCAGGGTTCTTCTTCTTCACTGTTGCATAGATATCCGCCGCCGACATTAATCTTGCACCCTGCTCGCCCGGCTCGGCGAAGCGGAAGCAGGAGCCGACCAACTCTTCGGCAGGCGTAATGCGGTAGAACGGACGATTGGCCTGCTGGATCTCGTTTTCCTCTTCCTTGCTGAACCAGCAGCGTTCGCCATTCTCCAGTTCGTGCAGCAGCTGGGCGTAGAGCTGTTCATAATCCACCGGCGTGTTGCAGTCGATGGGACGCTCCACCTCCACACAGATGAAACGACGGCTGCCCGAAAGGTCGGTCAGCAGGTCGCGGCGGTTGCTGGTACCGATGAACGAGGCGATGCGGGGCAGCGCCTCTGCCGTGCGGCGATAGGCGCGACGTACGCGCAAGGCTTCCATCTGCATC
>CAJKOW010000048.1 GCA_905201685.1 uncultured Bacteroides sp. | reverse complement strand
CCTGCCAATAGAAATTCAACGGCATCTTTCCAGTTCATGATTCCTCCTAAGCCGATGACTGGTATTTTTACTGCCTTGGCAACCTGCCATACCATACGTAGGGCGATGGGTTTTACTGCTGCCCCCGACATACCGCCCGTAATAGTGGAAAGTACGGGACGCCTTTTTTCAGCGTCAATGGCCATACCCAATAAGGTGTTGATCAGAGAGAGGCTGTCAGCTCCTCCGTTTTCGGCTGCACGTGCTATTTCGGTAATATCGGTTACATTGGGCGACAGCTTAACGATTAGCGTTTTTTTATAGGCGGCCCGAACGGCTTTTACTACTTCTTCCGCACCTTTGCTTGTTACACCAAACGACATTCCACCTTGCTTCACATTCGGGCAGGATATGTTTAATTCAATGGCAGGAATCTTGTCAAGTTCGTTAATGATTGAAGCCGTTTCGACATAGTCTTCGACTGTGGCTCCCGATACATTGACAATGATATTGGTTTGTATATCCTTAATGCGCGGGTAGATATGTTCAACAAAGTAATGAACTCCTTTATTTTGCAGTCCTACAGCGTTTAACATACCTGAAGGTGTTTCTGCCATACGCGGATAAGGGTTGCCTTCACGTTTGTGAAGGGTAGTTCCCTTTACAATTATACCCCCTATTCGCGATAGATCTATAAAGTCTGCAAATTCTTCACCATATCCAAACGTTCCGGAAGCAGTCATTACCGGATTTTTCATTTGCAATTCGCCGATGTTTACACTTAAATCTGCCATAATAATCTATTTATATTAAAAACCGGACCTTCTTTACATACACATATATGCCCTTCAGTCGTATTTTCCACACAACACAAGCAAGCACCCAAGCCGCAAGCCATCATATTTTCCAAAGAGACTTCGCAATTGATGTTTTTATTCTTTGCATATTTGGCCACAGCCATCATCATAGGTTTGGGGCCACAAGTATAAATTTGTTCGAAATCGATTTGACTTAGAATGGAATGTTGTGTTACATATCCTTTTTCACCGTAACTGCCATCTTCTGTTGTTGTATAGACCGGACCATACGAGGCAAACTGTTCCAGCTGGAGTAAATCTTTACTGCTTCTTGCACCTAATAGAAAGGTTGGCTTATGACCGTTTTTAGCCAGTTGTTCACCTAAAAAAAGCATTGGTGCCGTGCCGACACCACCACCTACTAATAATAGCTTGTCAGAGCTTTTTTGAGGCATCGTAAAGCCATTTCCCAGAGGAAGAATAACATTGATAACATCACCTGTTTTTGCTTCTCCCAATCGCCTTGTTCCGTCTCCTACCAACTGAACAAGGAACCATACTTCGTTGCGTGAGTTATCCACGAAATTGATGGATATCGGACGCCGTAAAAAAGTTGTAGGTGAACCGTCGATACGAATTTCTGCAAATTGTCCGGGGTGCATCTCCGGAAGAGGAGACGATGAGGTCAATTTTAACAGAGCATAATTTGTATGCAGTCGGACATTTTCTGCTACAATGAGATCTAAAATGTATTTTTTCATATTTTAATAAGAGGTATTTATCTTTGTTCGACAAAGATACGCCAATTTATGCAAATAGACGTTTTTGCAGATTATTTTTCAGGCTTGAATGTCTCATAAGTATTGTCATCAAAGAAAATTCTTATTTCAGTTATTTTTCGTGCAGGCCTTTCTTTATATATAACCTCTTGTTTAACAATACTTTTATGGGTGTTTGAAGGCTTCCCTAATGCGATTTCCTTGCGATTTTCCAGATCTCCTGGCTCATTGGACGGATTTTCTGCATTCTCGGTGAATAAAGGATAGTCAAAGTTAGGGTAAGTGGGCACTGCTTCTCCCGAGGGTGATTCATTACTCATGTTTCCTTCTCCTGTCAGCAACCATTCCAGATTGATGTCGCTATATCGTTGGTGAAGGCGGAGAATTACTTCCGTACTTGGATATTTATTGCGCGCTCCCAATATGTGCGAGATAGTGGCCTGAGCTACTCCAATGCTCTCTGCAAAAGCACCGGCAGTCAATTTCTCACGATCCATAATCATTTTGATTCGATCTTTTATACTCATAGCAGTCAAATATTATGAATGTATCTATGTACTTTATGGATTACAAAGATAATTAATGTGATTTACAAATGCAAATTTATATTTGTGAATTTAGGAATACACAAAAGTATTTGTACTATTTCAATTGTTATATTTACTATCGTAATATGCATATAATTAATCTAATCTTAAAGTTTCTATTTTAAATATATTATGTTGATATATAATTAGTTATTTGGCATTTATGACTGTAATTTACTCTATTAAGCACGTTTTCTTTTAAATCTATTGAATTCATTTGAATCTGTAGTTTATATAACATGTATATATATTTGGTAATCTATATGTTATTTGATATTATAAATGCTGAACATATCCAATTATTACTATTATAATATACAAGAATACAAATTTTATTCATTGAATACGACTGTGATATTTGTATTTAATTTGTATTAGTAATTTTGCAATTATACAATTTATTTCATTTATATTACTCACAATATTACTTTTATAAATTTACGTTTGGAATTACATGGCTACATCTGTCTGTTTTTGCGTTCTGTTCTATAACGTAGAGCGAAGATGATATTGAAGTGAAAAGTGGATTACTGAAGAGATTTCCGTCTTATGGTGCCTTTTTATTCTTCTTGAATATTTAAAGGAAAATTGGGAGCTTCATTCAGCCTTTCTGTTGACTATGCCCTAAAAAAACGAATCTCAGAGGCCTATATTTTAGTCAAATAGTTGTATATCAACATTATATAGCATATTTTTTGTTTAATAAGAAGTTTTATTGTAGAAAAAGCATCTAAAGAATAAGAAAGAATACATATAAAATCCCGCATTGAAAGCTGGTTGGGCTGTCATGCGGGATTCTATTTTGGTTGTATGCTGTAATTTGTAATGAACAGTTACCTCTATTAGTGCAATATTTTAAAAATTAATTCTCTGAGAAGGTCATAATCAGTTAGTGATGAGTTGCCCACACCTTTTGATCGTGCATCGGTATATCTGATTTCTCCAATGATTTGCATTGTTTTGACGCCGCTGTATCTTTTCATTGCCGTTTGATATTCTCTGGCTTGCCAAGGACTCTTTAATCCCAAGAAAGAGGCTATTCCCTGTTCTGATTTTTCTGGTGCATAATAGGCTAACATCAGATTGGAATAGAAACCAAACAATAATGATAAAGTCATTTGCAGTGGGTTCGTTTTCGGATTTTTCTCAAAATAGTTTATTATTTGATTAGCCTTTAAGACATTCCTTTCTATTAAAGCGCTTCGAAGTTCAAAGTTGTTGTAGTCTTTGCTAATTCCGATATTGCGTTCAATCTGTTCGGGGGTAATTCGAGTTTGACCTTTAGGAAGTGTAATGATTAATTTTTCTAATTCGCCTGTTAGTCGGCTCAAATCAGTACCGACAAAATCGGCCAGCATGGAAGTTGCTTTAGGTTCAACATCTACCCCTTTACGTTTCATGTAGGATGTGATGAATCCGGGAAGCTGGCCTTCTTTTAGTTTTTTTGATTCGAACAGAATACCTGCTTTTTCTATTTCTGCTGCGAGTTTCTTTCTGCGGTCCAGCACCCCATGCTTATGGCACATAACCAGTATGGTAGATCGTAGTGGTTTTTGCAGATAGAATGAAAGCTCATCCATATTTTTAATTGTTTGGGCTTCTTTTACAATTACTACCTGGTGTTCCGACATCATGGGATAGCGCTTGGCTGCATTAATAACCGTAGCTATATCGACATCCGCTCCGTAAACAACAGTCAGATTGAATTCTTTTTCTGTATCTGTAAGCACGTTGTTCATGATATAATCTGAGATAACGTCGATATAATATGATTCCTCACCCATTAAATAATAGATGGGACGATATTGCTTGGCATGCAATTCTCTTAAAATATCATCACATGTAATATCTTGTTTTGTCATATAAAAGAAACGATTTTACCAGTCAAATTTCAGGTGTTTCACTGTTTTCTTTTCATCAATAATCATGCGCAGAGACTCTATTCCAATACCAACATGCTCGGCTACATAATTCTGCGTTACAAGATTATCACTTTTTTCTGTTTTGACCCCTTCCGGAATCATGGGTTGGTCAGAGACTAAGAGTAAAGCACCTGTTGGAATATGGTTGGCAAATCCGCAGCTGAATAATGTGGCGGTTTCCATGTCAACAGCCATTGCCCGTGTTTTCTTTAGATACTCTTTAAACACGTCATCGTGTTCCCAAATTCGTCTATTGGTTGTATAGACGGTTCCCGTCCAATAATCACGGCCATGATCTCGAATGGCCGACGAGACAGCTCTTTGTAGCATAAAAGCCGGCAATGAAGGTACTTCTGGTGGAAAGTAGTCATTAGAAGTTCCTTCTCCACGGATGGCAGCTATGGGGAGAATAAGATCCCCTATCTTATTTTTACGGTCTATTCCACCACATTTGCCTAAGAAGAGGCATGCTTTAGGATGAATGGCACTCAGCAAATCCATGATGATGGCAGCATTGGGACTTCCCATGCCGAAATTGACGATTGTGATTCCTTCTGCACTGGCTGATATCATGTTGGCATCCCTACCTAAAATGGGAACATTAAATCTTTCTGCGAAGATTTCTACGTATTTGTTGAAGTTGGTCAACAATATGTATTCATCGAAGTCTTCCAGATTGCGTTTAGTGTAGCGAGGTAGCCAATTAGCTACAATTTCTTCCTTTGTTTTCATAAGATTTCATTAAATTTGCATCTTCCAAAAAAGAAGGTGCATCTATTATTAAATTCACAAATGTAGTAAATGTTATCGTTAAATTTGCCAGTATTTGATGCTAAAATTGCCGTAAGAAACGGAAAAAAAGTAATTTTCGATGTGATACGTCGTCGGTATGTAGCACTAACTCCGGAAGAATGGGTACGGCAACATTTTGTTCATTTTCTGTTGGCCTATAAGGGGTATCCTCAGGCATTGATGGCAAATGAAGTGCAGCTGCAGCTAAATGGAACAAAAAAACGTTGTGATACTGTGCTTTATTGGCGTGATCTTACTGCCAGGATGATTGTAGAGTATAAAGCACCGGAAATAGAGATTACCCAGGCGGTTTTCGATCAGATAACTCGTTATAACATGGTGCTGAAAGTCGATTATTTAGTAGTTAGTAACGGCATGCGGCATTACTGTTGCCGTATGGATTACGAGCGGAATTCCTATACATTTCTGAAAGACATACCGGATTATAGTTCCTTGTAGGAATAAGATGCTTGTGTTTTTTCTAAAGTTCGTTTATAGGTACAAAAAAGGTTCGGGAAAGTACACCCCGAACCTTTTCTTGTGATATAGTGAGTAGGTTTTATTCTGCATCCGCAGCTTTTCTCCTTCTTGTCGGCTTTTCCTTGACAGCTTCTTCTTTATGTTCAGGTGCCACACCAGCCAACTCTGGATCTATCATAATACGTCCGCAATATTCACATACGATGATTTTTTTGCGTGAGCGGATATCCAATTGTCTCTGGGGTGGAATCTTATTGAAGCAGCCACCGCATGCATCACGTTGCACGTAAACGATGCCAAGGCCATTGCGCGAATTCTTACGAATGCGTTTGAAAGACTGCAGCAGGCGAGGTTCAATTTTTGTTTCCAGGTCTTTTGCCTTATCTCTCAGTTTTTCTTCTTCCTGCTTGGTTTCTGAAATAATCTCATCCAGCTCGTTCTTCTTCACCTCCAGGTCTTTCTTCCTTTCTTCCAGCGTGTTGGTGCTTTCTACTTCTTCTGCCGATTTTTCCTGCTCCTGAGCGGTAAATTCCTTGATTTTTTTTTCGCAGAGTTCGATTTCCAGTGTCTGGAACTCTATTTCTTTACTCAAGAAGTCGTATTCGCGGTTGTTGCGAACGTTGTCTTGCTGTTCTTTGTATTTTGCAACAGAGGCTTTGGCGGTTTCTATTTCTACCTTTTTGCCTGCTATAGAAGTTTTCAGTTCCGCAATTTCGGATTTGATTCTTTCAATACGAGTGCTTAATCCTGCTATTTCATCCTCCAAATCTTGCACTTCTAATGGCAGTTCACCTCTCAATGTTTTGATTTCATCAATCTTCGACAAAGTTGTCTGTAGCTGATACAAAGTTTTCAGCTTTTGTTCCACGGTCAATTCTTGTGGATCTTTTTTTGCTTCTTTAGCCATTGCTTTACATGTATTTTATGGGATTGGTATTTATTCGGGTCATCTGAATGTCCAAATTAGGAAACAAATCCCTGATTATTGTATAAAAAATCTCTTTTGTATATTGTTCACTTTCATAATGACCTATTTCGGCCAATAAAATGTCTGCTTCGCGACCGAAATAGTCATGGTATTTGATTTCGCCGGTAATGAAAACGTCTGCCTGACTACGTATGGCATTCGGGATGAGAAAAGCACCTGCACCTCCGCATAAGGCAACAGTCTGTATTTCCCTACCCGTCAGTTTATTGTGTTTCAGGCATCCCACTTCAAATGTCTTTTTGATCCTTTTCAGGAAGTCTGTTTCGGTTTCTGGCTGTTCCAATTCTCCGATAAGCCCTGAACCAGCCTGCTGCCAGGAATTCTCTAACGGATACAAGTCGTAAGCAGGTTCTTCGTACGGGTGTACACTAAGCAGTGTCTGAATGACTTCCGTTTTCCTGTAGGCAGGCAATACCGTTTCTATACGCGTTTCCTTTTCTGTGTGTAGTTCTCCAATGCTTCCACAATAAGGATGAGTGCCTTCCGAAGCGCGGAAGGTTCCCTCTCCCATTACATTATAGCTGCACGAATCATAGTTACCTATGCAACCACAACCGGCATCAAACAGGGATTTTCTTACCGTTTCAGCCTGAGAGCAAGGTACGTATGTTACTAATTTCAATAAGGCATTCTCTTTAGGTAACAGGATACGGGTATTTTTCAGACCTATCTTTTCTGCGATTTTAAAGTTTACTCCCTGTTGCAGGTTATCCAGATTAGTGTGGGCTGCATAGATGACAAGATCGTTTTTTATAGCTTTCAATATGCAACGTTCCACATAATCTTTACCGGTTATCGATTTGTATCCTTTGAAAATAAGTGGATGATGAGCTATAATCAGATTATATCCCAAGGCGATGGCTTCATCGAGAACAGCTTCAGTAACGTCAAGACACAACAAAGCCCCTGTTGCTTCCGCATCTGTCAATCCTATTTGCAGGCCGGCATTATCAAATCCGTCTTGCAATGGCAGAGGCGCGAACCGTTCAAGGGCGCATACTACTTCCTTTATCTTCATTTGAATGAAAAAAATGTCTGCAAATATACAAAAAAAGCATATATGTAACTGCTCTTTTTGTTTTTTTTAGAAATGAACGGAAAGTTGATTGAAGATCGGTACAGGACGGATATACGAGAAAATCCTAAAAAAACATCATGACTCATCACAGACTTACTTTGATATTATCACTGGCTATACCTACTGTGTCAGTCAGCGGAATCTGTGTGAGTCACGACATTTATTGTTATTATAACCTCTTCTTGAATAGTTTAGTCGTTGCTTAAATCTTTGGAATACAGACTATCAATGATACCATCGGCCAAACCGATTACGGGTACATGAATATATTCTGCCTTTACGATATTGGCGATAGTCAGAAATATTTCTGCTGCCGGCACGATTACGTCAGCACGGTCGGCCTTCAGGCTGAATTCATTCATGCGCTGTTCGGGTGTCAGAGGTTTAAGTTCATCGTACAGTTCCTGCAGCGATGCGATGGGCATTCTCAGCTTCTTTTTATCTTTTTTCTCGGCCAGTCGGTATAGTTTATTGATATTTCCGCCCGAACCTATGATGTTAACCTCTTGAAAGTCGGCAGTCAGTCGTGCCAGATCGTCTTTCATTTGTGCCCAAGTCTCGTCTTTGACGGCTCCGCTCAGAATTCGTACGGTTCCTATATTGTACGAGAGCGACTGAACCAATTCACCGTTGGTCAACAAGTTGATTTCTGTGCTTCCTCCGCCCACATCTACATAAATATAGTTTCCCGTACGGTCTTCTATACATTCAATGTGGTTATTATAAATCATCCGTGCTTCTTCCTGTCCGTCAATCACTTCGATATTGATGCCTGTATCTTTCAGAATCTTCTTGATGACACTTTTCCCGTTTTTGGCATCGCGCATGGCAGAAGTAGCACAAGCACGGTAGTCGGTTACTTCGTATATTTTCATTAGTTGTCGGAAAGCTTTCATCAGTCTTCTGAGCTTGACGAGTTTTATTTCAGAGACTTCGCCTAATGAAAATACATCGAATCCGAGTCGTAAAGGTACTCGTAGCAGCAGGACTTTCGAAAGCCGTTTGCTGATGAGGTTCTCATCTTCTTTTTCCTTTTTGATCAATAGCCGCACGGCATTCGAACCGATGTCTATAGCGGCGTAACATTTATTGCTCATGGTTATTCTTGTTTATTGTTGTCTGATGTGGTGTTGCAATAGCTGTAATATAATTCTTCCTGTGAGCGGAAAGGTACATTTTCTTCGGTAGTCCATGAGTGATTATTCCCTTTTCCATCTACAATACGCCCTTGGCATGTGTCACGCAGACCATATTCTATTACTTTTCTCAGATCGGCTTTGATTTGCGGGTCATAAACAGGGGTGACTACCTCTACCCTATTGTCAAGGTTACGTGGCATCCAGTCGGCCGAACCGATGAATGTTTTGTCTTCTCCACCGGCCGCAAAAATAAAGATGCGCGAGTGTTCCAGATAGCGGTCGATGATGCCGTTGATGCGTATGGTGTCGCTCAGTCCCGGTATTCCTGTCATTAGCGAACAGTTACCTCTGACCAGCAGGTCGATGGGAACCCCATTGGCCGATGCTTCGTATAGTTTCCGTACCATCGTAGTATCGGTGATATGGTTTATTTTAATCAGAATGTATGCCGGTTTTCCTGCCTGCTTGTTTTTGATTTCATCGTTGATCAGTTTGATGAATTTGTTCTTCATCTCATTGGGCGACACCAGCAGCTCTTTGAAGTGAACAGGCGTATAGGGCTTTTCAATGAAGGTAAAGACGGAGTTTACATCGTTGACTATGTTACGTGCTGCTGTCATCAGCATGTAGTCGGTGTACATTCGTGCGTTTCCTTCATGAAAGTTGCCGGTACTGATGCAGGCAATGTTATTTCCGGTTTTCATGGTGATATGCGTTATTTTGGAGTGCACTTTCAGTCCTTCTACACCAAATATCACGTGTATGCCGGCATCCTGCATTTTCTTGGACCAGCCGATATTGGAAGCTTCGTCGAAACGTGCCAGCAGTTCTATGATGACTGTTACTTTTTTCCCGTTGCGTGCGGCACAGATAAGAGCCTTTACTACTTTCGAATCTTTAGCCAAACGATAGAGGGTGGTTTTTATGCTTTTTACCTCTTTACTGATGGCCGCTTCCTGCAGTACACGGATGTAATAGTCGAAACTGTGATATGGGACATGGATAAAGCGGTCGTTCTCCTGTATCAGTTTAAGCAGGCTTTTCCCGCTGTCCAGTTCCGGCTTGATGATAGGTGGCCAAGCCGGATATTTCAGGTCCTTACGTCCACAATCCGGGAAGGACATCAGATCTTTATGATTGTGATAGCGTCCTCCGCTCAATACGGTGTCCAGTTTATCCAGATTCAGTTTGTTCATCACTCGTTTCAGCATGTCCTTGGGCATCTGGCTGTCATATATCACTCTCAAAGCATCGCCTTTTTTACGACTTTTTACTCCTTTCGATATTTTTTGCAGCATGCCGTTGCGCAGGTCATTATCGATCTCCATTTCGGCATCTTTGGTAAATTTAAAGGCGAATGCTTCGAAGGTATTATAATCAAGTCCGGCAAAAATCATGGGCAGACAATAGCGGATGACATCGTCCAGATACATCAGATAACTTTTCCCGTCTTTGTCCGGCAGGCGGACAAAACGTCCGCATTCGGCTACGGGGAGGGCAATGAGGGCATAATCGAACGATTTCTTCCCATTGGCCTGCATTTTTACGGCCAAGTAAATATTCTCGTCAGTCTCGTCAGTCAGCTGTTTTACGGCCGAGAGCCATACGGCACTGACGAATCCGCTGAGTTTCTGGCGATAGAACTGGCGGACGTAGTCCTGTTGTTCTTCATCCAGTTCGTCTTCTTTGATGATGAATATGTTTTCGTGCCTTAATTGGCCGGTAACGTCCCGGATGGCCAATTCATATTCTTTGGCATATTTGTTGTTCAGCTTATTGATTTGTTTGATAAGCCGTTGTGCATGTTCACGTTCGGCGTGCAAGCCTTTGTCCTCGCACTCGGCTATGCGGCTTAGGGTTGCCATGCGCACGCGGAAAAATTCATCGAGGTTATTTGAATAAATACCAAGGAAACTTAATCTTTCCAGCAAAGGAACCTGCGGCTTTGTCGCTTCTTGCAGGATACGCCGGTTAAAATACATCCAACTTAAGTCTCGGTCCACATATGCGTCCGATAAGGCCTTTTTACTGATCATATTTTTCTGCAATGAGTATTTGTTGTTTCTAAACTACAAAAGTAGCTTTTAAATGTTACAATCCTGTGTCAGAAACGTTACAATATGAATATGGAAAGGCAGAAACAGGTGAATGTGACGAAGAAATGCTGTTTTCTATGCACCGCAGGATGCGCCAGTCGCAGGTACGTACCCAGTGTACGAAATCCGGATTCGGTTGGTACGATTCAGCAAATGTCAGTAATTGTTCCAAATCGAATTCGGTAGAAGCAATGCCGGCACCGTTACGCATTGCGTCATAGGCATTGCAGTCTTGTTCAATATGGGCCGGTACCATCAGCAGAGGCTTTCCCAAATACATTGCTTCACAAACCGATTCGAATCCTGCCGTGGTGGCATAAGCCCTGCATCCTGCCATATAGCGTAGAAAGTCAACGTCGTTAATCTGGTGGAAGCTCAAGGTCTCGTCTATTTTGCAAATGTCTTCTTCATCCTGTTTGTCCCAAAAGAAATGGAGGGGAACGTCTTTGTGTCGAGAGTGCCAATTCATGATATTTTCGCCGAAACCTGCGTTTACCATGTAGCCGTGTATATAGTTTCCCGGAGTGCTTTCGCAGGCCAGTACTTCTTTACGCAACAGTGGAGGAACCACTTTGATACGGGTCGGTTTGCTTTCCGGCATGTCGCGGAACGACAGTGCCAATATTTCCTTGGCTCCGATGCAGGTCAGCCGGGTGAAGAGCCGCAGCAGCATCAGGCTGACGGACTGCCGGGGAGGAAATTCGAAGTCGGGATGCAGAAAGAGGTACTGGTGTCCGATGCTGATCTGGGGGACGGAGGGGCGCATAAAGCAGTAGGTCAGTCCGGTCAGCAGTTCATAGAAGTTGATGACAAGGTCTGCTCCGCTCTCTTCAATGCGTTGTCGGATGTAGTGCATGCTTTGGATGTATGTCGGTATTTTCAGCAGGTTGTATGCGATGCTACGTGGTAGGTTGATTCGTTTGTTGGCCGGAGTTGGGAGAAAGTTGGGGCTGATGAAGCGTTTTACCGGTGCCTGTATGTTACGGTTGAAAAATCCGGGCAGCCTTCGCGAATTACTTTTTCCTACCAGAACTTCTACAACTTCGTGCCCGTTGCGGTGCAGCAACTCTTCCATGGTGATGGCTTGTGTCAGGTGGCCGCGTCCTTCTCCTTGAACGATAAAGATAACTTTCATCTGTTTACTGATTTAATGGTTTACAAAAACATCTTCTCTTTTTTCATCTTTACAAAGATCCTGCTTTCATGTTACGTCAGGATGTAGAAGGTGTGACAATTGGGTTATAAAATAAGTCATGCCGGCATCACGTCGGCATGACTCTAAGAGAATTTATGGATTTACTTTCGTGTGTGAAAAGTTGCTGTTGCCGTTATGCAGGCAGCCCAATATCAAACAAATTCTTCAACCATATACATATCGCTGACGAAATCTTCTACTGTTTGTTCCAGATTCTCGTAAGCTTCGTCCGGAGTCTCTCCGTAAGCGCTACATAGTGTATTGTTTACGATGTAAGCATAAAAGCCACCGCCTGTTGCGGCTTCGATAGCGTATTCGTTTCTGTTCAGTTTCATAATTAATCCTCCTTTTTTTGATGTTGCAAAGATGTCCAAACATTGTTTCAAATGTGTGTAGCAAAAGTTACAAAAGGATTTATTTTATCCTCATATTAACGCGTCTTCTTAACAATTAGGTTGTTTGTGTAGGAGAATTGAGTGGAATAAACACAATTAGATTAGCATTTCTTTGCGAAAAGTTCATGGGAAATAATTTTTTCAGTAATTTTAGCCTATTAAACTGGGTGTTATTCAAGTTTTTGCATGAATGATGTGGTGATATTCGTATTAATTTTGATTATTAGCATTGAATGCCATGAGAATAGAATTATCTAAAAACCATTTGTGGGTATTCCCTGCAAAATTACTATGTATTGTTTTGTCTATCATTTTTTTTATTTCGCAAGAAGGTTGGGCACAGTCCTGTTCGGCTAATGTCTCAATTAAAGGGAAAAACGATTATGCTTGGCGTGTAGCACAATGGCTTGGGTTAGGATGGAATTTAGGTAATCAGTTGGATGCGATAATGGATGGGAAATCCAATGAAACAGTATGGGGAAATCAGCCTGTGACACAACGTACTGTCTTTTCCTGATTTAACTAGACGCTTTTTTATTTTATAAACTATAATAGTAG
>CAJKOW010000047.1 GCA_905201685.1 uncultured Bacteroides sp. | reverse complement strand
AGTCTTTCAAAGTCTTTTTCGCTAAACATAATCTTTCAAGTTTTAAGTTTAGCACAAAGGTATGAGAAAGAGCCATGCTAGTCAATACGCCAATTTTGGATGGTTACGTGATTAAAAGATAAACGCAATACAGTTCAAGAAAGTATGGCTTTCAAGAGCTGTATTGCGTTGTTTTCAGCTTTTTATTGCTGCGGCATCATGTCTTCGATTTCCTTGAATTCAGGTCCCAGATCCAAGTTGTAGTAAACGCGGTATAAGCCGTTCAACCACAAGTCTTTCTGATCAGGTTTCAATTCTCTGGCTTTTTCGTAGCAAGGTCTTGCTTTCTCATAGAAAGTCTTCAGAGTTTCCTGGTCTTCTTTGTACTTCGGGTCATTGACATCCGTAGTTGCCTTCTCTGAGAAATCCTGTGCTTGCAGACAGTAAATCAAGCCCATATTGGAATATGCTTCAGCATAATTCGGATCAGCTTCTACCGTCTTCTGATAGTATTCAATACCTTTTTTCAAGGCGTCACTGGCTTCCTGATCCTTCTTTTGTTCTTTGAGAACATTGTACATGTTATGATACAAGTATCCTTTAACATACAGATAGAACGTATTGTTGGGGTCTTTAGCCAGCATATCATCTGCAAATTTCATAGCTTCGTCATATTTGTTATGGCTGCTATAATAATCAATCAGATGTCCGAAGAAGAACGGATGATCCGGATATTTCTGTATGCCTTCTTGTAACGATGCTATCCATTTAACAGTATCTCCTTGTGCTTTTAAAGCAGTGGAAATGAATTCCATCGCATATTTACCTACTTCTTTGTCGTCTTTGGCGTAAGGAGCATATTTCAGTACACTGGGGTAATCTTCATTTTTGGTTGCAGCCAAGCTTGCATAGTATGCAATCTGTGACAAAAGGGTGTCTGTTTGAAGAAGATTTTCTTTCTCAAACATCGGGCTGGCTGCAATATCAATGTAGGTTGCAAAGAAATCCAAAGCTTTTTGATTGCTTTTTTTAGCTTCGTCTTCATTTTGATTGCTAGCCATATTGAAATATGTGATACCACCATTAATTAAGTTGTTTCTTTCTCCTAACATTGTCGCGGAGTTAGATTTTCTATATTTATTCTTGATCTTTCCTTTTGCATTAGGAATCTGGGCAAGTTCATCACATTTGAAGAAGTATCTGCACATATCTAATGCACTGTTATAGATCTGAAGGGTGTCGTATGGCTTTCTTAAGAAAGCTTTCTCCATCTCTTTTTCGCTTCTCCGGCGTTGGATAAGTCCAGCAACGTTCCATGTTTCAGGATCGTCTTTTGTTTCCGGATTAGTTAAAGCTCCCTGAATCAGCTGTTCTGCTTTAGCAAAATCGGGATTTGTTCCATTAGCAATGCTTTTGGCTTCTTTTACGGCTTTTTCCTGTGCAAAAGCTGAGCCGGCTGCAAGCAATAAAACCACTGAAAATAAAATTTTTTTCATGATTGTAGAAAAATTAAAATTAATATTATGTCTATTCTTCATTTTCCTCGGTATTTTCATTGGGCTGATTAAATTCGTTATCAAACAGATCTCTGCTGTTTATAGCTTCGTTTGATTCTGTATTTTCTTCTTCGGTTGCGTTAGGTTCTTCAGTTTCCGAAGTGACTTTGCATACAGATCCGATTTCATCGTTCCTCTTTTCGAGGTTGATCAGACGAACTCCTTGTGTAGCACGTCCCATGATGCGTACATCGGCAACTTTCAGACGAATGGTGATGCCGGATTTGTTGATGATCATCAGGTCGTTTTCATCGGTTACCGACTTGATAGCTACCAGTTTACCCGTCTTTTCGGTGATGTTCAGCGTTTTAACACCTTTTCCTCCACGGTTGGTCTTGCGGTAGTCTTCGATATCGGAGCGCTTGCCGTAACCTTGTTCAGATACTACCATAATGGTTTCTTCTTCCGGATTCTTGATACAAATCATACCGATAACTTCGTCCTGGCCGTCTTCATCGAGCGTGATGCCTCGTACACCGGTGGCTGTACGTCCCATAACTCTGACTGCACTTTCGTGGAAACGGATGGCACGTCCGTTACGGTTGGCTATGATGATTTCGTTGTTGCCATTGGTCATTCGTACTTCGATGACGCGGTCGTCTTCGCGAATGGTGATGGCATTGACGCCGTTCTGACGCGGACGTGAATATTGTTCGAGCAACGTCTTTTTGATAATACCTTTTTTGGTGCAGAACAAGACGTAATGACTGTTTATGAATTCTTCGTCGTTCAAGTTCTTGACACGCAGGTATGCATTTACTGCATCGTCGGCATCGATGTTCAGCAAGTTCTGGATGGCGCGGCCTTTGGAATTCTTGGTTCCTTCGGGTATTTCATATACTTTCAGCCAATAGCACTTCCCTTTTTGGGTAAAGAACATCATGGTGTTGTGCATCGTAGCCGGATAGATGTGCTCTACAAAGTCTTCGTCGCGGGTTTCTGTTCCCTTGGAACCTACCCCACCGCGGTTTTGTGCACGGAATTCGCTCAAGGGTGTACGTTTGATGTAGCCCAAGTGCGAGATGGTGATAATCATCGAGTCGTCGGCATAGAAGTCTTCGGGGTTGAATTCTTCAGACGAATAGACGATTTCCGAACGTCGTTCGTCGCCGTATTTCTCTTTGACTTCGAGTAGTTCGTCTTTGATGACTTTGCGGCATAGTTCGTCGTTTACGAGGATTTCTTCCAGATAGGCTATCTGTTTCTTGATTTCTTCGTATTCGGCGTGGAGCTGATCTTGCATAAGTCCGGTCAGCTGGCGCAGACGCATTTCGACGATGGCGCGGCTCTGAATTTCAGTAAGTTGGAAGCGATCCATCAATCCTGTGATGGCATCAGCCGGTGTTTTGGCAGCACGGATAATGCGGATTACTTCGTCAATGTTGTCCGAAGCAATGATCAGACCTTCCAGGATGTGTGCGCGTTCTTTGGCTTTGCGCAGGTCGTATTGTGTACGGCGTATAACTACCTCGTGGCGATGTTCGATGAAGTACTTGATGAGGTCTTTCAGGTTGAGCAGGCGCGGGCGTCCGTGGACAAGTGCTACGTTGTTTACTCCGAACGAGGTCTGCAGCTGGGTCATCTTGTACAACTTGTTCAGCACTACGCTGGCATTGGCGTCGCGTTTCACATCGATGACGATACGCATACCTTCACGGTCGGATTCGTCGTTGGCGTTGGAGATGCCGTCTATTTTCTTTTCGTTGGCCAGGTCGGCTATCGACTTGATGAGCTCGGCCTTGTTTACTCCGTAAGGAATTTCGGTTACAACGATTTTATCATGAGTCGAACCGGTTTCAATCTCAGCTTTGGCACGCATGACTACGCGTCCGCGTCCGGTTAGGTAGGCTTCGCGCACGCCGCTCATGCCGTAGATGTATCCGCCTGTGGGGAAATCGGGGGCTTTGACGTAGTTCATCAGCTCTTCGATTTCGATGTCGTTGTTGTCAATGTAAGCCACGCAAGCATCGATTACTTCCGACAGGTTGTGTGTAGGCATGTTGGTTGCCATACCTACGGCGATACCCGACGCACCGTTTACCAGCAAGTTGGGGATGCGTGTAGGCATGACGGTGGGTTCCTGCAAGGAGTCGTCGAAGTTGTTTTGCATATCAACTGTTTCCTTGTCGATGTCCTGCATCATGTCTTCGCCGATCTTCTGGAGGCGGCATTCGGTGTAACGCATGGCTGCTGCGCTGTCGCCGTCAACCGAACCGTAGTTCCCTTGTCCGTCCACCAGCATGTAGCGCATGGCCCACGGTTGTGCCATACGGACGAGTGCTCCGTAAACGGACGAGTCACCGTGCGGGTGGTACTTACCTAATACTTCACCCACAACTCTGGCTGATTTTTTATAGGGTTTGTCTGATGTATTTCCTAATCCCATCATACCGAAAAGAATTCTTCGGTGAACGGGCTTAAAACCGTCTCTAACATCCGGAAGGGCACGCGAAACAATGACCGACATGGAGTAGTCAATGTACGATGACTTCATTTCCTCCTCGATGTTAATCTTTATAATTCTGTCTTGTTCAAGCATTTAAAAAGATTATTAATTATACATTGCGTGGTTTGTGAAAAACCACGCTAAAGTACTGCTTTTTTACGACATACGAAAACATTTCGAAAAGAAAGTTTCGGCGAGAAGTAGGCAGAAATGGCCCCTGCTAACTTTCTATAATAAATAAAGGTGTATGTTTGCTTCCTCGAAATAGGGATCGTAGATTTATCATAATGACACTTTGTGCTTTTCACCTGCTGAGAATCGCGTATTTCGGGCTGTTGTCGGTGATGGTGGAAAATATCGAAGTGAGTGATGGCTTATTCGCTTATAAACAGTGGAATAGCGAAATGCTTACATTTGAAATAGAAATAATAAAGGCAGAAAATGGCCTTGTTGGAGGCTTTTTTTGTTCGTTTTCGAGCTTATGTCCCTTTTGGCGTGGCCAAAGAGGCTCTTTGAGAAGCTAAAGTAGGTGCTTTTTGCACGCCAAAAGCCATGTTACCGTTGCCAGGAAGCAATGTTTACCTTCGCAAGAAGCAATGTTTACCTTCGCAAGAAGCAATGTGAGGCCATCTAACATACGACTTGAACGCGATGATAGACGCTTCTGACCCCCTCTTTCATTCTATTTTCGATCTTTTGAAAATTGGTCGTGATAGCTATAGGGATAAAATTCAGACTTAATGAACGCTTTTTATTCGTTTTTGTGACACTTTGTCGGACTATAAAGGCAGGGACTGTTTGACATAAAATTCTTGGCATAGGATTTGTAGAATATTGGGAAACGGCGATGTGCACACGCTAAAAATGTGTATCTTTGCCACGGATATAATCAACAATAAGGAGATCATCAATGAACAATCAATTTTCACAAAGAGTTTCAGACGTACTGACTTATAGTAAAGAAGAAGCCAATCGGCTGGGAAACAGCATTATCGGCCCTGAGCATCTGCTGCTTGGCATCTTGCGCGACGGCGGAGGAAAGGCAGTTGAAGTGCTGACGAAGCTCGATGCAAACTTGAATTTAATCAAGAAGCGTCTCGAAGAGCAGTTGAGAGATGCCGAAGACGATAATATGCTGACGGAGGGAGAAATGTCTTTCTCGCCCACAGCATCCCGCATATTAAAGATGAGCATGCTCGAAGCTCGCCTGCTGAAAAGCGAACTGACCGATACGGAACACTTGTTGCTGGCCATTCTGAAAGACGAAAACAACATGGCTGCCATTGTGCTCAACGATGACTATATCAGCTATCAGTCTGTATTCGAATTGCTTACGAAGAAATCAACCAATCCGAATTCCGGTATGGGCTTTACCGAGGATGACGATGATGACGAAGAGATGGACATGCCTCGTTCCGGACAAGACAGCGGACGTAATGCAGGCGGCGCTTCTTCGACCGCTCAAGCTACGGCAAGGAAATCGGCCAATGATACGCCCGTGCTCGACAACTTCGGTACGGACATCACGCGTGCAGCTGCCGAGGGCAAACTGGACCCTGTTGTTGGCCGCGAACGCGAGATAGAACGGCTGGCTCAGATTCTAAGCCGTCGTAAGAAGAACAACCCGGTGCTGATAGGCGAACCCGGTGTGGGCAAGTCGGCCATTGTCGAAGGCCTGGCGTTGCGCATCAATCAGAAGAAGGTGTCGCGCGTCCTCTTCGATAAGCGTGTCGTTATGCTCGACATGTCGAGCGTGGTGGCCGGTACCAAATACCGCGGCCAATTTGAAGAGCGCATCCGGTCCATTATCAATGAGTTGCAAAAGAATCCCGACGTTATCCTCTTTATTGACGAGATCCATACCATAGTCGGTGCGGGAGCTGCTGCAGGAAGCATGGATGCCGCCAATATGCTGAAGCCGGCACTGGCTCGTGGCGAGATACAGTGCATCGGCGCTACTACGTTGGACGAATACCGCAAGAGCATCGAGAAAGACGGAGCTTTGGAGCGCCGTTTCCAGAAAGTAATGGTAGAACCTACCACAGCCGAGGAAACTCTTCAGATATTGAAAAACATCAAGGATAAGTACGAAGACCATCACAACGTCACCTATACTGACGAAGCCTTGGAAGCATGTGTCAAGTTGACAGCACGCTATATCAGCGACCGTAATTTCCCTGACAAAGCCATTGATGCCCTCGACGAAGCCGGTTCGCGCGTACATCTGACCAATATCAATGCTCCCAAGGAGATTGAAGAACAGGAGAAACTAATAGAAGAGGCCCGTATCCAGAAAGGTGAAGCCGTGAAGTCGCAAAACTTTGAACTGGCTGCCAGCTATCGCGACCGCGAGAAAGAGCTTTCGGCCCAACTGGAATCGATGAAAGCCGACTGGGAAGCTCATCTGAAAGACCATCGTCAGACAGTGGGCGAAGAAGAGATAGCCAACGTGGTGTCGATGATGTCGGGCGTACCTGTACAGCGTATGGCACAAGCCGAAGGATTGAAACTGGCCGGCATGAAAGAAGCCCTTCAATCGAAGGTCATTGCACAAGATGTTGCTATCGACAAGCTGGTAAAGGCTATTTTGCGTAGCCGCGTAGGCCTGAAAGATCCTAATCGCCCCATCGGTACCTTTATGTTCCTGGGGCCTACGGGTGTGGGTAAAACTCACTTGGCCAAGCAGTTGGCACGTTATATGTTCGGCTCGGACGATGCACTGATACGTATCGACATGAGCGAATATATGGAGAAATATACCGTCTCGCGTATGATAGGTGCCGCTCCGGGATATGTCGGTTACGAGGAAGGCGGTCAGCTTACCGAAAAAGTACGTCGTAAGCCCTACTCCATCATCTTGTTGGATGAAATCGAGAAAGCACATCCCGACGTGTTCAACATCTTGTTGCAAGTGCTCGACGAAGGACGTCTGACTGACAATGTAGGTCGTACGATCGACTTCAAGAACACCGTTATTATCCTGACTTCCAACATCGGTACCCGTCAGCTGAAGGAATTCGGACGTGGTGTTGGATTTGCTGCGCAAAACCGTACTGATGATAAGGAATACTCGCGTGGTGTTATACAGAAGGCGTTGAACAAAACCTTCTCGCCCGAGTTTTTGAATCGTCTTGACGAGATTATCACTTTCGACCAGCTGTCGCTCGATGCCATCACACGCATAGTTGACATCGAACTGAAGGGACTTTTCGAACGTTTGGAAGCCATTGGTTATCACATCGATGTGAGCGACGATGCCAAAAAGTTTCTGGCCAAGAAAGGTTACGACGTACAGTTTGGTGCCCGTCCGCTGAAGCGTGCTATCCAGAATTATCTGGAAGATGGCTTGTCCGAGCTGATTGTTTCTGGCGGCGCGCAGGTCGGTGACACCATTCATGTCACGTGGGATGCCGATAAGGATGAGCTGAAGATGCAAAAAGGTTGACAGTAATTCATTTTATACAGACAAAATGTCAGTCCTGCGGGGCTGGCATTTTTTTTGTTTTTCTATGGGCAAAGAATAAAAAAGTAAAAACCTAAAAATATCCTATTATTATGCAGAAAGGAAACATTGGGGTAACAACCGAAAACATATTCCCCGTTATTAAAAAGTTTTTGTACAGCGATCATGAGATCTTCTTGCGTGAGCTGGTGTCCAATGCCGTAGATGCTACTCAGAAGCTGAAAACCCTTGCTTCCATCGGCGAGTATAAAGGCGAAATGGGCGATCTGACCATTCACGTCACACTGGGCAAAGATACTATAACCGTGTCCGACCGTGGCTTGGGTCTTACAGCCGAAGAGATAGATAAATATATCAATCAGATAGCCTTTTCAGGAGCCAACGACTTCCTGGAGAAATACAAGAACGACGCCAATGCCATTATTGGTCACTTCGGACTTGGATTTTACTCGGCTTTCATGGTAGCCAAAAAGGTGGAAATCATTACCAAGTCGTGCAAGGAAGGAGCTCAGGCGGTGAAGTGGACCTGTGACGGAAGTCCAGAGTTTACCATTGAGGATTGCGATAAGGCTGACCGTGGTACCGATATCGTATTGTATATCGACGACGATTGCAAGGAATTCCTTGAAGAGTCCCGCATCTCGGGCTTGTTGAAGAAGTATTGCAGCTTCTTGCCCGTACCCGTTGCTTTTGGTAAGAAGAAAGAATGGAAAGACGGCAAGCAGGTAGAAACAGCCGAGGACAACATCATTAACGAGACTACTCCGTTGTGGACACGCAAGCCCAGCGAACTGAAGGATGAAGATTATAAGGCATTCTATCGCGACCTCTACCCGATGTCCGACGAGCCGTTGTTCTGGATACACCTGAATGTGGACTATCCGTTCCATCTGACCGGTATCCTTTACTTCCCGAAGGTAAAGAGTAACATCGAACTGACTAAGAATAAGATACAACTGTATTGCAATCAGGTTTATGTGACCGATTCCGTCGAAGGTATTGTGCCCGACTTCCTGACCTTGCTTCATGGAGTGCTCGATTCTCCGGATATCCCGTTGAACGTATCACGTTCTTATCTGCAGAGCGACTCTAACGTGAAGAAGATTTCAACCTATATCACCAAGAAGGTGGCCGACCGTTTGCAATCCATCTTTAAGAACGACCGCAAGCAGTTCGAGGAAAAGTGGAACGATTTGAAGATCTTCATCAACTATGGTATGCTGACGCAGGAAGATTTCTACGACAGAGCTAAAGATTTTGCCCTTTTCATCGACACCGATTCCAAGTATTATACGTTCGATGAATATAAGACTCTGATTAAAGACAATCAGACTGACAAGGATGGAAATCTGATCTATCTGTATGCCAACAACAAGGACGAACAGTACAGTTACATTGAAGCTGCGAAGAACAAAGGTTATAATGTATTGCTGATGGATGGTCAGTTGGATATAGCCGTAGTAGGCATGCTGGAGCAAAAGTTCGAAAAATCACGTTTTACTCGTGTGGACAGCGATGTGATAGACAACCTGATTGTGAAAGAGGACAAGAAAGGGGAAATACTGGAAGGAGCTAAACAGGAGGCACTTGCACACATCTTCAAGAGCCAGTTGCCGACAATGGATAAGGCAGAATTTCATGTTTCAGCTCAAGCTTTGGGAGAAAATGCCGCACCGGTGATGATTACTCAAAGCGAATATATGCGCCGTATGAAGGAAATGGCCAATATTCAAGCCGGCATGAGTTTCTACGGAGAAATGCCCGATATGTTCAATTTGGTTCTTAATTCTGACCATCGCCTGGTAAAGGAAGTTCTGAACGATGAAGAAACAGCTTGCGCTTCTGAGATAGCTCCGGTTCAAAAGGAGATGGATGATGTACATGCCCGTCGTACGGAATTGAAGAAGGCTCAGGAAGGCAAGAAGGATGAAGAAATTCCTACTGCCGAGAAAGATGAAGTAAACGAGCTCGACAAGAAGTGGGAAGATCTGAAGAAGCAGAAAGAGAACATTTGGGCAGAGTATGCCTCAAAGAACAAAATTGTTCGCCAACTCATTGACTTGGCTCTGCTTCAGAATGGTATGCTGAAGGGTGCTTCGTTGAACGACTTTGTAAAGAGAAGTTTGGAACTCATAAAATAAGTAGTTCATTTTACTACAGATGGAAAGGAAGGATGTATCCGCTGAGGGTACATCCTTTTTTTATGCTGTTGCGTAAGGTTTTCGCCCTAAACAGTTCCGAAATACATCTTTTCTGCTCCAATCGCAGAAACATTGGGCGTATAGGTTTGAGGGTTTTCGGAGTTTTTTATATGTTTGTATATTGATTTGTCGGACATTGTATGCAGAATACGCTCACCGGACTTTTCGGGGGGGCAGATGTGTCCGGCACGAAAAGAAATATGAACCATAAAAAACAGTATGAAATGAAATTTATATCTTGGAATGTAAACGGGTTGCGTGCCTGTAATGATAAGGGGTTTGGAGACGCTTTCAAGCAGTTGGATGCCGATTTCTTTTGCTTGCAGGAGACAAAGATGCAAGAAGGACAATTGGACTTACAGTTTGAAGGCTATACTTCCTACTGGAATTATGCGGAAAAGAAAGGGTATTCGGGAACGGCAATCTTTACCCGCCATACTCCGATTCGGGTAACAAAAGGCATAGACGTAGAACATCATGATAAAGAGGGACGTGTCATCACCCTCGAAATGCCTGAATTTTATTTAGTTACCGTATATACCCCCAATTCTCAGGACGAACTTCGGAGACTTGACTACCGCATGACGTGGGAGGATGATTTTCGGAACTACCTTTTGTCGCTTGATGCTCACAAGCCGGTCATCATCTGTGGTGACCTTAATGTTGCACATAAGGAAATTGACTTAAAAAATCCGAAGACCAATCGGCGTAACGCCGGTTTTACGGACGAAGAACGCGAAAAGTTTACTATTCTGCTCGATTCGGGCTTTACAGATACGTTCCGTTACTTCTATCCTGAACAGAAAGACATATATTCATGGTGGTCTTATCGCTTTCGTGCCCGTGAAAAGAATGCCGGGTGGCGTATCGACTATTTTCTGGTTTCCAACCGCTTGCAACCTCGACTGAAAGATGCAAAGATACATACCGACATATATGGTTCCGATCATTGTCCGGTAGAAGTTGATATTGACCTTTAATGTCTGTGTTGGTACATGCTGATAAAAAAGTTCGATGAAATCGTGCTTTTTGTGGACTATTGTGTATATTTGGGCATAAATCATGTATGAAACGTCATTAGCCGGTAAGCTATGAAAAGATATCTGTTGCTTTTTCTATTGGCATTGTTCTGTTTTCGCTTTGTGCAGGCACAGAAGGTGGGGCTTGTGCTAAGCGGTGGTGGTGCCAAGGGCATGACTCATATTGGCATAATCCGTGCTTTGGAAGAGAATAACATTCCGATCGATTATATTGCAGGAACTTCGATGGGAGCTATTGTAGGATCTTTGTATGCAATGGGCTATTCGCCCGATGACATGGAGGCTCTTTTGCGTTCTCCCGATTTCAAGCGTTGGTATTCAGGGCAGGTAGAATCCCAATATGAATACTATTTTAAGAAAGGAAGGCCTACACCGGAGTTTCTTAATATTCGTTTTGCTTTTAAGGATTCATTGCGTTCCAAGTCGTTGCGGTTGCCAACAAGTATGGTTAGCCCGATTCAGATGAATCTGGTCTTTGTAGAACTTTTTGCACGTTCTACAGCAGCATGCCGTGGCGATTTTGATGATTTGTTTGTTCCCTTCCGGTGCGTGGCTTCCGATGTGTACAATAAAAAGCCTTTGATCATGCGCAATGGAGATTTGGGAGATGCCGTTAGGGCATCCATGAGTTTCCCTTTTGTATTCAAGCCTATCGAAATAGACAGTATTCTGGCTTACGACGGAGGCATTTACAATAATTTCCCTACCGATGTGATGCGCGAAGATTTTCATCCGGATGTGATTATAGGCAGTGTAGTGGCAGCTAATCCCAGCAAACCGAACGAGAACGACCTGATGAGCCAGATAGAAAACATGGTTATGCAAAAGACTGATTATTCTATTCCCGATTCCTTAGGCATAGTGATGACATTTAAATACAATGATGTGAATTTGCTGGACTTCGACAGGCTTGACGAGCTGCACGATATCGGTTATAATCGTACGATGAGTATGATGGATTCAATTAAAAGCCGTGTTCACCGAAGGGTGAATGCCGATAATATACGGCTGCGACGAATGGTTTATCGGAGTAATCTCCCGCAATTCCGTTTTCGCGATATCTATATTGATGGAGCCAATCCTCAGCAGCAGGCATATATCAAAAAGGAATTTCATGATGATCCGCATACCATTTTCACTTACGAAGATTTGAAACGGGGTTATTTCCGCCTACTGGCAGACAATATGATTTCAGAAATAATCCCTCATGCCGTTTATGATCCGACGTCCGATCTCTATTCTCTTCATCTGAAGGTGAAAATGGAAGATAGTTTTTCGGTTCGTGTCGGGGGAAGCGTATCAACCACCAGCTCCAATCAGATATACTTGGGTGTCGGTTATCAGAATTTGAACTATTACTCGAAGGAGCTGACTATTGACGGTCAGATAGGTAAAGTGTATAATAATGCCCAATTTATGGCAAGAATAGATTTGCCGACACATATTCCGACGTCCTATCGTCTGATAGCATCAATCAGTACCTTTGACTATTATAAAAAGGATAAGCTGTTTTCCAAGCACGACATACCTTCTTTCAATTCGAAAGACGAACGTTTCCTGAAGTTGATGGTTGCTTTGCCATTCCTTGCCAACAAACGGGCTGAATTCAGTTTTGGTATTGGTAAACTGGAAGATAATTATTTTCAGTCAAATGTGATTGATTTTGAGAAGGATCGTTCAGATCAGAGTGTGTATCGTCTGCTGGGTGGAGCCATTGGCTTTTATGGAAGTACGCTTAATGTGAGGCAGTATGCCACTAAAGGTTATTACGAGAAGCTGATCGCTCAGATTTTTACGGGTAGAGAAAAGTTTATTTCTGGAAGTTCTACGACAACGGAAGCTTCATCATGGAAAAAGAGGCAGTCGTGGCTTCAGATTTCTTACATGAAAGAGGCCTATCATGCCATGAGCCCTAATTTTACCTTAGGCTGGATGGCTGAAGCTGTCTATTCATCGAAAAACTTCTCGGAGAATTATACGGCTACGATGATGCAGGCATGCGATTTTTCTCCTACTCCGCATAGCGAATTGGTTTACAACGAGGCTTTTAGAGCGAATCAGTATATTGCTGCAGGTATTAAACCTATATATGTGTTGAATGATATGTTTCAAGTACGTACCGAGTTTTATGGGTTTGTACCCATTTTCCCTATTATGAAGAATGCGTTCAATAAGGCATACTACGGAAAAGTATTCAGCCGCTTCGAATATATAGGCGAATTGTCACTTGTGTGTCATTTGCCTTTCGGAGCAATTTCAGCATACGTAAACCATTATAGCTCACCCAAAAAAGAATGGAATGTAGGCATCACATTGGGATGGCAGTTGTTTAACTATCGGTTTATTGAATGATTTTTTGCAAAAAAAAACTGGGTTTTGTTTGCTAATTCAAAAATATGCTGTATCTTTGCACCCGTTAAACAAAAAGGCCGCGTAGCTCAACTGAATAGAGTAGCTGACTACGGATCAGCCGGTTACAGGT
>CAJKOW010000046.1 GCA_905201685.1 uncultured Bacteroides sp. | reverse complement strand
TTATAAAATATCCATTAATAACACGAGAGTCGAGATTATTTGCGGAAATTAGGGTCTTATCTTTTTTATGGTTCATTTTACCTATTATTAGCAAGTTACAAAAATAATCTATTATTTCGGAATATTGTCTTTAAAAGCCGTTATTCTGTAAAAATAATGGCCGATTCTTATGGTTTTATCTGTCATTACCTTTAATTTTGTATGATTATTGAATAATAATAGAGTTTACTATGGACGAAATAGAAAGAAAAAAAATTATCAGACTGGTGAAGCAGGAAGTTGTTCCGGCCATCGGATGTACCGAACCCATTGCAGTGGCGTTGTGTGTGGCGCGGGCTACCGAATTGTTGGGTAAACGCCCGGAGAAGATTTCGTTGTGGCTGAGTGCCAATATCCTGAAAAATGCCATGGGAGTAGGCATCCCGGGCACGGGCATGATTGGTCTGCCCATTGCAGTGGCTTTGGGGGCTTTGATCGGAAAATCGGCCTATCAGCTGGAGGTTTTGAAGGACAGCACTCCCGAAGCCGTGGAAGAAGGTAAACGGTTTATTGCCGAAAAGCGGATTTCGATTGCTCTGAAAAAGGATATTGCCGAGAAGCTTTATATCGAAGTTGTGTGTCAGGCAGGCGATGAAGAGGCTACGGCTATTATTGCAGGTGGACATACAAACTTCGTTTACGAAGCCCGCAATGCCGAGGTTATGCTCGACAAGCGCACGTCGTCGGGTGCGGCCGAAGAAGAGGAAGAAGGCATCAGCCTGAGCATGCGTAAGGTGTACGACTTTGCCATGACGGCTCCGCTCGACGAAATACGCTTCATTCTGGATACTGCCCGCTTGAACAAAGCGGCTGCCGAACAGTCGTTCAAGGGCGATTACGGTCACGGATTGGGCAAAATGCTTCGCGGAAATTACGAGCATAAGATTATGGGTGACAGTGTCTTTTCGCACATTCTTTCTTATACGTCGGGAGCCTGCGACGCCCGTATGGCCGGCGCCATGATACCGGTGATGAGCAATTCGGGCAGTGGCAACCAGGGAATTTCAGCAACACTTCCGGTACTGGTTTATGCCGAAGAGAACGGAAAGTCGGAGGAGGAGCTGATACGTGCCCTGATGTTGAGTCATCTGACGGTGATTTATATCAAGGAAAGTCTGGGGCGTCTTTCAGCCTTGTGTGGTTGTGTGGTGGCTGCTACAGGCTCCAGTTGTGGTATTACCTGGCTGATGGGTGGTACATACGAGCAGATTACGTACGCCGTACAGAACATGATTGCCAATCTGACGGGTATGATATGCGACGGTGCGAAGCCGAGTTGCGCATTGAAGGTGACAACCGGTGTATCGACAGCCGTTCTTTCCGCCATCATGGCGATGGAAAACCGGTGTGTCACTTCGGTGGAGGGTATCATTGACGAAGATGTCGATCAGAGTATCCGTAACCTGACGAAGATAGGATCGCAGGGAATGAATGAGACGGACCGACTGGTGCTTGATATTATGACAAGCAAGTAAATGAAGAGATAAAAATGAAGAATGAAGAATTTCTTTGTGTTCCCTTATTGGGCAGATACACATTAAACGAAAATTCTTCATTCTTCATTTTTCATTCTTCATTCCCTTAGTGGCAGCATCCGCCTTCGCATCCGCAGTCGTCGCCACCATCGTGGTCGCCGCATCCGCCACCGCAACTTCCGCATCCGCCTCCGCAACCGCCGCTCATCATGCGGGCTACTTCGGCCAGTTCTTCATTGGTTGCCGGACGGCTGGTTACTACTTCGCCTACGAAGTTCAGGTCGCATCCGGCTAAGGGGTGGTTCATATCCATGATTACCACATCGTCTTTTACCTCTACCACGCTACCGTTGATGCGCTGGCCTTCGGCAGTCATCAGGGGAATGACGGCGCCTTCTACCACACGTTCGCTATCGAATTTTCCGTCTATCAGGAAGATGGTTTTGGGCAGTTCGATGACGTGATCTTCATCGTATTCGCCATAAGCATCGGTAGCGCCGATGGTGAAGTCGAATTTGTCTCCTACATTCAGCCCTGCCAGTTGGCTTTCGAAGGCATCCAGTGTCATGCCCAGTCCCGAGATGAATTGGAACGGGTGTTCAGTCGGGGCTTCTTCTACGAAATCTTTTTCTCCATCTTCGATCGAATACAACTTGTAGGCTACGGTGATGTATTTGTTTTCCATTTTTGTTATAACTGTTTGTTTTAGTGAATAATCTTTTTGCTTAAGTCTCTGTTTTTATACCTTCCGGAAGCAAGGAAGGGGCAGAAGTTGTCATTTATTTCCGTAAGTTCAGGCAAATCTGAAGCTTGAGCTTTGTGACGCTTCGCCGAGGCAAAGATACGAAACTTTTGGTTTATGTTGCAAAACTTGCTGTTATCTTTCCTCTTCCTGTCCCGACCTCAGTGAATTCCGCTTCGTGAGGTGGATGACACAGCGGTGTGCCGACTTGAAATAAATCATGAAAAATGCCCGAAAAACAACAGAAAATACTCGAAAAACCACAGAAAATGATGAAAATTTTGCCATTTCCGACCCTGTTTTGAAGAAAAAACGATGAAAATCCGGCAAAAAACAGCGAAAAAATGGCAAAAAACAGCATAAAATCATCGAAAAATGAAGAAAAACAGGCCGAAATAATCGCTATATTCACTGATTGAAAAGTTGTAATTAATTGATAATTAAATGGATAATGACTGTGTTGCTTGAAAATCACACAAAATCGTCCCTTATATTTATATATATATAAAGAAAGAAAGAAAAAAAGAAAAAGATAATGTTGTTATAACAGGGCAACGAATGACGACGACGACAACGCCCCTTTCCCTTTTGTCCGGTCGTGGTAAATGTTGCTGTGGAAAGGGGCCTGAGATGGTGGAAGGCGTGGGTGGTCAGGAACTTCGTCGTGTTTGTCGGCAAAATGCCTCGCGTCTGTTGGCAAAACGCCTCGCGTTTGTCTCTCAAATGCGGGGCAATAGTCGGGCAAACCCCACAGTTTTCCCCTGCAAAGCCGGGGGAATGCTGCTCTGAAGTTCTGCCATCGGCTCTGCTTTCATGATAAAAGGAGAGTTTTTCGTTTGCTTTCCTTACGATTCTAAAGAAAAATATCTTTTTTTTCTTCAAACTGCTTGTATATTATAAAAAATCACTTACCTTTGCGACACGTTAAGCAATAAAACAGTTGAATCGTTTAAAAAAGAAAGATATGATGCTACATACATCCATTAACCTGGCAGTCCTGCATATTATTCGCGTCGTGGTCTTGAAATCAAGAGCGTGAGAAAGGTTTTGTGTATGTATCCATACCTGATGAAGATATTTTTTTGAAGCCTTTCTCACATACGAGAAAGGCTTTTTTATTGAAAGGAGAATAACGAAGATGAAACATCAGTTACGCAGTTCGTTCAGCACGCAAGGCCGCCGCATGGCGGGAGCACGTGCATTGTGGGTGGCCAATGGCATGAAGCGTGAGCAGATGGGTAAGCCCATTATTGCCATCGTTAATTCGTTTACGCAGTTTGTTCCGGGGCACGTCCACCTGCACGAGATAGGGCAGTTCGTCAAGGAAGAGATTGAAAAGCTGGGTTGCTTTGCTGCCGAATTCAATACCATTGCGATCGACGACGGCATTGCCATGGGACACGACGGCATGCTTTATTCACTGCCTTCGCGCGACATCATTGCCGATAGTGTGGAGTACATGGTCAATGCCCACAAGGCCGATGCCATGGTCTGCATCAGCAATTGCGACAAGATTACGCCGGGCATGCTGATGGCCGCCATGCGTCTGAACATTCCTACCGTCTTCGTTTCGGGCGGACCGATGGAGGCTGGCGAGTGGAAAGGGCAGCACCTCGACCTGATTGATGCCATGATCAAGTCGGCCGATACGACGGTGAGCGACGAGGATGTAGCCAAGATAGAGCAACATGCCTGCCCCACATGCGGATGCTGTTCGGGTATGTTTACCGCCAATTCGATGAACTGTCTGAATGAAGCCATCGGACTGGCTCTGCCGGGCAATGGAACAATTGTGGCTACACACGAGAATCGCCGGAAACTGTTCAAGGACGCTGCCAAACTGATTGTGGAGAACGCTTACAAATACTACGAGGAAGGCGACGAGAGCGTACTTCCCCGCAGCATCGCCACCCGCGAGGCTTTCCTCAACGCCATGACGCTGGATATCGCCATGGGAGGTTCTACCAATACGGTGCTTCACCTGCTGGCCGTGGCCCACGAGGCTGGAGCCGACTTCAAGATGGAAGACATTGACATATTGTCGCGCAAGACGCCCTGCTTGTGTAAGGTTGCTCCGAACACGCAGAAATACCACGTGCAGGACGTGAACCGTGCAGGCGGCATCGTAGCCATCATGGCCGAACTGGCTAAAGGGGGACTGGTAGATACCAGTGTGAAACGTGTAGATGGCATGACGCTGGCCGAGGAGATTGACCAGTACTGCATCACCAGTCCCAACGTCTGCAAGAAGGCACAGAAAAAGTATGCCAGTGCCCCCGGCGGTAAGTTCAACTTGAAGCTGGGTTCGCAGGATGCTTATTACAAAGAGTTCGATACTGACCGTGCCAACGGTTGCATCCGCGACTTGGAGCACGCTTACAGCAAGGATGGCGGACTGGCCGTACTGAAGGGTAACATCGCCCAGGACGGTTGTGTAGTGAAGACTGCCGGAGTGGACGAAAGCATCTGGAAGTTTACAGGTCCTGCCAAGGTGTTTGACTCGCAGGAAGCAGCTTGCGAAGGTATCTTGGGCGGTAAAGTACAGAGTGGCGACGTAGTGGTTATCACCCACGAAGGTCCTAAGGGTGGTCCGGGCATGCAAGAGATGCTTTATCCTACCTCCTACATCAAGTCGCGCCACTTGGGCAAGGAATGTGCCCTTATTACCGACGGACGTTTCAGCGGCGGTACGTCGGGCCTGAGCATCGGTCACATCTCGCCCGAAGCGGCTGCCGGCGGTAACATCGGCAAGCTGGTGGATGGCGACATCATCGAAATAGATATTCCCAACCGCACCATTAACGTGAAGCTGACCGATGAAGAACTGGCTGTCCGCCCCATGACGCCTGTCACCCGCAACCGCGAAGTGTCCAAGGCGCTGAAGGCTTACGCCAGTCTGGTAAGTTCGGCAGATAAAGGAGCGGTGAGACTGATATGAGAAAAATGAAGAATGAAGAACGAAGAATGAAGAATTTTGGTGGTTCTTCACTAATAAAGAAATTCTTAATTCCTCATTTACAAGAAATTTTTCATTCTTCATTCATCATTTTTCATTAAAAAGTATTCTTAATTCTTCATTCTTAATTCTTCATTTACAAGATGAAAGATACAATTACAGGCGCAGAAGCCCTGATGCGTTCGCTGGAACACGAGGGGGTAAAAACAATATTCGGTTATCCGGGTGGAAGCATCATGCCGGTATTCGATGCCTTATACGACCATCGGAAGACGTTGAACCATATTCTGGTACGCCACGAACAGGGAGCTACCCATGCTGCGCAAGGCTTTGCCCGCGTGTCGGGTGAGGTAGGTGTCTGTCTGGTAACCAGCGGTCCGGGAGCCACCAATACTATTACAGGCATTGCCGATGCCATGATAGACAGTACGCCGATGGTGGTGATAGCCGGACAGGTGGGGACGGGCTTTCTTGGTACGGATGCTTTTCAGGAAGTCGATCTGGTAGGCATCACACAACCTATCACCAAGTGGAGCTATCAGATTCGCCGGGCCGAAGATGTGGCTTGGGCTGTGGCACGTGCCTTCTACATAGCACGCAGCGGACGTCCCGGTCCCGTAGTGCTCGACTTTGCCAAGAATGCCCAAGTGGATAAGACAGAGTATGCGCCGGCAACAGTCGACTTCATCCGCAGCTACCAGCCTGTGCCCGACATGGATATGGAGGCTATCCGCCAGGCGGCCGACCTCATCAACGCTGCCCAGCGTCCGTTGGTGCTCGTTGGGCAAGGTGTAGAGTTGGGAAATGCTCAAGCCGAGCTGTTAGCTTTCATTGAAAAGGCAGAACTGCCTGCCGGACGCACCTTGTTGGGACTGTCGGCTTTGCCTTCCGACCATCCGCTGAACAAAGGCATGCTGGGTATGCACGGCAATTTGGGACCGAACATCAATACTAACAAGTGCGATGTGCTGATAGCCGTAGGTATGCGCTTCGACGACCGTGTGACAGGCAACGTTGCAACCTATGCCCCGCAAGCCAAAATCATTCACTTCGATATCGACCCTGCCGAGATAGACAAGAACATCAAGACCGATGTAGCTGTGCTGGGTAACTGCAAAGAGACATTGCCTGCCGTTACCGAACTGCTGAAACCGGCCACCCACCGGGAGTGGCTCGACAGTTTCCGTACCTACGAAGAAGTAGAGGAAGAGAAGGTAATCCGTCCCGAACTGTGCCGCACTACCCGCGAGCTGAGCATGGGCGAAGTGGTACGTGCCGTGAGCGAGGCAACCCATAACGATGCTATTCTGGTGACCGACGTTGGTCAGAATCAGATGATGTCTGCCCGTTACTTCAAGTACACCCGTCCGCGCAGCATTGTCACTTCCGGCGGATTGGGTACGATGGGCTTCGGTCTTCCTGCCGCCATCGGTGCTACGTTCGGACGCCCCGACCGCACGGTTTGTGTCTTCATGGGCGACGGCGGCTTGCAGATGAACCTGCAGGAACTGGGCACGGTGATGGAACAGAAGGCCCCTGTCAAGATGATTCTGCTGAACAATAATTATTTGGGTAACGTTCGCCAGTGGCAGGCCATGTTCTTCAACCGCCGCTACTCGTTCACACCCATGTTGAACCCCGACTATATGCAGATAGCTGCTGCTTACGGCATTCCTTCGCGTCGTGTGATGGAACGTTCGGAACTGGCCGATGCTATCCGCGAGATGCTGGCAACCGACGGCCCGTTCCTGCTCGAAGCCTGTGTGGAAGAAGAAGGCAACGTGATGCCGATGACGCCTCCGGGTGGTTCGGTGAACCAGATGCTGCTGGAATGTTGAAATTAGATACGGGCAGACCGGTAAACGAGTTGACAAGGCTTCAGGCCACAAGGCGTTTCCCCGTCCCCTTGCAGACTTGTTAACTTGTCCCCTTGTCCCCTTGTCAACTCGTTAACTTGTCAACTAAATAACAAAGACTTATGACTGAAAAGACATTATATACCATCATCGTCCATTCGGAGAACATCGCCGGTTTGCTCAACCAGGTGACGGCCGTGTTCACCCGCAGGCAAATCAATATCGAGAGCCTGAATGTGTCTGCTTCTTCCATTCAGGGAGTGCATAAATACACCATTACCGCATGGACGGACCAAAGTACCATCGAAAAGGTGGTAAAACAGATCGCCAAAAGGATAGATGTGCTGCAGGCGCATTACTTTACCGATGACGAAATTTATCAGCACGAGATTGCCCTTTACAAGGTGACGACTCCGGCATTAGAGCAGACTCCGGAAGTATCCAAGGTGATACGCAGGTATCATGCCCGCATTGTAGAAGTCAATCCGGTATTCTCCATTGTCGAAATGAATGGAATGAGCGACGACATCACCTGCCTCTATAAGGAACTGCAAGCCTTTGGCTGTGTGCTTCAGTTTGTCCGTTCGGGGCGTGTGGCCATCACCACCAGCTGCTTCGAACGGGTCAATGAATATCTGGCCGAGCGCGAGGCAAAGTATCTGAAGAGCAAAGAAGGAGGGAAGTGAGTTGACGAGTTGACAAGTTGACAAGAAACAAGGAAACAGGTAATGAGTCCCCTTCCCCCCTTGTGGCCTCGTTCACTTGTCCCCTCGTCAACTAAACTTAAAAACTAAAAAACTTAAAAACTAAAAATCCTCGACCTATGGACAACAAAATAGGAACCTATAACTTCGTGGCCGAACCTTTCCACGTGGACTTTACGGGAAGGCTGACGCTGGGTGTGCTGGGCAACCATCTGCTCAACTGCGCCGGTTTTCATGCCACCGAACGTGGTTTCGGCATGGCCGAGCTGAACGAAGACAACTATACCTGGGTGCTTTCCCGACTGGCCATCGACATGGACGAGATGCCTTTGCAGTACGAGCCCTTCTCGATACAGACGTGGGTAGAGAATGTCTATCGGCTCTTCACCGACCGCAACTTTGCCATCATCGACAAGGACGGACGCAAGATTGGTTATGCACGTTCCGTCTGGGCCATGATCAGTATGCAGACGCGCAAGCCTATCGACCTGCTGGCAGTGCACGACGGCAGCATCATGAATTATGTGTGCGACGAGCCTTGTCCCATTGCGAAGCCGTCGCGCATCAAGATTCGGGCTACCGAACCGGTCAGTTCGCTCAAGGCCAAGTATAGCGACATCGACATCAACGGGCATGTGAACAGCATCCGTTATATCGAACACATCCTCGACCTGTTCCCGATAGAGTTGTACCGAAGCAAGCGCATCCGCCGTTTCGAAATGGCTTACGTGGCCGAGAGCTATTACGGCGACGAATTGTCCTTTTACCTCGACGACGACGGCAACGATGTTTACGGCGTGGAAGTCAAGAAGAACGGCAGTGAGACGGTTTGCCGCGCGAAAATAGAATTTTTTTGAGTTTTTAAGTTTATGAGTTTTTCAGTTTATAAGTTGACAAGACAGATAAGATCTTCAACCTAATAATTCACGAACTCATAACTCACAAACTTACGAACTTAAAAACTTAAAAACTCACAAACTTAAAAACTTACAAACTTAAAAACTAAAAATATTAACCAGGCGAAAGCCACAAATAAAAACTAAAACAAAATGGCACAAATGAATTTTGGCGGTGTTATCGAGAATGTGATGACCCGCGAAGAGTTTCCTCTTGAAAAGGCACGTGAAATCTTGAAAGATGAAGTAATCGCCGTGCTGGGTTACGGCGTACAGGGTCCCGGCCAGGCTTGCAACCTGCGTGACAACGGTTTCAACGTCATCGTTGGTCAGCGTCCGGGCAAGACTTATGACAAAGCAGTAGCCGACGGTTGGAAGCCGGGCGAAACACTCTTCTCGCTCGAAGAAGCTGCACAGAAGGGTACCATCGTCTGCATGCTGCTGTCCGATGCTGCCCAGATTGCCGTATGGCCCAAAATCAAGCAGTACCTGACTCCGGGCAAGGCTCTGTACTTCTCTCATGGTTTCGGCATCACTTATAAGGAACGCACTCACATCATTCCTCCCGCCGACATCGATGTAATCATGGTAGCACCTAAGGGTTCGGGTACGTCTTTGCGTACGATGTTCCTCGAAGGCCGTGGTCTGAACAGTTCGTATGCCGTTTATCAGGATGCAACAGGTCGTGCAAAAGACCGTACGCTGGCATTCGGTATCGGTATCGGTTCAGGTTATCTGTTCGAAACGACTTTCAAGCGCGAGGTTTATTCCGACCTGACCGGCGAGCGTGGTTCGCTGATGGGTGCTATTCAGGGTCTGTTGCTGGCACAGTACGAAGTGCTCCGTGAGAACGGCCACACGCCTTCCGAGGCTTTCAATGAAACCGTTGAGGAGTTGACTCAGTCGCTGATGCCTCTCTTTGCCAAGAACGGTATGGACTGGATGTATGCCAACTGCTCTACTACCGCCCAGCGTGGTGCTCTCGACTGGATGGGCCCGTTCCACGATGCCATCAAGCCGGTTATGCAGAAGCTGTACGAGAGTGTGAAGAGCGGTAACGAAGCTCAGATCTCCATCGACAGCAACTCTCAGCCCGACTACCGCGAGAAGCTGAATGCCGAGCTGAAGGCTCTTCGCGATAGCGAAATGTGGCAGACTGCTGTGACGGTACGCAAGCTCCGTCCGGAGAATAACTAAAGTCATTTAGCATTGTAGAAAAAAAGGGAATGCCCCGGCGTGCGTTGCACGACCGGGGCATTCTTGTTTTATAGGGGAAAGATTTCGGGTGTTGGAAATAAATTCTTTAATTTGTAGGCCGAAGCATGGAGTAAGAAGGATACATTTGTAATGTACTGGCTCTTGGCGTTCCTGTCCAGGTTGTGATGAAGTTTTTGTCCAAACAATACTTATTATAAATAATATGAATGATAACGAACATAACATAGAGAAAAGGCATTTTGACGCTTTTGTTCATGCTGTCGGTTCGGAAATAGAGCAGGCGCAAGTGCGGCTTATTACCGCTGCCAATGCTCAGATGCTGTTTCATTACTGGAAGATGGGTAACTATATCCTGTATCATCAGCACTTACAAGGTTGGGGAAGCAAAATCATCAAGCAACTGGCGCAGGCAATCCGGTTCAACTACCCTGAGAAGAAAGGATATTCTGTCCGGAATTTAGCCTATATGTGTCAATTCGCAAAGGCATATCCCTTAAGTATATTGCAGCAGCTCATAGAGACTGATGCAAAGTTAACAGTTCCAAAGATACAGAATATTACAGAAGCAGTCCAAAAGTTAAGCAATACCGTATTTGCGCAGGAACCTCTTGCGCAAATTCAATCAACAGAAAATAAGAAAATTGCAATTGTGCAAGAACCTCTTGCACAAATTTCGGATGTTACCGAAACAGTATCTGCCATTTGCCAAACAGTAATTGAAGATGTGGAGAGAATATTCCTGGCATCACCTGTTGCAAGAATAAACTGGGCGAGCCATGTGATTATGCTTAACAGTTCACTTCCATTGGGCATAGGATATTGGTATATGAAACAATCTGTAGAAATGGGTTGGAGCAGTAATGTGTTGAAAATGCAGATTGAAAATAAGTTGTATGAAAGGCAAATCAAGAGCAACAAGGTAAGTAATTTCACGGCCACACTTCCCGCACCTCAAAGCGACCTTGCCAATTATTTGTTGAAAGACCCGTATCTCTTTGATCTGGCAGGAGCTAAGGAGAAAGCCGATGAAAGAGACATCGAAGAACAGCTGGTTAAGCATGTAACCCGTTACTTGCTGGAAATGGGCAACGGTTTTGCTTTTGTTGCTCGGCAGAAACATTTCCAGATAGGCAACAGTGATTTTTTTGCTGACCTGATTCTATATAATATCAAACTTCATGCCTATGTTGTAGTGGAATTGAAAGCGACACCGTTCAAACCGGAATATGCAGGACAACTGAACTTTTACATCAATGTAGTGGATGATAAGTTGAAGGGAGAAAATGATAATAAGACCATCGGGCTTTTGCTGTGCAAGGGTAAAGACGAAGTTGTGGCGCAATATGCTTTGGCCGGATATGACCAGCCGATAGGTATCAGCGATTATCAGTTGAGCAAGGCTATACCCGATAATCTGAAATCTGCTCTACCGAGTATAGAAGAAGTAGAAGAAGAACTGACCTTATTCCTTGATAAGGATAAGAACTCATAAATAAGGCATATGGTAGGAGAAGTGCTTGCGATCTTGACAGGTTGAAATCCGTTTGTTCCACACTTGCATTCCATCTGTTCCACACTTGCAATCCATTTGTTCGACACTGGTGTGGCTCGTGCAGAATGCTTGTGTTGTTCGGCGGGGTGTAAAGTGGTGTGAAACATCTCTTCACACATTTGATTTCTTTTATCCGGAAATACCCTTCACGCTTTCACCGCCTTGCATTAGGGTGGCGTTCAGACAAATGTGGTGAAACATGAAGTTTCACCACGGTGATGGCATCCGTAAAAAAAACGAAAGTTCTTGTTTCACCTTTCAACGCAATGCGCTTAGTATAAGTGATATAGGGTGAAACTTCACGGCTGTTTCGGCAGGTCTTGGCCTTTTTAATGTTGCAATCTGTTTTGATTAATCTGTTTTTATCCGTATTTTTGGCGAAAAGAGAGCGGATGGATAATCTGTGCTGAAACACGTTTTAATAGTAACCTTTTTTCTAATAAATCGGTAATATGTATAAATGGTATGTCTGTTGGATGTTGGGATTGTTTTTCTGCCTGTCGTGTACGGAGAAGCAGAAGCATGATGGCGCGTTTGCTCCCGACTTGCTGAACGAGGCGGAGGAGTCGGTCAGGTATTCCCAATTTGTGGACAACTTGGAGTATCTTCCTTTGGAAACATCGGATGAATGCCTGATAGGGAAGATTAAGGATGTTTATGTTGGCAGGGACTATATGTTTGTTCTCGACAGTAGAATGCAGGCGGTTTGGATGTTCGACCGGAAAGGGTATTACCTCGGAAAAATCTGTCGGCCCGGCAGTGGGCCTGGTGAATATGGCAATGTACAGCAGTTTGAAGTAGATGAAGCTAACAGGCAGATTGTTCTGCTGGACATTTGGACCAACAAGCTCCTCTTTTACGACTGGGGAGGCCGTTTTCTGAAGGATGTACGTCTGGAAGTCCGTGCCATGGACTTCAAATTGCTTCCTTCGGGGGAATATGTGATATCGTTGGCGGGTAGCGACACCGATAATGCGGGGATTTATCATGTCGATGCTTCGGGAAAAGTTGTCAGGCAGTTGGTGAAGCGGGACGAACGTTCGTCCATCTATACCCAACTTTCCTGGGAGCTCTGCTCGCTGGGTGACAGCGTTTGTTTCATGTCGCCTATCTTTGAAAACGATGTGTATAGTTTCGACGGGAAGCAACTCACGTTGCATTATGCTTTCGACATGCAGCCTCCTTTGAAGCATGATTACGATAAAGAAGATACGTTTCAGCACATGGAGGATTTCAGTAGGACTCAATACATAGAAAGCGACGGGTGGATTTATGCGGCCTACTGGTCGTCGGTTTACGATTTGCGATATTTCTTGTTTTCGAAGAAAGAACAGACATATCGGATAGGTAAGTCGTTGGTGAACGATCTGGATGGCGTGAATGCCAATGGCCGGACTTCGGCTACGCAGAATAATACTTTTACCTTCTGGTATGTTCCCGAGGGAGTGGAAGATGAGAATCCGGTGTTGCAGATTTTGCATCTGAAATGATCGGATAGTCTTTGTTTCTGTCATATTATAACCTGCCATTATTTATCGTCTGGCTTTTGTGATGTTTTATTCCTTTATTCTTTCAATGCAATAGGGACATTGCTTTTATTTTAATAGATAAAAAAACAATGGATTAATAGTCCTTTTGTAATATGAAATATTTGACTCCTATTTTGCTTTTCCTATGTGTGATGTTTGTGATACTTATCTGTAAAACAATCAGCAGTATTACTTATTTCTTTAGTTTTTATATCCATATTCTGGCGGTTGGAGTAATGCTTTTGTATGCTATTTTCCTATATGCTATCGATAGAGTTTTGTATGCTATTTTAAGGCCTAACTATATTTATTTTTGGATAATAGAATTATTGATAATTATGGGTCAGCGGATATTTCAGGTTGGTAATCCCTTAATATATCAAGCATATTGCG